>CAYXRH010000023.1:0-20716 GCA_964466355.1 uncultured Thermodesulfobacteriota bacterium
AATGAGACCCTCGGCTTCAAGCCAGACATGCGCGACTACGGCATTGGCGCTCAAATTCTGCGTCACTTGGGCATTCGCCGCATGAGGTTGATGACCAACAACCCCAAGAAGATGATCGGCTTGGATGGGTACGGCCTGAGCATTGTCGAGCGGGTGCCTTTGGAGATTCCGCCCAACGAGAACAACGTCAAGTATCTCAAGACCAAATGCCTCAAGATGGGGCATCTCATCAATCTAAGCTGAGGTGGTGGCCAAATGCCGAAAGTCCTAGAGGGCCAACTTAACGCCGCGGGGATGCGCATCGCCGTAATCACCGCCCGGTTCAACGACTTCATCACCGACCGCCTCCTGGGGGGCGCCCTGGACGCCTTGATCCGCCACGGCGCGGCCGAGGGAGACATAGTCATCTACAAAGTGCCGGGCGCCTTTGAGCTGCCCTTGACAGCCAAAAAGCTGGCCGGCGGCGGCCGCTTCGACGGCGTCGTCTGCCTCGGCGCGGTCATCAGGGGCGCCACCCCTCATTTTGAATACGTCGCCTCGGAAGCCGCCAAAGGCATCGCCGTGGCCGCCATCGAGACGGGCGTGCCCATCAGCTTCGGCGTCATCACGGCCGACAACCTGGAGCAGGCCATTGAACGGGCCGGGTCCAAGGCGGGGAACAAAGGGTGGCAGGCCGCTCTGTCGACCATCGAAATGGTCGATCTGATGCGTCAGCTCTGAGTTCTGTCTTTCCATGGGTCAACGTCGAAAAGCCAGGGAGCTGGCCGTCCAATTTCTTTACCAGATCGACACCACCGGCGATGAGCTGGCCTCGGCGGTGGAGAAATTCAAAAGCGGGTTCGGGCTGCCAGAGGAAGGCGCGGCTTTCTTTGAACAACTTGTCCACGGAGTCGTGAGCCGGCGGTCTGAGCTGGATGAGCTGATTCAACGCTACTCGCGCAACTGGCGCTTGGAGCGCATGTCCAAAGTGGACCGCAACATCCTGCGTTTGGCGGTGTATGAGATAGTATGTCTATCTGACATTCCAGCTAAAGTTTCCATCAATGAGGCCATTGAGTTGGGCAAGCGATTCGGCACTGAAGAATCGAGCAGTTTCATCAACGGCGTCTTGGATGCCATCCGCGTCAGCCTTGACAAGGAGGGCGAGGCGTGCGCGTCCTGATCATCGGGGCCGGTGAGGTGGGGTATCACCTGGCCTCGCGTCTTTCAATCGAAAATCACGACGTGGTCGTCATCGACCGCGATCTCGAGGCCATCCGCCGCGTGGAGGCTTTGGACGTGCAGGCCATCCAGGGCTCTGGCTCCTCGCCGTCCGTGCTGGAGGAGGCGGGCGTTGCTTCCGCGGCCATGATCGTGGCCGTGACCGACTCGGACGAAGTTAACATGATCGCCTGCCTCTTCGCTAACTCGCTGAACCGGGCCGCGACCAAGATAGCCCGCATCAGAGACCCTGGCCTGACGCGTTTTCCAGACCTTTTACATCAAGATTTCCTCAACATCAGCCTGGTCATAAACCCTGAACAGGAGGTGGCCAAGACCGTGCTGGCCTTGCTGGAGGTTCCCGGGGCTTCTGACGTGGTCGACCTGGCCGAGGGATTGGTCAAGCTCATCGGCCTCAAGGTCGCCTCCCGCTCGAACCTGTCGGGCAAAAAACTGATCGAGCTCAGTGACCTCGATCTGGCTGATCATTTTTTGATCGGGGCCATCAGCCGCGATGGAAAGCTCATCATCCCCCGCGGCCAAGACAAGATTTTGCCGGGCGATCTGGTTTACCTGATCGTTCAGCCTCTCTTTCTGGCTGAGGTGATGGAGCTTTTTGGCACGCAACCTTTTGCCCTGCGCCGGGTGATGATCGTCGGCGGCGGAGCGTTGGGTTTCACCCTGGCCAAGGCTTTGGAAGAGTTGCCCATTCAAATCAAGCTCATCGAGAACGACGCCAAAAGATGCGCTGATTTGGCCGAACAACTCAACAAAACCATCATTTTGAAAGGGGATGGGACTGACCGCGACCTGCTGGCCGAGGAGAACATAGAGGACATCGACGCCATGGTGGTGGTGACCAACGACGAGGAGGAGAACATCCTCATCTCCCTCTTGGCCCAGCAGCTCGGCGTCCGTCAGACCATCACCCGCATCTCCAAGCTGAGCTACATGCCCCTGGTTTCAGCCGTGGGTCTCGAAAGGGTCATCACCCCCCGCATGTCTGCGGCCAACGCCATCCTTCAATACATCCGCCGGGGCAAGGTTCTCTCGGTGACCCAAATAAAGGGCGAGGAGGCGGAGGTGATTGAATTCGTCGCCCTGGAGACGTCGGACGTGGTCGAGCGGCCCCTGGCCCAGCTCAAGTTTCCGGCCGGAGCCATCATCGGCGCCATCGTCAGAGCCGGCGAGATGATCGTGCCCAAAGGCGAGACGGTCATCAAACCCGATGATCGCGTCATTATCCTCGCTCGCCGGGAGGCCATTTTCAAAGTGGAGCAGGCTTTGACCGTCAAGCTGTCGCATTTCTAGTGTCGTGTCTTGGAAGTTAAAGACCACAAGTCAATCTGGCCGCCCCGCCCTCTTATATCAACCAGGACGCAACACTAGCCCGAATTACCCGGCGAAGCTGAGGAGGAAAAGATCATGTCCCAAGCAAAAAAATGCCCGCCCGGCCGCCTCTGGTCGCTTCTCATCTTCGCGGTCCTGACCTCAATCCTGCTCCTCTCACCAGCCACCCCAGCCCAAAACTGGACCCTCACCGGCTCCCTCAACCACGCCCGCGACGCCCACACGGCCGTATTATTGGCTGACGGGTGTGTCTTGGTGGCGGCCGGGTATGACGGAGCGGTGTATGCCGGGTCAGAGATCTTTGACCCCATCACCGGGGTCTGGAGTGTCTCCGGCTCACTCCGCTTCCCCCGCAGCCATCACACCATGACCATTCTGCCCGACGGGCGGGTCCTGGTGGCCGGGGGGTATGGCGTTGATGACATTGCCATCGCCAGCGTCGAGCTTTTTGATCCCATTTCGAGGGTCTGGAGCCCGGCCGCCCCCTTAAGCGCCGCCCGCTTTGACCCTACGGCGACCCTCCTGCCCGATGGTCGGGTTCTGGTGGCCGGGGGGTTCCAAGACGACGCTTCCCTTGACCAGGCGGAGATCTACGACCCGGCCCAAGGAACCTGGAGCCTCACCGGCTCACTCAACGCGGCGCGCTTCTTTCACACCGCCACCCCTCTGACTGACGGCCGGGTCCTGGTGGCGGGCGGGCTGGACGGCGACAACCTGGTGGCCGAGGCGGAGATCTACGACCCGGTCACCGGGGTCTGGAGCGTCACCGGCTCACTCAATGTCCCCCGCCATTCCCACACCGCCGTCCGCCTGTCCGACGGCCGGGTCATCATCGCCGGGGGGATTGAGGGGACCGACTATCTTGACCACGCCGAGATTTTCGACCCAGCCCTGGGAACCTGGAGCATCACCGGCCCGCTTCAAACCGCCCGGGCCCTCAACTGCGCCAACCTCCTCTCCGACGGGACGGTCCTGGTATCGGCGGGGGAGTATGCCGACGGCTACCTGAGCAGCGTGGAGCTGTTCGACCCGGCCGTGGAGACCTGGACATACACCCTCTCCCTTGCGGCCGCCCGAGCCCGTTTCTCGGCCACCTCTCTGGCCGACGGCCGGGTTGTGGTGGCCGGGGGATACGACGGCGATGACGTCCTCAACGGGGCGGAGATATATGGAGACCGCGACGACGCGGTCCGGGATTTCATCGAACCTTTCTACACCGCCGCCCTGGGCCGCCAACCCGGGGGGAGCGAGGTGGATGACTGGCTCGAACGGTTGATTGTTGGCCCGACCACCGGAGCCGCCCTGTCCCGGGCCGTTTTCTGGAGCGACGAATTCCTGGCCCGGGGCACAAATGACCAGGAATATGTGACCAGCCTCTATCAAGCCTGCCTGGGTCGGGAGCCAGAAACGGCCGGATTTCAAGACTGGTTGGCCGCCCTGGCCTCGGGGCTGGGCCGGGACGCGCTCCTGGAGTCATTTCTGATATCAGCCGAATACTTGATCTACTGCCGTCGCCACGGGGTCAGGCCCAACTGACCCGGATTGTTTTAGGTGGGATTCGCATATTAGGAGGTGATTATGCTCGCCTGACGTGGCGGGGAAGGGTCTGTTCGAACAGGGTAAACTTAAAAAAGTCATGGCCATCCCTCAGGCCTGGGGAGGAGATACTCAACTTGTAGCCCCAAACCTCCCCTTTGACATTGGACCAACAATTTGTTATTGTATCCGCTAATATAATCCACTCCTGCTCGAGGAGCGCCTTTGATGCGTCAGCCCCTTGAAGGGGTCAAGGTGGTTGACTTGACCCAGGCCATGGCTGGTCCGTGCTGCACCATGCTCCTCTCTGATTACGGCGCGGAGGTCATCAAGGTCGAACCCCCTCAGAGTGGCGACATGCTCCGCTTCTGGGGCCCCCCGTTCCAGGGTGGGATCGGCGCCTATTTCCTCATGTTCAACCGCAACAAGCGCGGTCTGACCCTTGATCTTCGCCAGGACGAGGGCCGGGAAATCCTCTACAAACTTGCAAGAAAAACTGATGTTTTCGTGGAGAGCTTCAGGCCAAAAGTAAAGTATAAACTAAAAATAGATTACGAGACCTTGTCCCAGGAGAACCCAGGACTCATCTACACCTCCATTTCTGGATTCGGCCAGAGCGGTCCTTACGCTGACAAGCCGGGCTTTGATCCCATCGCACAGGGCATGTCTGGGATGATGTCCATCACCGGCACGGTTGAGACCGGCCCCATGCGGGTGGGGACGGCCATTGGAGACTATTTTTGCGGCGTCTTCGCCTGCTTGGGCACGATACTCGCTCTCGTTGAGCGCGCCAACTCAGGTCAGGGGCAAGGGGTCGACTCCTCCCTGCTCGAGACCTTGGTCGGCGCCTTGGGGGTCCAGGCTTCGACCTATCTGGCCACCAGCCAGCGGCCGCTGCCCCAGGGCAACAATCACCCGGTCCAATCACCCTACGGCTCCTTCAGGACCAAAGACGGCCACATCAACATCGCCGCCGGCAATCAACCCATGTGGGAGAGACTGGCCAAGGCTTTGGACGTGGCGGAGTTGATTTCAGACGAGCGTTTTTTGGAGGTCGCGGATCGGGTCAAGAACCGCTTAGCCTTGACAGAGCTTCTGGAGGCGAAGCTGATCCACAAAAGCAGCGCCGAGTGGTTGGCCATACTGGACCAAGCCGGAGTGGCCTCGGGGCCGATTCTTTACGTGGATCAAGTCTTCGCCGACCCCCAGGTTCTCCATCAGGAGATGCTCAAGATAATCCAGCACCCGGTCTTGGGCGAGTTGAAGACCACTGGCTTTTCAGCCAATCTGAGTCGCACTCCGGCTAAGGTAAAAGGTCCGCCGCCGCTTCTGGGTGAACACACCGACGAGATACTGAACGAGCTGGGCTATGACGCCCCGGCAATCAGCCGGCTCAGGGAGCGAGGCGTCGTTTGACACGAACCGGCCTTAAAGGCCGGTTCGACACTTTGGGGAGTCTGTGGCTTTAGGAGGAGATCAACATGCCCCGCATGGCTAAGTGTGGATTGATTCAGGTCGGCTGTGAGCTCTCGGGCGATGAGCCGGTGGGCAAGCTCAAACGGCACATGATCGACAAGCACATGCCCTTGATCGATCAGGCCGGTCAGGAAGGGGTCCAGATCCTGTGCCTTCAGGAGATATTCTACGGGCCTTATTTCCCGGCCGAACAAAACGTCAAATGGTACGAGGCGGCCGAAGCGATTCCCGACGGTCCGACCGTGAAGCTGATGCAAGAAAAGGCTAAACAATACCGCATGGTCATGGTCGTGCCCATCTACGAGGAGGAGATCACTCGGGTTTTATACAACACGGCCGCCATCATCGACGCCGACGGCGCCTACCTCGGCAAGTTTCGCAAGATTCACATCCCCCACACCTATCCCGGCTTCTGGGAAAAGTTCTACTTCAAGCCGGGTAACGCTGATTATCCAGTTTTTAGAACAGCTTATGCCAACGTGGGCGTCTACATCTGTTACGACCGCCACTTCCCTGAAGGGGCCCGCATCCTGGGCTTGCGCGGCGCGGAGATCGTCTTCAACCCCTCGGCCACCGTGGCCGGGCTCTCGGAATACCTGTGGCGGCTCGAACAGCCGGCCCACGCCGTGGCCAACCAGTATTTCGTCGGCGCCATCAACCGCATCGGCCACGAACAGCCCTGGGACATCGGTGAGTTTTACGGCTCCTCCTATTTCTGCGACCCCAGAGGCCAGATAATCATCGAAGGCTCCCGGGACAAAGACGAGCTCATCATCGCCGAACTGGATCTGGATGAGATCAGGGAGGTGCGCAACACCTGGCAGTTCTTCAGGGATCGACGACCCGAAACCTACGACGACATCGTGGAGATCTAGGCTTAAACCACTTGTTAATAAAATAAATATAAGCTCCCATCGTCGCCGCCGGATAGCCCCAAGCGTCCGGCGCCAGGAGGTTCCATGGACGCAGCCGCGGTGAAATCCTCAGACAGAGCCCATCACCTTCATTCCTGGTCTGTTCAAAACCAGCTCGATCCCCTTGTCTTCAGCCACGGCCGAGGGGCGGTCTTCTGGGACGCGGACGGCAAGCGTTACCTTGACTTCTCCTCCCAGCTGATGAACCTCAACACCGGCCACCAGCATCCCAAGATTATCAAGGCCATTGAGGAGCAGGCCGAGAAGTGCTGCTTTGTCGGACCAGGCTACGCCTACGAGTCCCGTTCGATTTTAGTGGAGAAGCTGACCAAGATAACTCCTGATAACATCAACCACTTTTTCTTCACCCTCGGCGGAGCCGAAGCCAACGAGAACGCCATCAAGATGGCTCGCTTCTTCACCGGCAAGCACAAGATAATCTCCCGCTACCGCTCCTACCACGGCGCGACCATGGGCGCCATCACCCTCACCGGCGACCCGCGTCGCTGGGCGGCCGAACCGGGCATCTCTGGGGTGATCAAGGTTTTTGACCCCTACTGCTACCGCTGCTCATTTGGTCTGACCCACCCCTCGTGCAACCTCCGCTGCGTGGAGCACATCGCCGAGGTGATGATGTACGAAGGGGCCAAGGACTACGTCGCGGCCATCATCGTCGAGGCGGTCACCGGCACCAACGGCATCTTTGTCCCGCCAGAGGGCTATTATCCGCGCCTGCGCCAGATCTGCGACGAATTCAACGTCCTTCTGATCGCTGACGAGGTCATGTCTGGGTTTGGTCGCACCGGTCAATGGTTCGCCGTGGACAACTGGAGCCTCAAACCAGACATCATCACCATGGCCAAGGGGCTCACCTCCGGCTATCTGCCCTTGGGCTGCGTGGGCTTGAGCGACCAGATGGCCGCTCACTTCGCGGACAAGATGCTTTGGTGTGGACTGACCTACAACGCCCATCCGCTTTGCTGCGCCGCGGCCAACGCTTGCCTTGAGGTCTACGAGGAGGACAACCTCATCCTTCGAGCGCGCGAGCTGGGCGAGGTCTGCCGCGCAGAGCTGGAGAAGCTGGAAGCCAAGCACAGATGCGTCGGCGAGGCGAGGGGTCTGGGCCTCTTCAGGGTCCTGGAGCTGGTCAAGGATAAAAAGACGAGGGAGCCGATTTCGCCCTTTAACACGACCAACGATCTGTCCAAGGAGATCATGAAACGGCTCAGGCAAGGGGGCGTGATGACCTTCATTCACTGGAACACGTTATTTGTGGTGCCGCCCCTGGTGATCACCGAGGACGAACTCAGGGAAGGCCTGGCCGTGATCGACGAGGTCCTTGAGTTTGTTGACTCCCAAATCTGAGGTCTCTCGATCCGTGTGACCGGCTCGTGGTGGAGAAAAGCATGGCTGACTTGAGCGTTGATTTTTGCGGGTTCCGGCTTTTAAATCCGTTCCTCTTGGCTTCGGCGCCGCCCACGGCCACAGGAGCCATGATCAGACGGGCCTATCAGGCCGGCTGGGCCGGAGCAGTGACCAAGACCTTGGTCATGGATGCCTCCAGCGTGGTCAACCTCACGCCCAGGCTGGCCAGCCTTTCCTATACGGGGGAGGGCGGCGAGCTCAAACGGATCTTCGCCTTTGAGAACGTGGAGCTGGTGACTGATCGGCCCCTCGAGGTCTGGCTCGAGGAGATCGAAGCCCTGGTCAAGGAGTTTCCGGATCGGCTGACCATCGCCTCCATAATGGACGACGCCAGCCGACCGGACGGCTGGCAGGAAATGGCTCGGCTGTGTGAGCAGGCCGGGGCTAAGGCCGTGGAGATCAACATGTCCTGCCCCCACGGCATGCCCGAGCGGGGCATGGGCATGGCCATTGGTCAGCACGCTGACCTGGCCGGCCAGGTGACCAGGTGGGTCAGAGAGGCGGTCGAGGTGCCGGTCATCGTCAAGATGACCCCCAACGTCACCGACGTGACCATTGTGGCCCAGGAATGCCTCACTGCCGGGGCCGACGCCATCTCGGCCGTAAACACCGTGGCCGCCATCATGGGCGTGGACCTGGAGACCATGACCCCTTTGCCCAACGTCTGGGGGGCTTCGACGCCCGGCGGCATGTCTGGTCCGGCCATCAAGCCCATCGCCCTGCGCGCCGTGGCCGCCATCGCTCAAACACTCAAAGCGCCGCTGTCAGGCATCGGCGGCATCTCTGGGTGGCATGACGCCGTGGAATTCCTCGCCCTGGGGGCCAACCACGTGCAGATCTGCTCGGCGGTCATGGCCCGCGGGTGCGGCATAATTGACGAACTCGTCGAGGGTCTCGAAAACTTTTTAGCTGAAAAAGGCTTTGCTTCAGTGGCGGATTTGATCGGCTCGGCTTTGCCTAATTTAAAATCTTTCAACGATTTGGACGCCAAACGGCGCGTGGCGGCCCGCATTGATGCCAGCCTCTGCCTCGCCTGCGACGCCTGCCGCGTCTCCTGTCTTGATTCCGGATATCAGGCCATCCTGAGGCGCAAGGATGGGACTTACGAGGTCAACACCAAGAAATGCACCGGCTGTTCACTCTGTTTCCACGTCTGTCCCGTGGAAGGGTGCATTTCCATGGTCGCCCAGATCTAGTCATCAAGGAGGAGAGCCATGGATCTGAAGATCACTGGCGGAAGGGTGGTCACGACCAGCGAGACCTTCAAGGCTGACGTTGGAGTCAGCAACGGCAAGATCGTCGAGCTGGCCAACAGGATAACCGCTCCGGCCAAACAGACCATCGAGGCCAAGGGCTGTTACGTCCTGCCCGGCGCCGTTGACGTCCACACCCATCTAGACATGCCCTTTGGCGGCACGGTCACGGCCGACAACTTTGAGACCGGCACCCGAGCGGCCGCTTTTGGCGGAACGACGACGATCATTGACTTTGCTCTCCAGGAAAAAGGCAAGAGCCTGTCTGCGGCCATCAAGACGTGGGATGATAAGGCCAAGGGCAAGGCCGTCATCGACTACGGCTTCCACGTGGCCGTGACCGACGCCAGGGACGAGGTTTTGGACGAGCTGGCGGACATGGTCGCCCAGGGCGTGACCAGCTTCAAGGTCTTTCTGGCTTACAAAGGCGTGTTCATGATCGATGACGGGGCCTTTTTAAAAATACTTCGCCGCAGCCGCGAGGTGGGGGCCTTGACCATGCTCCACGCTGAAAACGGCGACGTGATCGACGTTTTGGTCAAAGAGGCCCAGCAGGCCAAGCTCAAGTCGCCGCTTTATCACGCCCTCACCAGGCCCGAGGAGGTCGAGGCTGAGGCCACGGCCAGAGCCATCGCCCTGGCCGACATGGCCGCGGCGCCGCTTTACGTGGTCCACCTCTCCTGCGGCCAAGCTCTGGCTGAGGTCAAATACGCTCGCCTCAACGGCCTGCCCATCATGGCCGAGACCTGCCCCCAGTATCTGCTCCTGGATATCAGACGCTATCAGGAAAAGGGATTCCGGGGCGCCAAGTACGTCATGAGCCCGCCGCTGCGGGATAAATCCAACTGGCCCTTGTTGTGGGAAGGCTTGGCCCAGGGCGACATCCAGGTGGTCGCCACGGACCACTGTTCCTTTAATTTCAGGGGCCAGAAAGAGCTGGGCAAGAAGGATTTCGCCGCCATCCCCAACGGCGCGCCGGGCCTCGAACACCGCTTGCCGCTCATCTTCCACGAGGGCGTGAACAAGAAAAGGCTCACCTTGAACCAGATGGTCGATCGACTGGCCACCACGCCGGCCCGGCTGTTCGGTCTGGCGCCTCAAAAAGGGAGCGTGGCCATTGGGGCCGACGCTGACTTGGTGGTGTTTGATCCCAAGGCGCCATTTAAAATATCAGCTCGCAGCCACCATCAAAACGTTGATTATACGCCTTACGAGGGCTTCAATGGCAAGGGCAAGCCGATCAAGGTCTTGAGCCGGGGCAAGCTCATCGTGGACAACAACAAATTCTTGGGCGCGTCGGGCGACGGCCAATTCCTGAAGCGCAAGCCTTTCAGGATTTAATCATTTTTGTATCACAGAAGGGAAGGGGGTGATAGCGGGCACGGCATCGGGTCTCAACAAGAGGCTCCCTTGTGCTAGGGGTTTTGGTGAAACCTTTACAAGGAGGTTGCTGCGGTGACCGAAGACGTGCACCTGAGCGACGAGTTAAAGGAACCCCATGCCCACGCGGGCAAGAGGTGGATCATTTACACCATTGAGGAGAAGCCGCCCTTTGGGGAGGCGCTTTTCCTGGGCATTCAGCACTACTTGACCATGTTCGGGGCCACGGTGGCCATACCCTTGATCTTGGGTGGCGCCATGAAGATGCCCCCGGCCGAAACGGCCCAGCTCATCGCCACCATCTTCCTCGTCTCAGGCATCGCCACCTGGCTTCAGTCGACCATCGGCAACAGGCTCCCGGTCATCCAGGGCGGTTCCTTCTCGTTCCTGCCCCCAGCATTTGTCATCATCGGAGCCACCGTGGGCAAGGGTATGGGCTATGAAATCGCCATCCAACAGATCACCGGCGCCATCTTCCTGGCTTCTTTCTTCGAGATTGTGCTGGGCTACACGGGCATCATGGGCAAACTCAAGAAGTACATCGGTCCCGTGACCATCGCTCCGACAATCGCCTTGATCGGCCTGGCGCTCTTCGGCATCGGCGCGCCGTGGGCGGGCAAGAACTGGTGGGTCTCGGGCCTGACGCTGGTCGCCTTGATCGTCTACTCCCAGTTCTTGGGGCGAAAGGTGAGGGTGTTCACCCTGTTCCCGGTCCTGCTGGCCATTCTGACCGGCTGGGCTTTTGCCTGGCTTCTGACTTATTCCGGGGCCATCGATTCTTCCTCTCCGGCATACATCAACCTGGCCACCGTCAAAAACGCGAGCTGGTTCTCTCCGCCTTATCCATTCCAGTGGGGCTTCTGGGACATCAAGATACCTCTTGCCTTGGCCATGGTGGCCGCCTATCTGGCCTCCATGATCGAGTCCATCGGCGATTATTACGCCGCGGCCCGCATGTCCGAGGCCCCGGTGCCTGACGCCAAGATGATCTCCCGCGGCCTGGGAACCGAGGGCGTCGGCTGCCTCATCGCCTCGATCTTTCAGACCTGCAACGGCTCGACAACCTATTCGGAGAACATCGGCGCCATCGGTCTGACCAGGGTCGCCTCGCGCTACGTGGTCCAGATCGGGGCTTCGGTGATGATCATCTTGGCCGTGTTCGGCAAGTTCGGCGCCTTCTTCGCCACCATTCCGCAGCCGGTGGTCGGCGCCATGTACTGCGGCTTGTTCGGCATGATCACCGCCGTGGGCATCTCCAATCTCCAACTGGTGGACCTCAACTCCTCGCGGAACCTGTTCATCATTGGATTCGCCTTTTTCATGGGCCTGTCTGTGCCTGAGTACTTCCAGTCGGCGTATCCTGACGCGCCCATGTGGGCCGGCACCTCAGCCGAATGGCTCGGCAGCGTCATCGTCACCATCGGCAAGACGGGCATGGCCGTGGCCGGCATACTGGCCGGGGTGCTGGACAACCTTGTGCCGGGCACGGACGAAGAGCGAGGCCTGGCCGCCTGGCTCAAGGCTGGCTGAGAATAAACTAAAACCTGGGGGCAAAACCCCTTCACCAGGCCCGGCCGTTCGGCCGGGCCTGGTCTAGAGGGTGATGAAACAGAATGTGGAGGTTCGCCGGAGAGTCCCTGGGGTCGCGTCCCTGAAGTAAGGATCATAAGTCAATTTTGCGGCTCGGGCGGGGCGGTGGTCTGCTAACGGCTCTCAAGTCGCCTTTTTTGGCCGCCTTGCGCTCAGGGTGCAACTCTAGTTTGAGCAGAATCAAAAAACAGCCATCTCGGTTTCTGGGTCGAACATGTGCGCCTTGTCCATGTCCACCGTGAACTGGGCGACATCGCCCGGCCTCAGCGAGGTGTAGATATTAAGCCGGACGACCAGGATCTGATCCTCAATCTTTATGTGGACGATGCTTTCAGAACCCAAGGGTTCAACCACCCACACCGAGGCTTTGAGCGTGGCTTGGGCGTCGTCTTTGTTGATCTCGGTTTTTTGGTCTATATATTCCGGCCGGACGCCCAGCGCCACTTCCCTCCCCAGGTACCCCTCGGCCAAGGCCACCTTGTTCGGCGGAAGCGGTAGATTAAACCCCTTGCCTTGAAAATAAAACCGGCCTTCCTCCTCCTTCAGGCGGCCGGAGATGAAATTCATGGCCGGCGATCCAATGAAGCCGGCCACGTATTTATTCACCGGGTGATCAAATATTTTTTGAGGCGGGTCCACCTGTTGTATGAGGCCGTCTTTCATCACCACGATGCGGTCGCCCATGGTCATGGCTTCCATCTGATCGTGGGTGACGTAAATGGTGGTCGTTCTCAGGCGCTGGTGCAGGTCCAACAGCTCGGCCCTCATGGCCACCCTCAGCTTGGCATCCAGGTTGGACAGCGGCTCGTCGAATAAAAACACCTTGGGATCCCTCACAATAGCCCTGCCCAGGGCCACCCGCTGCCGCTGGCCGCCCGAAAGCTCCCTGGGCTTCCTCTCCAGCAACTCCTCTATGCCCAGCATACTCGCCGCTTGCCTGACCTTCTGTTCTATCACCTCCTTGGGGTATTTCCTCAACCTGAGCCCAAAGGAGATGTTCTTGAACACATTCATGTGTGGGTAAAGGGCGTAATTTTGGAAAACCATGGCGATATCGCGGCGGCTGGGCGTCAGGTAGTTCATCAACTGATCGTCGATATAAATCTCCCCTGAAGTCGCCTCGTCCAATCCGGCGATCATCCTCAAGGTCGTGGTTTTTCCGCAACCAGAGGTGCCCACCAGGATTACGAACTCACCGTCTCCGATCTCCAGATTGAAGTCCTCAACGGCAATAACTTTGCCAAAATGCTTGCTCAATTTGCGCAAACTGACCGCGGCCATAACATCGATCCTTGGGCCTAATCCCGGCTGGTTCTCATATTATTTAATAATTACCATCATCACCGAGCAGGGATCGAGCCAATGCCTGTGCTCGCCTTTTGTCTTTACTTTTTTCATCCCTTGACGGCTCCGGCCGTGAGGCCCTTGACCAGGTATTTCTGGAAAAACATGAAAAAGACCACCACCGGTATGGTGGCCACGACCGAGGCGGCCATGGCTCCACCCCAGTCGATGTCATACCGGGTGGCTATAGAAGCAATGGCCAGGGGCAAGGTCATCTTTTCCTCGGAGCTGAGGATGGTCAGGGCGAAGATGTAATCGTTCCAGGAAATGGTGAAGCAATAAAGGGCCACGGCGATGACCCCGGGCAGGGAAAGAGGTATGGTTATACGGAAAAGGGCTCCTATCTTCGAACACCCGTCCACGATGGCCGCTTCCTCCAGCTCCCTGGTGGTTCCTTGGAAAAAAGCGCTGAGCATCCACAGGGAATAAGGCAGGGTCAAGGTTACGTTGGTCAGAATCAGTCCGGGGATGGTGTTGATCAAACCTATCATGCTCAGAATAATAAAAATCGGAATGACCAGCATCATGGAAGGAAGGATATAAGTGAACAGAACTACTCCGGAATACACTTTTATGCCCGCCAGATTGTGCCTGGCCATGGAGTATCCACCAAAGACGGCGATGCTCACCGCGATCAGCGTTGAAGAGCCAGCGACGATGAGGCTGTTCATGAAGTAATTTTGAATGGCCAAATCTTTTACGATGTTGAAATAATGATCCAGGGAGAAGGGGCTGGGAATGAACTTGGGAGTGTTGAGGAAAATGTCTCGGGAAGGCTTGAGGGAGGTGGAGAGCATCCACAAAAAGGGAGCGACCACCAAAAAGGCCACGATGATGACGGTGATGTGCAAAAGCACGTTCTTGAGCATTTTTCTTAGTTCATAAAAATAGTATCCTTTCATGATTATCCCAATTCCTCGTGCTTCTTCCGGTATATATACACACCGGTCAGGGCCAGCAGGACGACCATCATGGTCACGGTGATGGCCGCCCCCCGGCCCAAGCTCAGCTCTATGAAGGAGGTCTCATAGGCCAAAATGGCCAGGGTCTCGGTGGCATCGACCGGCCCCCCCCTGGTCAGAAGGAACATGGTCCCAAAATTATTGAAGGTCCAAATGGAAACCAACAAGGAAGTGACCATTATGGGGCCCTTCAAAAAGGGCATGGTGATGTGCCAGAATTCATACCACCGCGAAGCGCCATCGATCTTGGCGGCCTCATAAAGCTCTTGCGGGACCATCTGCAAGGCGGCCAGCATGGTGATCATGGGAATGGCAAAGCCACGCCATGTGTTGGCCGCGATGGCCGATATCATGGCCGTTTGTCGACTGCCCAGCCAGAGTATGGGATCGTCGATGAGATTGAGCTCCATCAGAATCCAGTTTATTAAGCCGTACAGGTCGTTGTAGAGCCATTGCCAAAGCAGGGCGAAGACCACCACCGGGCAGACCCAGGGGATGATGATCATTCCCCGGAAGAGGAAGCGAAATTTAATTCTTTGATTGAGCAGCAAGGCGATGGGCAGGGCCACCAGATGCTGCAGAATCACCGAGCCCATCGTCCAGAGCACGGTGTTCCGGAAGGCGTTCCAATATTTCGGCGTCTTAAATAAAGTAATAAAATTATTAATGCCAATAAATTTATCCACCCCGCTTATCAGCTCTTTCTGGTGAAAACTCAACCAAATGCCGTTGAAAAATGGATACATTATCAAAAGCAGGCTGAGCAGCATGGCCGGGAAGAGCAGGGAATAGGCGAACAGCTTTTTATTATACATGGCTCAATTTCCAGCCTTGCCGTCCGAGGGGTGGTTTTGTCGTGAGGCTCCTGAGTCTTGTTTCCCCTAGCCAGATGGTAGCATTTTCCGGCGCAAATCGCTGCCCTTTAAAAGTTCCATGACCCTCTCCATGGAGGCGGGAAGCTGATAGATTCTTTGCCCCACGGCGTCGGCCAGGGCGTTCACCACGGCCGCCGCCGTGGGCACCAGGGTCGGTTCACCCACTCCCTTGGCCCCGAAGGGGCCGGTGGGTTCCGGGTCCTCCACGATGAGAGGTACGATTTCCGGAACATCCTTGACGCTGGGGATGATGTAATCGCGCATGCTTGTAGTCTGACCAGGGATGAACTCCTCCATGAGGACGAAGCCCAAGCCCATGACCACCCCGCCGGCGATTTGGCCCTTCACGTTCTTCGGATTGATCGCTTTACCGCAGTCGTGGGCGGCCACCACCCGCAACACCTCCACCTCTCCGGTGGCGACATCCACCCGCAAGTCGGCCATTTGGCAGCCAAAGGCGTAGGTGGCGTACGGAATGCCCTGGCCCGTTTCAGGGTCCAGGGAGGTCACGTGGGGGTCATAATACCCTTCCCCTGTCAACTCCTGGCCACAACCCTGAAAGTACTTGGCGGCCAACTCCTTGAGGTTGAATACCACCTCGCCCCCATCTTGCCTCATCACCAGGGCTTTTTTTAGACTCAGCTCCGCGGCCGGCGTCTGGGCATAATCCGCCGCCACGGCCAGGATTCGATCCCGCAGCGCCGCGGCGGCTTCGAAGACGGCCCGGCCGGAGATGTAGGTCTGGCGGCTGGCGGAGCTGGAGCCAGAGGTTTTGGTGCGGGCCGTATCAGCCCTCACCAGCCTCAAGTCGTCCATATTCATCCCCAGCACCGTGGCCGCGATCTGGCTCATGACTGTGTCTGAGCCTTGCCCCAGTTCCGCCACTCCGATGTAGAGGGCGATATTGCCTTCCTTGTCAAGCCTGAGCTGGGCGTTGGAAGGGTTGTTGCCCGCGGTGTTGCCGATGCCGTAAATGAAACAGCCGACGCCCCGGCCGCCGAGCTTGCCGGCCCCGGACTGGGGAGGTTGGTGTTGGCGGCTGAACTCCTGGACCTTGCGCAGGCACTCCTTGACCCCCACGCTGGCCTTCAAGACCTGGCCAGTCACAGTCTCCGCCCCCACCTCCAAGGCGTTTACAAGGCGGAGTTCAAAGGGATCCAGGCCCAGCTCGCGGGCCAGAATCGCCATCTGGGATTCATGGGCAAAAACGGCCTGAGTGACGCCAAAGCTGCGCATGGCCCCCATGATGGGGTTGTTGGTGTAAACCATGCGGCTTCTCACCCTGACGTTGGGTATCCGATAGGGTCCGCAGGAATAGATGGCCGCCCGGGTGGCCACGGCCACGCCATACGAGGCGTAGGCGCCGGTGTCGCCCAGAATGTCCACATCCACGGCCAGCAACCGGCCGTCCCGGGTGGCTCCGGTCTTGTACTTGAAGGTGATGGGATGGCGCTTGGGCGTAACCTGAAGCTGCTCCTTTCGGGAGTAGGTGCAGGCCACGGGGCGGCGCAGGTGATACAAGGCCACGGCCAAAAAGCATTGGACGCTGATGTCCAACTTGCCGCCGAAGCCCCCTCCGGTGGCCGCCTGTATCACCCTGACCTGGGAGGGGTCCACCCCCAAAACAGCGGTGACCTCGCTGTGGTCGTAGTGAGTGTTCTGTGTGGAGACGTAAATGGTGTAGCGGCCCTCCTCGTCGATCCAGGCCACCCCGGCGTCAGGCTCTAAATAGAGATGCTCCTGGATGTGGGTGCGGTAGGTCCTCTCAATGATCACCTCAGACTCGACCAGGGCCTTGTCCACATCGCCTTTGCGAATGTTTCTCTCGAACAGACAGTTCCCGCCCGGGTGCTTCTCATGAATCAGGGTGCGCGAAAAAAGCGCATCCTCTGGATTGAACAGGCCGGGCAGCTCTTCATAGACCACCTCGATCTCCTCGAGCGCCCTCTCGGCCTGCTGGGGAGTCTCGGCCACCACCAGAGCGATGGGATCTCCCACGTAGCGAACCTTTTCGTCGGCCAAGACGTGCTGGTCCTTCACGGAGGCGATGGGGCCATAGCGATTGCTTCCGGGCACGTCCGTGTGGCTGAAGGCGGCCACCACCCCGGGCATGGCTTTGGCCTTTGCGAGGTCGAGCTTTTTAATCCGCGCGTGGGGCACCTCACTGCGCTTGACCTTCATGTGCAAAAGCCCCTCCGGCCTGAGGTCGTCGGCAAAAACAGCCCTGGCCAAAACCTTGTCAAGGGCGCCGCGCCTGGCGATCGGCTCGCCCACTTTGCCGCTGAGATTCATTTCAACTATTCCCGAAAAAGACTTCTTTGAGCGCCTTTATGGTCAGGCCCTCCACCGCGGGCGCCTTATATGCGCTTGAGGCCCTCACCCGGCTGCGCCTGATCATCTCCTGGGCGGTCAGGCCAGCCGCCCGGGCGATGATCTCCACCGAGGGCTTTTTGTTTTGCAAGAAGCTTTCCGCCTCCCGCATCCGGCAGGGGATGGGCGTGGCGGAACCGACCGAGAGCCTGACCTCCTGGATCCGCTCATCCTTCACTTCGGCGGTCACGGCCAGGTTCAAGCGGGCGGTGGCCAGGGCCTTCCGGCGGCCCAGCTTGAGAAAGGCGCTTCGTTTGTCTCGCCCAAGCTTGGGGAAAGAGATCTCGGCCAGGATCTCGCCCGGACGCAAGACCGTCTGGTAAGGTTTCAAGAAAACCTCGCCGATGGGCAGTGACCTCTGCCCCTCCTTACGCCTAATGACCACCTCTGCTCCAAGAACCATGAGGGCGGGCAGGGTGTCGGCGGCGGGGGAGGCGTTGCCGATGTTCCCACCGATGGTGCCCACGTTTCGGATTTGGGGCGAGCCGACGCTCTGGGCGGCCAGGGCCAGCACGGGCGCGTCCCGCCTGATGATTTCAGAGGAGGCCAGTTCGGCATGAGTGACCAAGGGGCCAAGACAGATGCTTTCCTCACGCTCCTCGATGTACCTCAAGGCTTGGATTCGAGTGATGTCCACCAAAAGAGAGGATTTGAGCCGGCCCTCTTTGACCTCGATCATCAGGTCGGTCATGCCGGCGGCCACCTGGGCTTCAGGACCGCGCTCATCCAGGAGGACCAGGGCCTCGGCCAGGGAGCGGGGTCGCTGATAGGCGAATTCGGATCTCAAACTTTTTTCCCCGCGGCTTGGATGGCCTCCACGATGGCGTGGTAACCGGTGCAGCGGCACAGGTTGCCGGATATGGCCTCTTTGATCTCGTCTCGGGTCAAGCGGGGGTTTTTCTCGAGGGCGGCCTTGGCCGTGAGCAGCATGGCCGGCGTGCAGAAGCCGCACTGCACCGCATCCTCTTCAATGAAAGATTCCTGCAAGGGGTGGAGGCGCCCTTCACTCCCCATGCCCTCGATGGTCTCCACCGCACGCCCGTCAGCCTGGACGGCCGGCATCAAGCAGGCATAGACGGGCTTTTTATCCAGAAGCACCGTACAGGCGCCACACTCGCCTTCCCCACAGCCTTCCTTGGTCCCGACGAGCCCGAGTTCGTTTCGCAGCATCTCCAACAGGGTCATGTTCGGGGGCACTTCCCTGGCCGTCATCTGACCGTTTATGGTCAGTCTTACCTTTACTTTTGACGGAGTCATGTCGTCCTCATCAAAACCTCAGCCAAAAGATGGCTTCGATGGCCCCGCAAAAACGGTCCTGGACCCGCTTTGGCGGAAAAGGGGATCAATCTTTGTGGAAGGTTATGCTTTGACCTCCGAAGGGCTCCCAGAGCCTGTCTTCTTTGGGCAGATGAAGGAAACCCGTCTTGACCACCCTGGCCAGCTCCACCACGCGCTTGGCCAGAAGCCGGCAGTCCTTCAGAGCGACGAGGTCCTGGTTCACCGCGGAGAGGCTCTTCTCCCCGTCCTCGCTCAGCTTGGAGGATTTGGGAAAGCCCTGCAGACCGCAAGGGCCCCAGTAAGAGGTGATGCCCTCCTTGGATCTTTCGGGACCAATGCCGACGCAGATCATGTCGTGCATCATGAACCAGCGGTGCAGCTGGGTGAGGGTGGGCTCGTGCCCTCCGTTTCTGGTGAACCCCACCGTCAGGGCGCCGGCCACCTT
The DNA here is from genome assembly GCA_964466355.1 of uncultured Thermodesulfobacteriota bacterium. Classification (GTDB taxonomy): domain Bacteria; phylum Desulfobacterota; class Desulfarculia; genus CAYXRH01. The sequence continues at coordinate 19,399 of CAYXRH010000023.1, forward strand.
GTTGCGGTAAGGGAAGCCCTTGAACTCGACACACATGCTGCGATCGATGAGGCATTTCAACTGGGCGGTGACTCCGCCCCAATAAACGGGGACGCCGACGATGACGCCATCCGAGTGAAGGATTTTGTCGAGGATCATGTTGATGTCATCCCGGTAGTCCACGCAGTACTTATTCAGGGGCGTCTTGGCGCAGTGGTAGGAGGAGATGCAACCGCCCAGGATCTTGCACTCGGCCAGGGAGACGAAGTCCGTCTCCACCTCTTTCAGCTCGCCAGCGGCGGAGAGCGCCTCTTTGACCATTATTTCGGTGTTGCCATGACGCGGGCTGCCCGATATTCCCAAAACCTTGATCTCCATACGATCCTTCTCCTTCAATGGTTCGCGGCCACGATCTCGGCCGTTTTGCTTTCTAATAAAAGGGGGAGCTGGGGGTGAAGAGCGCTTTCAGCTCCCCCTGGTGGTGTTTCTATTTCTGCCCAAACATCTCCTTGATTTGCCCGTCAGTCCACGCCAGGGCTTTTTCCACGGACCATTTGTCGATGTTTACCTTCTGGATGGCCTCGCCCATGACGTATTTGGACGAAAGTTCGCCCGCGGCGGCGCTCTGCCCGTACTCTGTTCCCGGTCGGGTGCAATAGGGGGCTTCAGTGATGAGAGCCTGGGTGGCCTGGGGAAACTCCTTTAACACGGGGTCGTCCTTGTATTCCTGTGACTCGCGAACGGACTTGCGGGAGGGCAGGTTGCCGCCGGGATAGGCTTGATTAATGGCCAACTGACCCTGCTTGGACATGATAAAGCGGAGGAAGTCCTTGGCCGCCTCAGGATACTTTGTCTTGCCGTAGATGTACATGCTGTTGCGCCCGCCGCTGGAAAGCCGTGACTTGTTGGGATCCTTCCTGGGCATGGGCATGGCGCGCACGTGAGGCACGATTTCGGGGTTCTGGTCCAAAATGCGCCTCAGGATATAGCCGTAGGTGCAAATCATGGCCGTCTTGCCGCTGATGAAGACTCTCTGGGTTTCGCTGTAGCCATAATTAACCGCCCCTGGGGGAGCGATGTCCTCGGCGAAGAGCTTGATGAAGAATTTGATGGCCTCGATATTTGGAGGAGAATTGACCACGATCTTTCCGTTCTCATCTGTGTAACCACCGTTGTTGGCCAGCATGAAGCAGTGGCTCTCGTAGACCGTCTGGAAATCTTTCTTGCCGTTCGGGGTGTAGCCGTAAATGTCGATCTTTCCGTCGCCATCGACGTCCTTGGTGAGGGCCTTGGCCGCCTTCAAGAGTTCATCCCAGTTCTGGGGAGGCTTGAGCCCGGC
>CAYXRH010000024.1:0-478 GCA_964466355.1 uncultured Thermodesulfobacteriota bacterium
AACCAGGGCCGGGGAGGCCTCGTGTTCGGCCAACGGATCCCGACGCTGACCAAGGCGGCCGAAGAGCTGAGGTTTCTCCTCCAGCGGGGCTATCCCAAGGGCCGGGCCTTGGAACTGCTCGGCGACCGCCACGCCTTGAGGGCCGAGGAGCGGGATCTCTTGGGCCGGGGGGTGATGGCCCCGCCGCGGGCCCGGGCCAGGCGGGCCAAACTCGCCGGGCTGGCCGCTCTGGCCGGGCGGGCGGTGGCCTTGGACGGCCACAACGTTCTCATCACCCTCGAATCAGCCCTGGGCGGCCGGCCCCTGGTCGCGGCCGACGACGGCGTCATCCGCGACGTGGCCCGGGCCGCGAGGAGCTACCGCATCTCCGAGGCGACCAAAAGGGCCTTGGACCTTCTCTTGAACGTCATCAGCCGGCAGAGCCCCCAGGCGGTGATCTGCTACCTGGACGAGCCGGTGTCCCACTCCGGACGCCTGG
>CAYXRH010000024.1:488-9752 GCA_964466355.1 uncultured Thermodesulfobacteriota bacterium
TTTTTTAAGAGACAGGTCTTGCGCCAGGAGCTGGCCGTCTGGGGCTTGATTGGCGCCGCCGAGGCGGTGCCGGTGCCGGAGCGCCGTCTAAAATCTTTCGAGGGTCTGGTGGCCACCTCGGACGGGGAGCTGATCGAGGCCTGCCCCGAGCCCATCGACCTGGCCGGCCTCATCATCAGGGACGAGATAAAGGAGGCCCGGATCGTTGTCTTTGAGGACTGACGAGCAGGGCCGCCCCATCAGGGCCCTCGGCCTCACCTCCGGCGGGCTGGACTCCCTCCTGGCTTCGGCCTTCATCCGCGCCCAGGGAATCGAGGTCCTGGCCCTGACCTTTGTCAGCCCATTCTTGAGCCCAGACAAGGCCAGGCGGGGGGTGGAGCGCTTGGGTCTGCCCTGGCGCGTGATCGACTTCACCGCGCCGCACATCGAGGTGGTCAAAAACCCCCGCTTCGGCCGCGGGGCCAACATGAACCCCTGTCTGGACTGCCACGCCCTGATGATCCGCCTGGCCGACGAGATCCGCTGCCGAGAGGGGTTTCATTTCATCTTCACCGGCGAGGTCTTGGGCCAGCGGCCCATGTCCCAGACCAGGGCCGGCTTGGATTTGGTCGCCCGGGCCTCTGGAGCGGGCGATTATCTGCTGCGCCCCCTGTCGGCCAAACACCTCGCCCCCACTGAGCCGGAGAGACGGGGTTGGGTGGACCGCGAAGCCCTGTTAGACTTTCACGGCCGCAGCCGCAAAGCCCAAATGGCCCTCGCCCCCTCCTACGGCCTGACCGAATACCCCACCCCGGCCGGGGGCTGCCCCTTGACCGAACCCCAGTTCAGCCGCCGCCTGAAGCATCTGTTGACGATCCGGCCCGAGGCCGGCCCCCGAGAGATGGCCCTTCTGCGCTTCGGCCGCCACTTCGCCTTGGGCGGTCAGGTGAGGCTCATCGTCGGCCGCCACCAGCGCGACAACGAGCAGCTCAACGCCCTCGTCTCTGAGGAGGATTTCATCCTCAAGGCGGCCCAGGCCCCCGGCCCCCTGGGTCTCATTCCGGCTCCGGTCAGGCCTGATGAGAAACAGCTCCGCCTGGCCGGCCGCATCGTTTTGTCTTACGCCGACGCCAAGCCGCCCCGGGCGTTTGTTGAGATCACCGGCGCCCAGGGCTTTCGGGTTCTGGAGCTGGCGGTGGAGCCCAAGGAGTTTTTTCAAGAAATGATGGTCGTCTGAAGGCTTGGTTCTGGTGGGTCATCGTTCGCAGATGGATATAATATTATTTTCCCATTGAAATGAAACAAACAAGCCTTAGTCTGCCCTAGGCTCAAGTCTTTTTCGCTCGGGCCTGAAGGCCTTCTCCGGCTGCACGTCTCGGCCGGCTGCTCCGGTGCTTCGCCAGTCGCTGACCGCCGGCCTCGATGCTCGCCTGGCCTAGGCCCTCCCTCAAAAGCCTCAAGCCTAGGGCGCGGGGGCGTCTTCGATCAATTGTTTCGCCATTCATTAAATCACAATGGGAAAATGATATAAGGCAGAGCGCGGCTGGGCCTCAAAGAGAAAGTTCGCCGGCCCTCTTTGGCGGCCGCCTCGTGGCCGAATCCAGGGTCAAATTTCAGGTCATGTCGTAGACGGCGGTCTCAAAGACCTCGCCGGGGATGATGTTCAGCCCCTTGACCACCACCCGGTCGGGCCAGAAATCGAGGACGTTGAGGCAGCCGTAGTCCTGGGCCAGATGAAGGATGGCCTGGATGTTGACCTGGAGCGTCTTGGCCAGGATGAGGCGGTTCACCGCGCCGTGGGCGACCACGGCCACCGTGTCGTCGGGATTGGCGGCGACGATGGATCTCAGGGCCCGCCAGGCCCGCTCCTGGACCTCGCGCATGGTCTCGGCCTCGGGGACGCGGTGCTCGGCCAGGTTGTTGTAAAAGGCCGTCAGATCCTCGGCGTGGCGCGCCCGGATCTCGTGGAAGGTGAGGCCCTCGAAGAGGCCGAAGTTCATCTCCTGAAGATCATCGACCACCTCGGCCTCGAGCTCGAAAAATTCCTCCAGGACCGCGGCCGATTCGAGGCAGCGCCTCAAGGGGCTGGAGTAGAGGGCCCTAGGCGGGGCGGAGGAGAGAAAGGCCGCGCCGCGCGCCATCTGGGCCGCGCCCAGGGGGTCGAGCCTGGCTTCGGTGACGCCGTTGAAGCGGTTGCGGTCCTCCGGGGCCACCAGGCCGTGACGGAAGAGGAACACGCGGGTCTTGGCCGGGGCTGTGTGGCTCATGATCTCAAACAGGCGGCTCGAATCAGCCGCACCGGCAGGCGGACGAGCCTCACCTTGAGGTTCCAAACAGCAGGGCGATTAAAAACATCAGCCCCAGTGGCGGCGCCATCAAGGCCGCGGCCACCCGGCCTCGGCCGACGCCGTGGAAGCGGCTCAAGCCGGCCACGGCGAAGATGAAGCCGTAGACCAGGGCCAACAAGAGGCCCAGGTAGGGCAGGGCCAGCCACAACCAGGCCGCCGCGGCGTAGCTGACGCCCCGCAAGCTCGCCCCCAGGCCCCTCGGACCGGCGCCGAAGAGGAGGAGGCAAAAATGGGTCCACAGGGTCATTGAAACAAGCCAAGCGATGGCCGCGAGGGGGCTCAGGATGAGCCCCAAGACCAGACCGCCGAACTTCAAGGTCAGGAAGGAATCCGCCGGGGGGGACTGGGCCAGGAGGCCCAAGGCTGATAAAAAGAGGCTCAGCATCAGCCCCGTGGCGGCGCAAATGAGGCCGAAGACAAAGGCGGTCACCAGGCCCGCGGCCGGCCGGTGGGACTCAAAGAACCGGCCCGGCCTGGCAAAAAGCCCGCCCAGGGTCTGCCGCATCCCGGTCAGAGGGCTGAGGTCTTCGTCCTCCCAGGGCAGAAGCGGCCGGGCCGGGCGAGGGGTCTTCCCAGGCCGCGGGGCGGCTTCGGTCCAGGCCGCCGCGCCGCTTAAAGGGGCCAGAGGATGATCCATCTCCCCGCTGACGTTCAAGCCTTCACCTTGACTTGGGCCTCACCCTGGCGGGCCGCCTTGAGAGCTGACCAGCGCCTCAGCCCTCTGATCATCCGTCCCAGGCCGCCGCCGGCCGCCCCTCCCCGGGGCACGGCCGCGCCTTGAGGGCTGGCCAGGGCCGCTCTCAGACAGGCCACTTTGTGCGGGCAGGCCTGGCACTCGGGCGGCGAGTGGCGAAGCCCGTCTCGAGGATTCAGCGGAAAAACCTTTTCCAGCCGGGCGAAGCACTCCGGCGGCCCGGCCGCCGCGGCGATGGGACTCACGGCTCGTCCTCGTCCAGGGGCGTCAGCTCTCCGGCCTCGCCGGGGTCGAGGATGTCCATGACCATGTAACGCCTCACCCCGGCCGGGGCGTAGACGGTGATCCATTGGCCCACGCTTTGGCCTAAAAGCCCTCGCCCCACCGGAGAGTTTATGCTCAACCGGCCGGCCGAGGCGTCCGACTCGTAGGGGCCGACGATCTGGTAGAAGGCTGTCTGACCGGTGTAGCCGTTGATGACCTTGGCCACCAGTCCGAACTCGACCCGGCCGTATTTTTTGAGGGGGGAGATGACCACCTCGCAGGAGGCCAGCTTCTCTTCCAGATCCTCGATGCACGACTCAATAAAGGCCTGCCTCTCCCGGGCGGTGCGCCACTGCAGATTGCGGTTGGTGATCCCATAACCCCTGGCCTCGGCCAAGTCTTGGGCCACCTCCCGCCTGACGTGGCGCTTGAGGTACTGCAGCCGCCAGTAGAGCCGCTCGTAGCCCAGGCGGGTGATGGGCACCTTGTCCATGCCTCTTTAATTACCTCACCACGGAGGCGAAGGCAAGACGACCCCAACCTCGAGCCTGGCGCGGTCAAGAAGAAGGCCCCCTTCTTTAAGGAGGGGGCCTTTGAGAGGAAGGGCGTGGTGTTTGTCAGAGAAGGAAGATGGTCACGATGACCACGCCGACCAGACCGGCCAGGGTGGGCAGGAGGTTGCGCCGGGCCACCTCCACGGGGTCGGTGCCGGTGATGGCCGCCGCCGGGATGACCGCCCAGGGGACGATGCAGCCTCCGCCCACGGCCACGGCGAAATACTGGCCCAGGGTGGCCAGGCGGCCGACGTCGAGGCCGGTGGGGCCGCCCAGAGCCTGGGCCAATGATCCGGCCAGGGGCAGCCCGGAGAAACCGGAGCCGTCCAGGCCGGTGATGCCGCCGACCACGGCTTCGACCAGCGCCGTGGGCACCCGTCCCAGAGGCACGGCGCTGGCCAGGGCCTGGCCGAGATCAAAAAGAAGCCCGCGGGCCCCTTCGCCAAAGATGGCCTTGGCCGGTCCGGGAGCGCCCATGAAGAAGAAGGCGGCGATGAAGAAGACCGGCGTGAAGATGCGCACCCCGAACATGAAGCCGGACCGGCCGTGGTCGGTCAGCTTGGACAGGCCCTCGCCGCCGTAAACGCCCAGAGCGACGATGACCATGATCAGGCCGACCGTGCCGCCCAACAGGGCCGTGGCGTCTCCGCCGCGAAGCTTGAAGACGAGCATGGCCACCAGGTCGAGGATGAAGAGAAGCCCGATGAGGACGAGGGCGAATCTTTTAAACCCGGGCCTGACCTGTCTCCATTTCTCCACCTCGGCGCTCTCTTCGGGCGCGACCTGAAAAGGAGCCCACTCGATGGCCTTGCCCGCCCAGGCCTTGATGTCCCTGCGCACCGACAAGAACGACAGCGGCAGAGCGATGGCCGACCAGACGATGACCAGGGGCACGGACTTGGCCATGATTTCACTCACGGCCACGCCGGCCGCCTTGCCGGTGATGCTGGGCGCGCCCTGGATGACGAAGTCCGTGGTCAGAGCCACGCCGTAGCCGAACATGGAGATGGCCACGGCCGCGCTGATGGGCGGCAGGCCGACCTCGATGGCCGCCGGCAGCAGCAAAGCCCCCACCAGGGCGATGGCCGGCGAGGGCCAGATGAACCAGGCCACGAGCATGATGACCACGCCCATGATCCAGTAGGCCGCGGCGGCCGACTTGAGGGTCCGGCGCACCGGTCGGAACATCATCTCGGCCAGGCCGGTCTCCTCGAGCATCTTGGCCAGGGCGACGATGATGGATATGACGGCCACGATGCCCAGGAGTTCGCTGAAGGCGACGACCATCGAGTTAAACACGGCCTGGACCGCCCCGATGAGGCTCCCGGTGATGACCAAGGCCAGGACGAAAGCGCCGATGATGCACACCAGCGGCGTCTCCCGGCGCAGGGTCATGGTGATGAGAACGATGATGATGAACGCCAGATAGAGCCAATGAGCCGCAGTCAAGTCAACCATGTAAACACCCCCTCGGTAAAAGGCGGGCCATCCCCGCCGGAAAAACCGTCCCCCTCGGCCTCAGGCCGAATCGAACACTCCGGCCAAGCCGGCCGCGCCGACCCGATCTCGGATCGCCTTGTCGTCAGAGGAGTAAAGACCGCGCTGCTTCATCCTCTCCAAAAGGACAGACCCAGAGAAGGTGTACTTGAGACCCAATCCCTCCTCGGTGTCCATCTGCCTGCGGACGAAACTGACGGCGTCGCCGATGACCAGCCCGTCGGGCAGGACGAGCGGATTTTCTTTTTTCAAATGCTTCACGGCGTTGAACCCGGCCAGGGTGCCGGTGCAGATGGCTTCGGTGTGGCCGACCAACAGGCCGGCTTTCTCGCCGGCGCAGAAGAGGTTGTCCGGCCCTCTGACCCGCAGGGCGTCGTTTCGGGGCGCCATGCCCACGTAGCGAATGGAGTTGCCCAGGCCGCCGGCGTAAGGGTCTTCGTAGCGGGCGTTCTCGAAGCCGGGGATGTCCCGCAACGCCTCCAGGGGAAAGAAGGGCGTCATCAGTTTGGCGTGGCCCGTGTCGAGCAGAATCAAATTCTGCTCAAACTCCGGGATGGCGTACTGCTGACAGGCTTTGATGGCCAATTTGCCCTTTATCTGCTTGGCCGGCGCCACGGGGACCACGGCCACTCCGGTGCGGTTGAGCTGGCTGACGATGCTCGGGTCCAGGGATTCCTTGTTGAGCTTGCACGAGCCGCTCATGGCCCCGACTTGGCTTCCTTTGCGGCCGATGAACTCCTTGACCCCTGCCTTGGCCGTCAGGCTGACCCGACCGCCAAAGGAATGGCAGCGCAGGATGCACATGGCGCAGCCGTTGCCGTACTTGCTGCAGTTGGCCGGCCCGCCGGCCGTGCCGGTGGCGTCGATGAAGACGTCGCCGTCTAGACGGACCTCTTCGTCCTCCTTCTTTCTCTTGGCCCTGATGGCCTTGATGGTTTGAGCCTCCATGTCCACGTCGGTCACCCGACACTGAAGCTCCAGCGCCACCCCCTGGGCCAAGAGCAGCCGTTTGATGACCGGCTCCATGGTGGCCACGTTGTAAAGCGAGGCGTGGTCGTGTCCCGGAAACTCGATGCCGACGTGAAGGCAGTTGGCGTCAATGGCTTCAAAGATCTCGCCGGCGCCCAGGGCCCTCAGCTCCTCGGTGGCGGTGTAGCGCCCGTTGTTGCGCATGATGCCGCCGACCAAGCCGGTCCCGAGAAGCATGTCCGTGCGTTCGACCAGGGTCGCCTGGGCACCCATTTTGCGGGCCTGCAAGGCCGCGGCGCAGCCGGACCAGCCGCCGCCGACCACGATGACTCTCATGGTCTCTCCTCCTTTTCCAGACCCCGCAAAAGACCCCAGCCTCGCCCCCTGCGGATCGATCGGGCCGTGACGCGCTCAGCCGTCATTTTAGTCATGTTTAGCTCAAAATGACCTTTGTTGACAAGACGGCGGCGCTGGGGGGGCGTCCGCTTTTTAAGACTTCCCCTCAAGGCCGGGTGAAGTTTCGGTGAAAGGCGGGGGGTTGCGGGGTGGAGTTGTTTTGGAGGGAAAAAGAGGGAAGCTCTTGACGTCGCCCCGAGAAGGCGGGTGTGTTAAAATGCTTGTCAAACATCATTCCCGCCCATGGGGAGGTCCGCGCGGTTCGGGAGGGCGCCTTGGCCTCGGAGTTTGATGCTCATCTCATCGACAAGCTTCTCGATCACCGCCTCAAGCAGGCCGACGTCAAGCGCATCCTGGGCCACCTCAGTGTCGCGGATCGGGAGGAGTTTTTAGACAAGATCGCCGAGGTCCTGCGCAAAATAACCGCCCTTTTGGACGTGGCCAACAAGGTGGCCGACACCCTCTCCTTGGACGAACTCCTGGCCAGGGTCATGGCCATCACCAGCGAAGCGATCAACGCCGAGCGCTCGACTCTCTTCCTCAACGATCCCGAGACGAACGAACTTTTTTCCCGGGTGGCCCAGGGAGACCTCAAAACCGAAATCCGATTCCCCAATCACCTCGGCATCGCCGGAGCTGTCTTCACCGGTGAGCAACCGCTCATCATCCCCGACGCTTACGCCGACTCCAGGTTCAACCCCGAGGTGGATAAAAAAACAGGGTATCGCACCCGCAACATTCTCTGCGCCCCTTTGAGGACCCGGGAAAAGAAGACCATCGGCGTCACTCAGCTTCTGAACAAAAAAGAAGGCCCCTTCAGCGAGGACGATCTTGTTTTGCTCGAGGCGATCACCTCCCAGGCCTCGGGCGCCCTTTTGAACGCGCAACTCTTCGAACAGATCGAGCGCGCCCGCCACGAGGAGTCCCAGCTGTTGGAGGTGACCACGGCCATCTCCTCGGAACTTCATTTGGAGCCTCTTTTACAAAAGATCATGAAAACGACGACCCAAATCCTCGACGCCGACCGCTCGACTCTTTTTCTTTACGACGAGAAGAAGGGCGAATTGTGGTCACAGGTGGCCCAGGGATTGGAGAAACGCGAGATCCGGTTCCCAGCCCACCTGGGCATAGCCGGCAGCTCGTTCACCTCCAGGCAGGTGATCAACATCCCCGACGCTTACGCCGACCCCAGATTCAACCCCGGCGTGGACAAAAAGACCGGCTATCGCACGCGGTCGATTCTGTGCGTGCCGGTCGTGGACAAGGCCGGCAAGGTTCTGGGCGTCACCCAGGTGCTCAATAAGAGAGGTGGACCTTTCACCCGGTTGGATGAGAAGCGTCTGGCCGCTTTTTCGGCCCAGACCTCCATCGCCATCCAGAACGCCAAGCTCTTCGAGGACGTGCTCAATATGAAGAACTACAACGAGAGCATGCTGGAGAGCATGAGCAATGGCGTCATCACCCTGGATGAGGACAACCGCATCGCCAAATTCAACACCGCCGCCACGCGCATTCTCAAGACCGACTCTGAGGTGATCGTCGGCCAATCGGCTCGCGAATTTTTTAGAGGAGCCAACGGCTGGGTTTTGGACAGCGCGGCCAAAGTCCGCGAGATGGGGCGGGCTGACATAACCTTGGACACCGAGCTGTGGCTGGACGGCGGAGAGCAGATATCGATCAACCTGACCACGGTGCCCCTCATCGACGCCAAAGATCAATGGATCGGCTCGATGCTGATCGTGGAGGATATCACCAAAGAGAAGAGACTCAAGGGAACCATGGCCCGCTACATGACCAAGGAGGTCGCCGAAAAGCTGCTCGAAAGCGGCGAGGCTTCTTTGGGCGGGCAGGAGCAGGAGGCGGCCGTCCTCTTCTCGGACATCCGCAGCTTCACCACCATCTCGGAGCAGATCGGCGCCCAGGAGACCGTCTCCATGCTCAACGACTACTTCACCATGATGGTCGACATCATATTTGGCCACGGCGGCATCCTGGACAAATACATCGGCGACGCCATCATGGCCGTCTTTGGGGTGCCGTTTTCGAGCCGCGAAGATTCTGATCGGGCCGTCAGGGCTGGGGTGGAGATGTTGAGGGCGCTCAAGGAGTTCAACCGCCAAAGGCTGGCGGAGGGGGGCGAGCCCATCCACATCGGCATCGGCATCAGCACTGACGTCATTGTTTCAGGCAACATCGGCTCGCCGAAACGAATGGACTACACTGTCATCGGCGACGGGGTCAACTTGGCCTCAAGGCTGGAGGGGGCCAACAAGTATTACGGCACCGGGCTTTTAGTCAGCGAGTCCTGTCACCTCCGGCTGGGCCACGACCACCGCTGTCGCGAAATAGACCGCATCAGAGTCAAAGGCAAGACCAGGCCGGTGGCCGTGTTTGAGATCCTGGATCATTACGATGAGGAGTCATTCCCCAGGTTGGACGACGTCTTGGCCGCTTATGAGCGCGGTCAGGAACTCTATCGCCACCACGACTTCGGGGGGGCGGTGAGGCGATTTGAAGAAGCGTTAAGTCTTCACCCCCACGACAAAGCGGCGCAGATATATCT
>CAYXRH010000024.1:9762-20672 GCA_964466355.1 uncultured Thermodesulfobacteriota bacterium
GATATATCTCGAGCGCAGCCGATATTTCCTAAATAACCCCCCGGCCGAGACCTGGGACGGGGTCTGGATCATGGAGAGCAAATAGTTGACTGGGCTTCAGGGGCGAGGAAGCGGCGCGTCAGCGAGCTTACTTCACCGAGACGCCGGAAAGAGGCCTTGTCTGGCGAGGGCCCTCACGATAGAATTCTAAAGGCCATTCTTGGAGCGGGAGAACCGACAGTGGAGAGGAATAGTCACCAGAATCGGCGAGCCAGAAGCCGGGTTAAGTTCAAGGGGGACATTGAGGTGTTGGTCAAGGGCCGGCCCATAAGAATGGAGGACTGTCGGAATATAAGCCTCAAGGGCTTGTTCGCCGTCACCGAGACCAAAATTCCCCTGGGCACGCCCTGTCAGGTCATAATCCGACTCGGCGTCGCCGTGGAGAACATGACCCTCACCATTGACGCCGCGGTGGCCCGAGAGGAAGCAGACGGCCTCGGCGTTGAGTTTCTGGAGATGGATCCTGACACCTTTTTCCATTTACGCAACATCGTGCTGTACAACGCTGAAGATGCGGACGCCATCGAAACAGAGTTCCAAAAGCCTGGCTTTAAATAGATGAATGAGCGCCGTTGGAGCCAGACCTTCGACGATCCGGCTGAGCTGGTGGCCTGTTACCTGCCCTCCTTTGCCGGAGGAGGTCTCTTCTTGAAGACGAATAAACACCTTGATCTTTTTGATCAATTTGAGTTGACCTTTAACCTGCCCCCTGATGACGGCAGTATCACCTGCCGGGCGGAGGTGCTGTGGCTCAATGTGGGCCAGAGCGGACTGGCTTCGGGCATGGGCGTGCGCTTTGTGGAGATAGAGCCTCACGACAAGTCCCGCCTGGAAGAGTTCCTTAAACGTTGGGCCAGGCGGGACGACCTTTTGGGGGGGCGCTACTTCCGCATCTTTCCCGTGGAAGAGTCTCGATCAGACAAAAAGCGACCCTGAATCATCGCTGATCATATGTTTGGCCGCTATTGAGGGCAGTTCACGCCGAGTTTGGTGCACAGCCGGGCCAAGGTGACGGCGATCCGCTTGAACTGGCTTTGGCCGTCTTCGAGGTGACGCTTGATCTCCCTCAGATCCTGCCGGGTTTCGTTTTGGCAGTGAAGGCACTGCTGTTGGGTCAGGAGGTTCGGGACCACGCTCAGGCGAAACTGAAGATAATCCTTGACCAACCACACGAGCACCCCGGCCTGGAGACCGAGGACCGAAGTGCCGAGCCATTCCCACATCGTCACCACCTGCCCCTGCTGAACGGCTTTTCAATAAAAGAGTCGCCATCAAGCCGCATTCAGCCCTAATCCTGAATCTCCACGCCGACAAGTCCGGCCAGAATTCCGACGAGAACGTCATCCACTGGGTTGGGGGTCGCCTTGGCTTTGGCGTAAAGGTCCTCAATGAACCCTTCCAGGGTCTCCCTCAGGATCGGAGTGACCAGCTTCATTATTTGGGGCAAAACGGGCAGGGCTAATTTTAATATGACATTCATCGAAGCTCCTCCTCTCATCCAACTCGCCGGGGCGCACATCGCTTCTGAGCCAAAATTTTCAAGGCCCACTTCACCCCGGCGAGATTGTCGATCCGATTGATTTTGTTGACTATATGTCTCATCGTTTGGGCCTCGTCGTCCTCGAGCACCCGTCCTGTTTTAACCTCCAGGGCCATGTCTCAGCCCTCCTCCTGAAGCTGGTTCAGGGAGCTTGCCCCTGCGGGCAGAATCCCCCGCAGGATGTCAGCCCACAAGACGAAGTAACCTTCGGGCGGGTCGGCCTTGGTCTCCGCGTCCGGGTTCCAGGTGTAGGGTTGCAGGACAATCTCGCCCGTCGCATCGTCCTCGACCACATCAAGAGCGATGGCGGTGTCCTGTGCCGGAGAGTCGAAGACGTGGGCGTCTCCCTCGGTCACCTTGGCTCCGGAGACCCAGCCCCGGGTCAGGGTGGCCGTCAGGCCGTCAATCTCGATCATGTTTCCATAGCTGATAGTGTACCCCCCCTGGCCGTCGGGTTCGATGAGACGGACGGTCTCCAGAGACTCCGCTTCAATCTCCTCAAGCTCCCATTCCTCGGGCTCCCCGCCCATCATGGCCGCGGCGTCAAGCGGAGAGGAGTGGCCGTCTCCAGCCGTCAGGCCCGGATAAACCCCCCAGCCGGGGTGGACCAAAAATCGAATTATCATCAATTACCTCCAGGCGACCCAATAGTAGGCCACGCCGCTTTTGCTCATGTTGTGATTATTGCCAGTGCCGGTTTTGACGGTGAAGCCGTCGGCGTCGAGCGTGGCAATGGCGTCTCTGTCGTCTGCCCAGAACAACGGCGCCGCAGCGTCCATGGCGAAGGCGTAATCAGTCGCCATATCAGCGGTCTTCATGGCGCCGCAGTTGCCGTAAGAACCAGAATTAGAGCCAACGATGACCACCCTGGGCTGAAAGCCAAGACCGGTGATGGACTTCTGGGCGTCGGTTCCGGCATAAGAGCCGGTGGCGATTAAACAGCCCTGGTGGACGTGGTCGCTTCGGGCCAGGGTGGTGGCCGAGCCGGCGGCGTTGGCCGTGCCCACGGCCACTGGCGTGGCGAAGTCCGAGTGATTGCCCTCGCTGTCGTGGGCGACAAGCAGGGCCCGGTTCAGGGTGTCGGACTTGCCGGGATGGTTGGCCCCGACCATCTCCTCGTCATAATTTATTATCTGATCGGCCATGATTTAGCTCCCTATGAAGCGCTGACGGTGATCACCCAAGTCAGCTCGAGTGAATCAATCGCCCCCTTGCTCACGGCGGTGAAGGTGGTTCGACAGAGCATGGTTGATCCCGTGCTCTCCCAGACGCAGGCCTCGGTGACCGTGCCCGTGCCCGTGCCAGCCGGAAAGGTGGCCACGTAAGTTACGGTGTTGGTTGAGACCGTGGTTGAATCCAGGCTCACGGCCGCCAGCTCGGACTCGAGGTCAGTGTCCCCGGCGGCCGGGGCGGTGGTTCCGGAGCCGATCTTCATCTGGTTCATGACCGCCGAATTGTTCTTCATCCGGTCGGCGATCCAATTAAGCCCCACCGTGACCACCAGATTGTCGATCCGCCCGACCAGGGCTCCATTTCGGCGCACTTCAAGGACGCCGCTTATCAGCAGTTCGTTTTTCATGGGCTCATTCCTTTACCAGGGTTGCTTGACGCCGCTTCCTTGGGCAATGATGGACCCGTCGGCCGAGTAATCGCCGTTAGCCAAAAAGGACCCCGAGAGCACGCCGGAGAGCGTGTCTCCAATACCCACGCCGTCAGAAAACGACCGGTACATCGTTCTGATGATCGTCAAGGCGTCGCCCGCGCCGAGGTCTTCGCTGAAACCCTGGGCGTAATTCTTCATCCGCAGGCCCAAATCCAGGGCCTCGATGTCCACGCCGCCTTTTTCCTCCAGAGCGGTCCGCATGCTCGTCAGCCGGTAGAGTTCCTTGCTCAGGGTCTGGCCGCCCTCATCGTAAAGCCAGGGCAGAGACACGGCCACCACGTCACCTTGTTCCAGGTGAAGCTGGTCAAAACCTTTTATCCTGGCCTGCAGGTTCGCCGGAGGCCTTTTGTAGCAGTCGACGACCATCTCCTGGAGCTGATTGACCACGGCCGCGCTTCTGACCCAGTGAAGCTCAAACGTCTTGAACATGGCTTTGCCGTAGCGGGCCTCCATGTCAATGGCCGCCTCACTTGAGCCGTCATCGAACTCCTCGAACTCCCGTTTGGCCCAATTGTAGGCAAAGTAGACCGCCGCCCGGGTGCAGATCGACTCCTCGTCCCAGACGACCCGCGGTGGGGGCCACTGGTCTCCTTCCAGCTGCTCTGGACCAAGATAGGCCGTCACGTCCGAGGCCAAGACGCCGCCTGGTCCGATGTGGGGTTTGAAGATGAGCTTGCCCGAGCCGTTGCGCCACCACGAAGCCATCAGCCTGAGCATCTCGGTGATGACCTGGTCCGGCCGGACGTCCCTCTCGACCACTCCGGCCGCGGCGATGCTCAAGCTTGCCAAGTGATCTTCGGTCCGGGTCTTCCAGGTGGCGTCAAACTCTTTGGCCTTGACCCCCACGTGATAAACCAGAAAGTCGTGGACCGCGGCCATGGGGTTTTGGATCAGGTTCCCTGAGGCGTCGACTTTGCCCTTTAAACGGACCGCGAGAGGTTCGTTGGACTTCTGATCCCCGGCGGTGGAGGTCAGGGTGGCGATATGACCCAGGCCCTCATAGTCGCTGTCGTGGGCGAAGCTGAAGTTGGCCGTGATGTCCGCCCCGTCCCGGCTGTGGACCGTCACCGAGTTGCCGTTGGCCGGGCTCAAGACCGGGTGAGCGGCCACGGCGTATACGAAATTGACGGTGTCGATGCAGGGACAGGTCCACACGCCGCCCTCGCCGCCGCCGATCAGGTCGCCGTAGACGATGGGCAGGACGTCTCCCCCCCGCCGGGGATTGGCGTAGCGGCCCGTTCGGGGAAGAACGTGGATCTGTTGCAGATCTGTGGACACCTAAACCGCCCGCAACCTCAAAGTGACCGTCTCCGCGGTGATCTCCACCCTTCTGACTCGCCCCGAGAAACGCTGCAGGGCGTCTTTGGCCTCGAGGCCCGGATAGTTGACCGCCACCTCGGCCGCGGAGCCGATCAGCCCCTCCCCGCTGGGGGAGGTCAATTGGCTGAAATGCCGCTTGCCCGCTTCATCCACGGCGTTGTTCATGGTCAGGACCAGATCGCTCGTTCGGCCGCCGGAGAACAATCCCATCACCTCCCCGCGGCGAGTCGAAAGCGACTCCGAGATCTGACCGACCTTCACTAGATCCCGGCGGCGGGTGAGGATGGGTTCAGAGTTCACCCCGGCGGTGCAAGACCCGTCGGCCGGCCAGGCGCCATCGGCCAGAACCGCGCTCTTGAATCCGGTCTCGGTCAGGGTCGGGCTGTGCTTGGCGTAGAGCCTTCGACCGCCGGGCGTCCTCAAGCCGAGAATGACCTTGGGGGCGTGGTCTTGTTTGACCGCGCCAGCGAAGCCGGCGGTGCGCTTATACATTGCTCTTCGGCGCCTCCACGAGGCTCAGGGGGATGCGGTAATGATCTGGCCCCACTTGAAGGTGGTGCAGCTTCGAATCCTTGAGCTCGACCAGCCAGGTGTTGGCCGACGGCGATGTGGTGTCGAAACAGAAAAAGACCGGCCTCAGCCGCCGCTCCTGGGCCGAGAACAATCCCCGGAACAAGGCCATCAGCTCGTCCCTGACCGTGGCGTTGGGGGCGATGAATTCGAACGAAAAACTCTGCCGCGGTTTGAGCTCCACGTTTGACATGTCCAGACCCCGCTCCAGGGCCGAACTGAGCCGGATGGGAGCCGCCGGCTCCAGGCCGCGGCCCAAAAACCACTCTGAGAGTTCGATGCGGCCCTCCGGGTTTTCGGCGTCGCTGACCATCAATCGCCAGTATCGGCGGGTCTGATTCAAAAAATGAACGATCGTCGTCTCTGACCAGCTCAGGTCTTGGGTGTAAGCCGGCTCAGTCCACTCGTCGGAATCGTTGGCCTGAAGAGTGATCGTCGCCCCAGAACTGAAATTGTGATCCAACAAAATACAGGCCTCGACCAGTTTGGCCTGGCCGAGGTCGGCCTTGATCCAATTGGGGCCGTCAAGACCCTGGGACCGATACGGGGTGTCACGATTGAGGTCGATCAAATTGTAACGGCCGTGAGGCTGCGTGCAGGTGATGAACCATTTGTCCCCGACTTCAAAGTCGTCGCCTCCGCCGGAGGTCCATTTGATGCTCACCCCGCTGTCCAACTCCGTTGCCGCGGCCGAGGTGGCCACCCCGGTGGCTTCCCATTCGCTCACGCTGTCCGAGTGCCGCCAACGATAAGTCGCCTGACCGATCTCTTTGCCGACGGCCACCGAGTCGATCTCCACGGTGTAGGTCCGGGTCTTGGGGCCGCTGTAAGCACCCGTGGCGTAGGCTGCGGCCGACCCTTGGCCTTCTTTTATGGGATGCCCCGTCTGGCCCTCGGCCGTGGAGGAAGCGGTCAAGGTCGCGGCTTCGAGAAGGTTGACCTGGCCAAACCAATAGCTCACGCTTTCTCTCCCCGCTGTTGATAATCGATGGCCTCGCTCACTTTCTCGGCCAACTGATCCATGACGTAGGGGTCGTCGATGCTCACCCCTTGGACATCGACGTTGATGTGGTAATGATTCTGATTAATATTGAGAGATTGTCCATTCACCGTCCGTCCCTGATCCGCGGCTTGCAAAACGTCCAAGCCCAAAGTCCCGACCCCCAGCCGGGAGAGCACGTACTCCCCGCTCAAGACTCTGACGTCGCGCTCCTCGGGGTTGGGCGGGGAGAAGTAAGCGCCGCCGTGGGCCGTGAAGGGTGGTCCGGCTATCAGACCGCCCTGGTGGAAGCTGGGAATCAGTCCGTGGGTGTTGATAAAAACATCCACGTCCACCCGCTCCGGCAGGCCCCTCAAGGCCGAGGAAAGGGCGCTCAGCGTGGCCGAGACCGCGGCGATCTTCTGCCCGAAACGCTCCACAAAGCGGCCGACCTGGTCCAAGCCGGCTTCGAACTCCATCAGGGAGGCGCCGCCCGTGGTCCAGGCCTGTTCTTGCGAGCGAAACGCTTCACTGAGGCTCTCGAACCCGAGCGTCGTTCCGGCCAGGAGGTCTTCGAGGCCGCGCAACCCACCCCCGAAGCTGTTCACACTGATCTCAGAGGATCTCTGGAGCCGACTCATGGCCTGCTCAAACAGGCTGATGTCAGCCCGGACCTCGAGCGTCAGACCTTCCATCCTGAGGCGTCCTTTTTATGCGGTTGTTTGTTAATCAAAGCCGCTTCAAAGCAGAAGCTCTCGGCCATCACCACCGGGCCAGGCCATCGTGGCTCTCTCGGCGGTGAGTGTCCGTGACTCTGTTCTTGAGAGCGAGGACCAGCAGGGCCAGCTTGCGCTGCCAGCGCGGCCAGAGTTGAAATTCTGCTGGGCTTATGCCCAGTTTAATAGAGGCGACGGCCTGTCCGGCCAGAGAGGCGGCCAGCCCGCTGGGGGAGCTTGGCTTGCTCAGCTCCCGCCAGGTGAGGTCATCGATGCTCAAGGCCTGGCGGAGAAAAAATCCTCGCGCTCCTCCTCCAGACGGGTCAGATCCTGGATGCTTTTAAAAATCTGGGTCGCCTGGTGCTCCGTCAGGCCGGCTTCCTTTAAGATGCGCCGCCGTTCCTCAAAGGTGGCCGCCTCTTCGCCGTCCGAGTTCAAGATGGGCGCCTCCAGCCCGGCCAAGACGACCTGCCACAGAACCTCGCGGTGATGAGCGGACAGGCGGTTCAGATAATCGACGTCGGTGGTGTCAAAGAGAAGCACTGGTCTGTCCTTGGTCAGTCCGAGCTGCCGGCCCAAATCCGAGTCAGCGGCGATCCATTCAGCCCGGGCTGACGGTCGGGGGGTCCGGACGGCCAGGGCTTCCATGAGCTCCCAGATGCCGGTGGAGCGAATCGGTATCTCCAAAACGGTCGGCTGTCCCTCGCGGGTGACCTTGACCTTGGCCACCCCGCGGCTGTCAAAAAGAAGCTGGCCCGACCTGATGGCCTCGACTCTCTCCCTGGGGTGGTTGGGCGTCATGAGGCCACGTCCTCTCCGGCCGTAAACTGGTCGGTCCTAGTGATGGCGCCATACACCAAACCCTTCAGGGCGACCCTGACGCCGTCGTCGGTCTCGGTCATGGTCGCCTCGCTCAGAGGAAAATAGACCTCACCGAACTTCCAGACCAGGTCGCCGCTCGGTCCGTCGAGCCGATACTCCAAGTTGACGCATTTCTTTTCGGCGTCGGCAAAGGCCGGCGTGTCATTGGCGCCGTCACGCTGGGTGGTGCCTTTGGTCGAGGCCATGGTCTGAGAATTGACCTGCTTTCCCTCCAGCCAGTCGAGCAGATAATTGAATGAGGTGTAGTCGGTCACGGTCACCGAGAAGGAGACCTCCACCGGGTTGAGCAGGTCAGCGTCTGAGCCGCGGACGTAGCATGAGTTTCCGTCCGAGCGCTGACGATCCAGGACCAGCACTTCCTGCGGCCGCGGCGCCCCCAGAGGCCCGGACAGATCCCCTCCGGAGAAGACGATCTTGAGGTAATATGGCGTCTGCGATCCGTCATAAAAGCGGATCTCGCCGTCACGGTTGGTGAATTTCATCCCTCGCTCCTTTGCGGTCTTTCCCGGACGATGAGTCCTCCGACCCGGGCGATGACATCCAACCAGACGCCGCCCGGTTCGGTCCGAACCTCGACCCGGTTCGCCTTGACATCTTCCAGTCTGATCCGGCCAATTCCGGCCAGCTCCAGAGCCAAGTCCACCTCGCCCGCCAGGGCGGCGGCCACTTTTTTCCTTTCAGCTCCGGCCAGGTAGCCGCTCAAAGATATCGTGGGTATATGCCCATTTTGTAAAAAGTAAGCCTTGGCCCGCCCCCGGTCCAGCCAGGGCGCCTCCGGAGGGCGAGGGCTGGTGGTGGGGCCGTGGTAGACGAGATGGCTGGCCCAAAGCTCTATTGATGGGCTATTGCCTACTTTTATCCAGAGCCGACCCCGCCGCGGCCGGCACCTCACCCTGACCACTGCTGCACGAGGTGCCCCAGGATGGTCAGATTGTGCTGGAGATGACCGCTTTCCGAAACGAGGCCTTGGTCCGCGGTCAGCCGATGGACGACCAGGTGATCGATCAACTCCGGCGGATCGGCTTCGAAGTCATAAAACGGCACCCGCCCTCCGGGCCGAAACGCCTCGGCCAAAAGGTCCCTGATCTCGGCCAGACGACCGACGTTCTCTTTGGAGCGGATGAATATGTTGAGGGACAGCCGCCAGTACAAATCCTGACCCAAGCCGTCTGGGCCTTGACCCATATTATCCTGATGGCCCAGGCTCAGGCGCGGTTGAACGACTTCCGTAGCCTGGGACAAATCTTGAATGAGCCCCTCCCAATCGATCTGGATGCCGGTCTCGGCCAGGGCCGAAGAGAGGTGGCTGTCGATGGACTTCTTCAGGTTTAGCAACCGGGTGGTAGCGTGCAGGGTCAAGGATTTCTCTCCTTCGAGAAAAAATCAACACAGATGACTCTGGCGTCTCGGCCAAGGGGCGCTCTATTTGTCGGCCGCTGGGCTTGTTCCTTTTTTGAGCAGATCCAAGAACGTCCGCCCCAGTTGGCCCTTCAACGAACTGACGGCCTCCTGGGCCATGTGGGCTCCGGGCCGACCCAGAGCGCCGAACTCCACCGGCGCGGCGTAATTCAAGGGGTTGACCACCAGCAGGCGCCGGCGCGGGGGCGGCGGTTCGAGGTCCACTCTCACATACACGCCGCCCACGGCCGGCGGCAGGGGCTCGGCCTGGTCCTCTGACTCGACCACCTGCCACGATCCGCGCAGGCGGCCGGTTTTGACCGGGGTCATCTCGGCGGCCTTCTCGGCCAGGGCCAGGGCCGTCTCGGCCACGGCCCGCCGGGCCGCCCCCCGAACCTGATCTCTGAAGCGCTCCACGGCGTCCATCACCCCGGCTCAACCTCCAGCTTGTAGATGGCTTCGGCCCGATCAGCTTCGACGGTCTTCACCCGGAACTCCATCCCCGCCCACTCGAGGCGGTCGCCTGGCTTGGGCGAAACCGAAAAGTCGCTCTGAGCGACCACAAACCGGAGGCTCTTTTTCCCAGGGCCGAAACCCTGACAAGACTGAGGCCCGATGATGGCCCTCAAGGACGTCGTCTCGTAGCTCGGCGTCGTCGTCTGAGAGGCCGGATCGAACTCCAGGCTCAACACGCGGTGGTAGGTGATGGCTTGACCGAGGCCGCGATCCCTGACCAAAGCCCGGACGACGGCTTTCAACACGCGCCCCGCTGGAGCCCACATCAGCCGCGCTCCATTCTCGGCCCCGGGGCCTCAAAGCTCCTGAGCAGGTTTCGCGCCTTGAAGCAGAGCTCGCCCGTGGGCCGGCCGTCAAAGCTCAGCGAAAGCCCGTCGACCGAGGCGGATTTGAGGCCTCGGGCGGCCAGGTCGCTCAGGCCTTCAGCCCCGGCCAGATGGACGTGACCGGCCTGCTCCAGGCAGGCCCGCACGATCCTCAGATCGAGGGGCCAGATGAGAAAATAGCTGGTCCCGGCCTCGACGGCCTGGGGGAAAGCCTCCACCGACAAGACGCCCGCGGCCGCGCTGAAGCCGGTCACCCGGCGCACGAGCCCCTGGTTGGGGCCGCTGATGACCAGCACCGCCCCGCCGCTGAAAAAATCATCCGGCCAGGCCGCCTTATCGGCCAAAGCGGCGTCATTCAAGACCTCGGCGCCGCCGCCGCTGGCTTGACCGAAGCGATGGGGGTGCTCGTGCCGGGGAAAGGCCAGGGCCTGCCTCAGGCCGTAGCCTTTGAACCGGGCTTGACTCAGCGGCTCTCCCTGCCAACGGCCGCGGTCGATCGTCCTGGCGGCGGTGATGAGGAGGCGGATCTGTTCGTCCTGGTCAAGCCCGCTCCAGACCTGACCCAGATCGCGGTCGCCTTCAAAGTAGCTTCCGGCGGCGGACAAGTCAGCGTAAGAGTTGGCCGTCGGTCCGCACACCGTCGTGTCCAGGCTCAATGACATCTTTGCGCCTCGTCGCTTTCAATAAAGCTTCATCTTGGGCTGGCTGAGCTTGAGCGCCCCGTTCCCTTGACCGCTAAAGCGCGGGTCGAGGATTTCCGTCAAAAACCGGTCCACCTCATCGATGAGGTCGTTGCGCTGCCCGTTGACCACGGCCACGGCGTCGGCCGCGGCCAGTCGTGCGGCGTCGCTCAAGGACCTGTCCCTCCGCCTGTCTTCGAGGTGCCACAGCCTGACGTTGGCTATGGCCAGCTTGTCCATCAGGGAGCCCAAGGTCTCAGCCATCCAACACGCCCCTGGGC
>CAYXRH010000025.1:0-20633 GCA_964466355.1 uncultured Thermodesulfobacteriota bacterium
AGCCTCTACTTTCTGGTCATTGTTGGCTCTGTCTTGCTCTACCTGGCCCTGCGTGTTCTGGTCAACTCCCCGAGGGGCGCCACCATCGTGGCCATACGAGAGGACGTCGAGCGGACCCGCATGGTTGGTCACAACGTCAATCTGATCCAGGTTTTCGTCTTCGTCCTGGCCGCGGTGCTGGCCGGACTGAGCGGCGTCTTCTACGTCTCCTGGGGCAACTACCTGGATCCCTCGACCATGGGCCTGATCAGCGCCACCCTGCCCGTAGTCTGGGTCTGTGTCGGCGGACGGGAGAGTCTGCTGGCCGTGGTGCTCTCCACGATTCTATTGGGCTACGTGGCCGACTTGCTCTCGGTTTACGGCGGGCAGTGGGCCTTCATGGTCAACGGCGCCTTGCTCCTTTTGGTGATGCTTTTCTTTCCCAAGGGCATTTTTCTCTCCCTGGCCCGAGAGCTGAAAAAGCGCAGAATCCGGCCGGCCGCCTCGGTCATGGCGCCCAAGCATCCGGCCGGGGAGCCGGCCCTGAGCGAGGCCAAAGTCAAGGGGAATGGAGAGGGCCTCATTCTGGAGGCCAAGAACCTCTCCAAGTCCTTTGGCGGCATCCGGGCCATCAGCCTTCTGAGCCTCTCGGTCAAGCGCGGCGAACTCCGGTGCCTCATTGGGCCGAACGGAGCTGGAAAATCCACCTTTTTCAACCTCATAACCGGCCTCGATCGCCCTGACTCGGGCGAGATTTTTTTCAACGGCGAGCAGATCACCCATCTGCCCTCCTTCCAAAGGGTGCGGCGCGGCATCAGCCTCAAGTTCCAGACCACGAGGACCTATCAGAACTTGACCGTCGAGGAGAATTTGCAGATCCCCTATCATATTGTCAATACCCGCGGCGGATGGGAGCGGTTGGAGTATGCCCTGGAGACCTTCGGGTTGAACGAGTACTTGAATCTCGCCGTCAAGGATCTTGATCACGGGCACCGGCAGTGGCTGGAGATCTGTCTGGCCCTGTCCACCGAGCCCGAGCTGCTCCTCCTCGACGAGCCGACCACGGGCATGACCCCGGAGGAGACCTCCCGGACGGCCGAGTTCATCAAGGAAATCAACAGAAAAGGCAGCTCGATCCTTGTCGTCGAGCACGACATGACCTTTGTCCGCCAGGTCGACAGCCAGGTGACCATTCTCCACCACGGGCGGGTTTTTGCGGAGGGAAGCCTGGCTGAGATAGAGTCGAACCACGAGGTCAGACGAATCTACCTCGGAGAGTGAAGCGTGAGCGAGATCATCCTCCAGATCACCAACCTTTACGCCGGCTACGGCAGTGGAGACGTGCTTCAGGGCGTCAACCTGATCATCGGCCAGGGTGAGATCGTGGCGACCATAGGTCGCAACGGCGTGGGCAAAAGCACCCTCATAAAGGCCCTCATGGGGCTGATCAAGGTTCGCTCCGGAGCGATCGTCTTTGAGGCGGAAGAAATCACCGCTTCCGCCCCCAGATGGCGGGCCCGCCGGGGGATCGGATTTGTGCCCCAGGGACGGGAGATCTTTCCTGAGTTGAGTGTGGCCGAAAACCTGCTCGTCGGCGAACAGGTCGGCCTCGAGCGTCGGACAAGAAATTTGGGCTACGAGCTGGTCTACGAGTATTTTCCCATTCTCAAGGAGCGGCGCGGCCAGCGCGGCGGAACCTTAAGCGGCGGACAACAGCAGATGCTGGCCATCGCCAGGGCTCTGGTCGGCAATCCAGCGCTTCTGCTTTTAGATGAGCCCTCCGTGGGCATCCAGCCCTCGATCATCCAGCAGATCGGCCGCTCGCTCCTCAAGCTGAACCAGGAGGAGGGCTTGACCATTTTCCTGGTCGAACAGAATATCGCCTTGATCGAGTCGGTCGTCCAACGGGGCTACGCCATGGACAAAGGGCGGGTCGTCTCCGACCTCGACCGCACTCAAGTGACCGACCGGAATCTGCTGGCAACCTATCTGGCCATGTGAGGCGCGGGCGCGGCAAAAGGAGTGAGCGTGGCGGTTCATCATCTCAGCGAACAGACCCAGGGTCGGTATCACTACACCATCGGACCCTACTCAGAACCGGTTCTGACCATCGCTCCAGGAGACACTCTCATCATCGAAACCCTCGACGCCTTTGGCGGCAAGGTAGTCGATGAACAGACCAGACCGAGCCAGGTCTTGGAGTTTCCCCACGTCAACCCCTTGAACGGGCCCGTATTCGTCGAGGGAGCCGAGAAGGGCGACGCCCTGTCGGTGCACATCAAGGCCATCAAACCGCGGGGGGGCCAACCGAGGGGAACGACCTGCCTGATTCCCTTCTTCGGGGGCCTCTCCGGAACCCACAAGAGCCCGACCCTGCAAGCGCCTCTGCCGGAGCTGGTCCGCAAGGTGGCGGTCACCGAGGAGCGGGTCGTGTGGAACGATCGGATCAGTTTCCCCTACGAGCCCTTTGTGGGGACCATCGGCACCTCGCCGGAGCTGGACTCGGTCAACTCCCTGACCCCTGATAGCCACGGCGGCAACATGGACTTGCCCGAGGTCAGGCCCGGCAACACGATCTATCTGCCGGTCCAAGTGGCGGGCGCCCACCTCTTTATCGGAGATTGCCACGCCACCCAGGGCGACGGCGAGTTGTGCGGCGTGGCCATCGAGTTCCCGACCGAGACGATGATCGTGGTTGACCTGGTCAAAAACTGGACCCTCGAGTGGCCCAGGATAGAGAACGACGATCTCATCATGAGCGTCGGCAGCAGCCGTCCCCTGGAGGATGCCGCCCGAATCGCGTACATGGATCTGATCCAATGGATGGTGGAGGGCTACGGTTTCGACCGGTTCGAGGCTTACTTTGTCTTGAGCCAGGTCGCCCGCGTTCGCCTGGGCAACATGGTCGATCCCAACTACACTATCGGGGCGAGCATCGCCAAGCGCTACCTGCCCGACTAGGCGGACGACGCCCGCGCCCCGGGCGCTTCTTTGAAGCTGAGAGCAGGCTCAAGTTGTCGAGCCGTTCGGGCATGGCCGAAGATAGGCCTCGCGGTCGCATGACGAGGAGCTGCACGTATGACAGAAGATTTCTACCAGAATTTGCTGCGTCAATGGTGTCCCGGGGCTTCGCCGTCCGAGGCCCTGGTCCGCGTTTTTGAGAAGGTCCGGGACATCCCTTACGGTTCGACCGGCGAGCGAAACCCCCGACACATACTCCAGGCCAACATCGGGTCCTGCTCAGGCAAGCACATCCTCTTGAACAATCTTTTTCGGGCCCTGGGCTTTGAAAGCAAGGTCCTGACCTGCCTGCACCACTTCAACGAGGCCCTGCCCAGCGGCAACACCTGCCCACCGCGGTTGCGGGAGATGATGAGAAACTACAAAATCATCGACTTCCACCACTTCATCAAGCTGCAAAACAGGGACAAGCGGCTCGATGTTGACGCCACCTGGGACGCCCTGCTCAAGGATTACGGCTTTCCGGTCAACCTGGATTGGGACGGCGAGAGCGACACGACAATCGCTGTCAAGCCGATCACTTTCTATCCCGAGACCGAGGACATCGCCGGCCTGAAGAAAAGACTCATCGCCGAGCTGTCCCCAAAGGACCGGAAGATACGCCGAGAGTTCATGCGACTGCTCACCGACTGGCTGCGTCAGATCCGCTCCAGGGCCGGCTGAGCCCCCTTGCGGCCTGGGGTGAAGAGGTCAAGGAGAAGAGGCTTCGGCGTGAAAGCGAGCAAGTATCTGGCCGGAATAGACGCGGGCACGACCGGAACAACGGTCATGCTCATCGACCTGGAGGGGCGGGTCGTTGGCAGCGCCTATCGGGAGTATCCCTGCTCCTACCCCCACCCCGGGTGGGTCGAGCAGGACATCGAGCTGGTCTGGCAAAAGGTCTGCGAGGCCAGCCGCGAGGCGATCTCGCTCACCGGCGTCAATCCGGGAGACATCCTTTCCGTAGGCCTCTCCAGCCAGCGCGGCAGCTTTGTTTGCGTCGACAAGGAGGCCAGACCGCTCCACCATTCCATCGTCTGGAACGACTGCCGGGCCAGCGACGAGGCCGACGAACTGAGAGAGAAGATCGGCTCCGAGGCCTATCAGCGGATCACAGGCATGCCCATCTCAGCCCTGTGGGCGGCCGGCAAGATCATGTGGCTGGTCAAGAACCGGCCCGGGTTGATTGAAAAGGCCGACAAGATCATCAACGGACAGGAGTATCTCCTCCACCGCCTCGGGGCCGAGACCCTCTTCTCCGACCCCTCTTCGCTGACCCTCAACGGGATGATGGACATCGACCGGCTCGACTGGAGCAGCGAGGTCATCTCGGCCATGGGCCTGTCCGAGGAGAAATTTCCAGCCATGGTCACCCCGGCCCGCCAGGAAGGTCTGGTCTCCTCCCTGGCGGCCGAGGAGAGCGGATTCGCTTCCGGGACCCCGGTCTGCCGGGGCGGCGGCGATCAGCAGTGCGCCGCCATAGGAGCCGGCGTCGTCCGGGAGGGGATGGCCGAGATCACCGTGGGCACGGCGGCGATGATGGTCGCCCACATCGACAGCCGCAAAAAGGACCCGGATCAGGCGGCTTACATCGGCGGCCATGCCTTTCCCCACAAGTGGGACATGGAAGGAGGCGCCTTTGCCATTGGAGCCTGCCTGCGCTGGTGGCGGGATCTCTTCGGACAGGTTGAGCAGCGGGCGGCCGAGGCCCTCGGGATAGACGCCTATGATCTCCTGACCCTGGAAGCCGCCAAAGCTCCGCCAGGCTCCAAGGGGCACATATTCTTTCCTTTCTTGAACGGACAGGTGACCCCCACCTACGACAATCAGGCCCGGGGCGGAAGCATCGGTCTGACCTTGGCTCACGACCGGCCGAGCATAATCCGCTCGCTTTTGGAGGGCACGGCCTTTGAGCTGAGAATGGTGGTCGAGGCCCTGGAGAAGGTTCTCGGCCGGCCCTTTGACGTCCTCAGACTGACCGGCGGCGGGGCCAAGTCAAAGCTGTGGATGCAGATTCAGTCCGATGTCTACGGCAAGCCGATCCAGACCCTCCAGGTCTCCGAATGCACGACCTTCGGCGCCTGCATCCTCGGCGGCGTGGGCGCCGGGGTATTTGGCGACATCAAGGAGGCGGTGGCGACGCTCGTCCAGACAAAAAGTTCGCTGGAGCCGAATTTGAACAACCGCGAACTCTACAACGAGGTTTACGCCGTTTTCAGCGATGTCTACCAGACGCTTCGGGAAAGAGGCCTCTACGACAAGCTCTCGCGGCTCCAAGACCGGCTCTGACAGCCACGCCCTTGTTGGATATGGGCGGGCAGCCGCTAAAGGAAGCTCAAGGATGGCTTTGACCCAATGGGCGATCATTGCTAGACGGCGGAGATAGGGCCGGCCGTTAAAGGCAAAGAAGCTCAGACCAAGGATCGAGGGCAAATTCGCCGAGGCCAAGAAGCCTCACGGCCTGGGGTGGGCCAGATATTGGGGCCTGGCCGCGATGACCCTCCAGACCTTCGTGGTTGGCATTGTCCTCAACCTCAAACGGTGGTCAAGCTGGCTACAATCACCCAAGAAGCTCAGGCCTGAAGGCCCAAGGCAGAGGATTAGGCTATGGAGATAGACTATAAAAGGCACAGACCGGATGGCGAAACAGCTGAACCTCAGATTCTGCTGTCAGTTAGCCAGAAAAGGAAGACTAAGCAGCAAAATCTTTAGCAACGCTCTTATCTATAGCAACGACATTAAAACAACGCTTTACGGCCACCAGTGGCCGACGTCTTCTATCGCCTTAAAGGTCTCATCAGCCGCTCCCTGTCCGCCTACTTTCTTAATGAGAAAAATTAATTGAGGAAAGGATTTGATCGTCTCATCTCGTCTTGATTGAGTCAGATCTTGTAAGGCTAGCCGGAGCAGATCAGCAAAACGAGGGGCGTTTAGTTTGACAAGGTGCGGGGAAAGACCAGCAATCAGTTCAAAGCGGGATAACTTATTCAGTTCGGCGGGACGGGGAGGTACTTTACCCAAAGACTCGACTATTTCCCTAAGGACATCAGCTCGTGGTTCTCCCTCCCCCAATCGGAGAGCCACTTCGAGTAAGGCGATGGCCCGATGATAGGGCTTGTCAGCCCTTCGAGCCAGCTTCAGAGCCCTCACCATATGAGCCTGATATAGAACCGGCACAAGAGCTTGAAGCGACTTGCGAATGGCTCGTGCCGCGTCGATTCCTTCAGCTATAGCCAGGGCTGATTGGATCAGAGTCTCTTTTTCGGCTGCCGGTGAAAACTTGGCCAAGGCCGCCAGTGCCCTGACCTTGCGGTAAGACTCAGGCATGGCCTCAACCATCTCCAAGGCCTTGGCTTGAACGGCTTCCTCGATCGGCTCCTTGAGACGGCTTAGGATCTCGGCCAAGGCATTATCCCTGGATTGCTGGATGTACGATCTTGTCTGATCCGGGTCTCTTCCTTGGAAGTCCTGATCGAGTGTTTCTACAGCCGCTAGAGCAGTGAGGATTAGCCGGGACCGGTCGGGTTCAGCCACATGGTTGGACAGGGAGGCCAAAGCCTTAAGTTCTGCCACCTGCTTACTCTTATGTACCGCCCCCACTGCCGCCTGAATAAACTCCTCGCCGACCGGTTCTTTCATATGCCAGGCCAGGTAGTCAAATGTCTTTGCCTGATATGTCCAATCGCTCGACATATCAAGAGCCTGATTAAAGGCCTCAATCATTAGCTCGGCACTCTCGGGCGGGGATAATAGTGAAGCTGCATTTGTCAAGGCATAGGCCCGAGCCAGTTTATTCCGTTCCGAATCATAGACATTGCGTTTGGCTGTCTGCCAAGCCCTAGAAGGAGGTGATGTGTCCATCTCCCTAGCCACCTGGGCCGAAGCGACGGCCAGTTTGTTTTGCTGTTCCCCAGTCATATTCCTAGCTACCTCAAACAGGCAATAAGCCCGGTTACTGGCTGGCTCGATGTTATCGGCTGTTAAGATGGCCTCAGGGAACAAGTCGGGGCCAACTAAGGGAGATAGTCTAACCAGGCTGCCATTTAAGTCATCGCTGTCATTGATAGTCAGAACAATCCCCAAGGCTTCAAGAAGAAGGTCTTTGGCTTCTTCTGGCGGTAGGCCGGCTGCGGCCCTGACGATGATCGCAGCCCGTTCCGTCCTCTTCACAATCTTTTTCGATTTGGTAAGGGCTTCAGCCCGTAATTCTGGTTTAAGATTTTGCGGTCCATATTCCACCATCCCCAGCAGTGATTTCGCACGAGCATCAGGCTTATTATTGGACCGGGCTAACTTCAACGCCTTCTCTAATTGGCCAGAGTCGGCATACCGGACTAATGATTCCCAGCCAAAATAATTAACGCCTTTATCCAATATTGCTGCTATCAAAATCAAAGCCCTGTCCACCGCCTTGGACTGATCAACCGGAGTCAGGTATTCGATAAGATTCAGAAGAATGCCGTTGAACATACTGTCATAATCGATCAAGGCTGACTTCAGGACCTCCGCAACCAGATCCAACCGGCCAGAGGACGCTAAAGGTCGGGCCATACGGGCCAACGCCGAATCCCGTTTTAAACCCGATTCCAACCGGTCGGCGGCCTCAATCGCCTGATTCAGCAATTTCTCCTTCTTCTCGCCAGTCAACCGCTCGGCCAGGGCGGCCATGACTGGAGGCCGATTATCATCCAGAGGCAGGTCGTTAGCCATAGCCAAGGCGGCCATCAGATTTTCTCCATCCAGGTAAGGGGCTAACCGGTGGAGTGAGGTGGCTATAAGTTGGTTGTCCTGATCGATAACTATATTAAGCTGCTCGGGATCGGCCCTGATGCCTGTGGCTATTTGCGGTCTTCGGTCTCTGAAGGCAGCGATTTTCTTCAGGCTATCTAGGGCCAGGCCAATAGCCCGGAGCCGATCTTGCCCACTTAAAACAAGCACCATATCCACGGCAATTGATTTGGTGGTATAGATATCAAGAGCATTCTCTTTAATTACAGTCTCAACTCGTTTGAACACTTCCTCTATAATTTCTGATCGGTCATGGCCTGAGCAGGCCATGGCCAACTGAGTCGTGGCTGCGCAGATATCCTCAAAGTTATTCATGCGTTGGATATAAAACAAGGCCTGGGACGGCTCCCAAATTCCGGCTCGGACTAGAGCCGCCGGCAACTCCATCGGCATCTCTGCCCCTAGACAATTGAGCGAGGCCGACATAAGAGCGTACCGGACTGCTAACCCCACGCTCGGAGCCAAGTCACCTGACTCGATCTCCTTGTTAACGGCGTCTGCAGCCAAGATACTTGCCCTTTCAAGATCTTTCAAATAACCCGCCGTCTGGCCCAGAGCCTCCCGCCGCTCGTACCAGCCATTTGCTCCGGTTCTTGTTCCGTTAAGAGCACACTCCTCCATTAACAGCTCATGGATCGCCATGGGCTGGCCAGCCTGTTCAAGATGCCAGACCAAATGCTCGTGGATGTAGCCGTCGTCTTCTAGGGTGTGCCACAGTCCATTTTTAGCTTGGGCCCAGTAGCTGTCGAGGAGT
Organism: uncultured Thermodesulfobacteriota bacterium; assembly: GCA_964466355.1. GTDB lineage: Bacteria > Desulfobacterota > Desulfarculia > CAYXRH01. The sequence goes on from CAYXRH010000025.1 coordinate 8,522, forward strand.
TGAGCGTGGGCCTTGGCCAGGTCCATGCTGAGCCCTGCGATCCCTCCCGAATCGGTTGGCACAACCGGTGCGCCGATCAGATTCCGGGCCAAGTCGTGGAGCAAGTCGTGCTGACGATAAAGTGGCTTACCCGCCTCAGACTCTGGTCCGGGTTGAAGCAAGGAGCGATCGAGTAAATCATCAAGAATCTCCTCAGCCCGGTTTGGGTCTATAGCCCACAGAGTGCTGACCATGGGAACGGTGATAATAGCATCCTCAGCGATGACCCCCAGCTTGATGAAGCAGGTCAATACCTCAGAGTCAAGTATCCGTAAGCTCAGGTTAAAACAAGCGTTTAGGGAATGACGGCGCATTCGCTCCTCGTCTGATTCTCGCTTGGCTGCTAGGCGATCAAACTTGTCCAACCGAACTATTTCGGACTCTATCTCTTCGAGGACCCTATTCCAGCCCCGCCGCTTAACCGAATCGGCAGTGAGGTCAATTGCCAGGGGGAGGTATCCTACTCGTTCAGCCAAGCGCTTCGCCTTGGAACGATCAAACGTTACGTTAGTATTGGCTATCTTTCTCTGGTATAGAGCCAGAGCTTCGTCCTCGGACATGACGCCTAACAGAACTCTTTGGGCCTCAATGGCATCAGCCACCCAGGCTTCCCTGGTTGTAACCAAGACTCGACAAGAGGGCCCACCAATTAGAAAGGGTTCGACGTCTTGGGCTCTCCAGGCATCGTCCACAACCACCAGGCATGAACGTGCATAGAGGCGGGATGCCATGTGATCCGAGGCTTCAGGAACATTCGTAGGCCTAAAGACGCTGTCGCCGGAGGCTTTAATCCAACGAGTCAGTTCTGTTAGGACCTCTGGTTTTTGACCCAGCGTTGTCCACAGAACTCCATCGGGGAAATTATCTGAAATAAATTTTTGACCCCGAGCCACAGCTACCGCTAAAACCGACTTACCGATGCCACCCATCCCATGAACGGCTGTTACTACCAAGACCCCAGGAACACTGGGACCATTCCCCAAGAGCAGTCCCTTGAGTTTTTCAACCTCCCGAGACCGTTCAATATAATGCATCGGTAGAGGAGGTGTAGCCTGGCGGGGTACGGTCCATTCGTGAGACTTGCCCTTAGTCATTAATTGGTCAAGCTTGGCATGGATCCCTGCGTCGTGGTCGACAAGACGCTGATCGTGTTCTTCTATTTTTTTCTTCAGCAAATCCGAACAGTGTCCAATGTCTCTTATGTCCTGACTATCGACTAGACGGCCGAAAGTCAGGTCTGCTCGTAGGGTATCCTTGAAGACACCATGGAAGCACGTAGCCACCTCTAACGGGTTAAATTGGGGTAGGTCTTTCAGAGGGCCATCCCAAACAGCGGCAATCTCGTCTGGACTAGGTTGCTGGCCGGGAACAAGAAACCTGGCCAACAAGGGCAGTAGTGGACCGCCAGGTCCGATCAGATTTAGATCAAGCAGCTTGGCCCTAACGGACAAACCAGGGAATTTTTTTGTGAGATTATTTTCGGCCTTAATCACCGCATCATCAATGAGTTTTTCAAGACGTTTTTTTAATCGGCGACTTTGCTGCCACTGAACCAAATCACGCCATCCTGGAACTTGGTTTATTAGATAAGAAAGGATAGATGTTGTTAAAAGCTCAGTCATCATGATCCTAGTATGGAGCAATATGCCTTACCCGGTCAATTATCATAGGCACACCTATCTACAAAACTACCCCTGGCTTCATTTCTGTCCGGCTAAGCGAAACTGAGGGTTAATTGTTTGTTATCATTGATCAATGGTATTGATTCTGGCGGTGGTTTGATACCAAGTTGCTCTCAAGGGTGTAATTTTGGTTGGTTGTTCTCACTTCAGGTCGAGGGTTCGGACATACTTAAGGCTCACTTTCACGCGGCCCCGAGTCGAATTCTTCTCCGACGGGGCCGCTTTTCTTTACCAAAAGCCAAGGCCTATGACCCTCGTCCTCAAATTTGTTCGAACAACCAATCCAAATATTTTACGATATATTTTCAACCAGCGGCCGGTCATTGAAAAATCAAGTCGAGGCCGCGTCGCCGCCCGGGATCCGCCGCCGCGCCCATTGGCCTAGCCCTGGTTTTGCGGCAGGACTATGTTGATTCTGGTCCAGGCGCCCGGTGCGCTGTCGATCGAAACCTGGCCGCCATGCAGCCGGACGATCTCCTTGACGATGGCCAGCCCGAGTCCAGCTCCGCCGTATTGAAGCGATCGAGATTTCTCCACCCGATGGAACTGGTCGAACACCCTTTCCCGCTCCTCCGGTGGGATTCCCGGACCAGTATTGAACAAGGAGAGGCGGACGAGGCCTTCCTTTTCGACGATCTGAAGCTTTATCTCGCCGTTTTCGATATTGTATTTAACAGCATTATCCAGGATGTTGATCAGCATCCGGCGAACTTTATCCCGATCTCCCCACATGCTTAGCTTTTCCGGCAAATCGGTCTCCAGCCGGATTTTCGAGGCGGCGACGATGGGCGAAAAATCGTCCAGCACCGACTTGGATAGATCTGTCAGACTGAACTCTTCCAGCCTCAGGGTATCGTTGAGTTCCAAAACCGACAGCTCCAGCAAGGTTTTCACCAGCCGATCCATCCGCAGCACGGTCCGGTGCTGGGCGATTAGCTGTTGCCGGAATGATTCGGAGAGGTCTGGGCAGGAGTAAACGCTTTCATCGAAAAAAAGACGCAATATGGCGAGGGGGCTTTTTAACTCATGGGAGGCGTTGGCCAGAAACTGTTTCTGCCTGGCAAAGGAATATTGGAGTCGATCAAACATCCGGTTCAAGGAGGCCGACAGGTCATAAATTTCGTCGCGGCTCTTGCCCAGAGGGATTCTCTTTTCCAGCGTATTTTCGTTGATCTCCCTGGTCAGCCGGTTGATGACGGCGACCGGTCTGACGATCCGGCCGGCGAAAACATAACTGAGGAAGACCAACAGCACGGTGGAGACGGCCAGCCCGACGCCGAGGGCGGTTAGGAGGCCGGAAAGTTCTTCTTCCAGGTTTTCCATTGGTTTGGCGATCTGGATCAGGACGGGCGCGTTGTCAATCTTCGCCTCGATCGCTCGGACCCTGAAGGTGACCTCCCCTTCTTCGTCCTGATGGAGGCGGGGGCCGTCCTTCGGGATGTGGGTTCTGACCGTATAGCCGCCTTCGCCCCTGCCCCGATAGAGGGGCAAGTCCACTGCTGTGGCAAGGGGAGAGTGATAGACCGGGCGCAGGTTCTGGCTATAGACTTTGATCCAATAGTCTTCTCCTGTCCTCAACAGCGGGGTTAATCGCCCTTCTTCGGGCGGCCCTGGCGCGGCGGCAAGTCGTCCGGCCAGGGCGGCCGCCGCCGAGTCGAGTTCCGAATCCAGAATTTCGAGGGGCTGTTCCCGCATCTCCACGAAAACCACCAGGGAGAAGACGAGACTTGTCAAGAGGCCGGCCCCAGCTACCCAGAAGGTGATTTTGTGCCGGATCTTCACTGGTGTTCCTCCTTGATGATGTATCCGACGCCCCGGATCGTATGGATGACGCCGCCTTCGACATCGCCGATTTTACGACGCAGGTTCTTAATGTGGACGTCGATATAGTTGGACATGGTGAAGGGGTCGAAATCCTCGCCCCAGACGTGCTCGGCCAGGCTGAAACGTGAAACGACCCTGTTTTTGTTGTACAGGAGGAACTCAAGGATGGAAAATTCCTTAGGGGTCAGTTGGATAACGCCTGCGCCGGACGTCACCTCGCGGGTGATGGTGTTCAGTTGGATATCTCTCGCCGCCAACATGGGCGTCGTGTGTTCGGATGCCCTTCTGAGCAGGGCCCGCATGCGGGCCAGCAATTCAGAGACCGAAAACGGCTTGGCCAGGTAGTCGTCCGCCCCTTGGTCGAGTCCCTTGATCTTGTCGTTGATCTCGCTTTTAGCCGTCAACATGAGAACCGGAGTCCCGATCTCGGCCCGGCGGATTTCCCTCAACACGGATAGCCCGTCTCTCTTAGGCAGCATGATGTCCAAAATGATCAGGTCGAAGACTTGGTCGAACACCTTATCCAGGGCCTCTTCGCCGTCCAGGGCCGTTTCAACTATGTAGCGCTGATTTTCAAGGGCGCGGCGAAGTTGTTCGGCCACGTCCGCTTCATCTTCGACAATGAGAATTTTCATATCCTCTTCCTTTCAGTGACTTCATGGAAAAGGGTCAAGTCTTTTTTTGCTGATTCAATGACAGGCTCCCTTCTGATCGATTCCAGCCGTCTTCGTTCGAACTGGCTCATGGAGATGCGCCACCAATTCTCCGAGGCCCTAATCGAGGCGGCGGACATGAGTTTGAGCACCGGCCGCTCGCCGAAGGCATGTGGAATGATTTTAACCCGGCGGCGCTCCTCGGCAAAGAGCCGCGCCGGCAGGTTGGCCCTCCGGATGGCCTGGACGACCAGGAGCGGATCATTCAACCCCCGGACCTTCATGTCCTGGAACAGCACCCGGCCGCTTTTTGTGTTCTCCCGGCTGCCCGCCGAGCGCGAGAGCAGCAATCGGCTCAACTGGACAAGAAATACGGTCTCGATTCACTCCGATCAAAACCCTGGGGCGCGGCGAAACGGACCAGGCCCGCCGCCCCCAAAAAGTCGACGAGCATCCTCCTCGACTGAATAGTCCTCAGAAGTCCTGACCACGATGTCGCCTGGTTTTTTGAAACACAATCAGGCCGATCATCAACACAGGGACGCCGGCGGCCACCGGCAGGATGCGGCCGGAATGGAGCATCGGTTTTTGGCGGACATGAAATTCGATCGTCGGACTGGTAAAAATGTTTCGACTTTTGCGGTCAGTCACGCTGATCACCACCCGATAGTCGCCTCCCTTGATGAGCCGCATGGGCCAGTCTGTCCGGAGCGACTGGCCCGGCCCGAGGGCCGCGCCAGCAATGGCTTTGTGGGCGCTCCAGTCTTCCAGGTCTACAGGTTGCTCGTTGCCTCGATCGATCTCCACCAGGCTGATCCAGGCAACCAAGCCTTCTAGAGGCCAGGCGCTGGTGTTGGTGATCGTACTCCAAAATCGCAGGTGATCCCCCATGGTGGGCGCTGGGGGGTTGCCCGAATCCGGGCTCAGGCTGAGGGCCAACGGAGAATGCGCCGCCGCGGCGGCCGAGGCGAACAGCATCGAAAGCAGTGAGGCGATGAATAGGCATCTGATGATCTTCATGACTGTTTCTCCTCATTGGAAATTGGGCTTGGTGGCGAAGAGCCGGGCTGCCAGCAAGGACAAGGCCAGCCAGGTTATCACTAGAAGCAATCTCGCCGTCTGGCCTGTAAACGGCTCACTGTCAATGATGACGCTGTCGAAGGTGTTGAGCGCTCCAGCAAACGGGTTGACCGCGTCCAGGGCGCGTCCGACAGCGTTGCCGCGCAGGCCCGGGCCGATCAGCAGCGGGCTCGCGGACAGCATCAGCAGAGTCACCGTACTCAGGAGCGACGTCATCACGCTGCCGGTGCGCGCCGACAAGGCCATGGCCAGATAGCCGAAGCCGAGCACCACGGGAGTGCCGAAAAGCGCCAGGTAAAGCACCGCCTGTCCGAGGTTTTGGCCCCCCACGCCCACGGCCCACAGGTAGGGTGTCGCCGCGGCAAACATGATTCCCCAGGTCATCAGCAGCCCCAAGGCTTTTCCTCTCAGCAGGGCCCCTCTGTCTAGCGGAGCACAAAGCAGCGGTATGAGCGTGCCGCGTTCTCGCTCGCCGGCATAAGCGTCGCTGCCGAAGATGGCGGCGACCAGGGCCCCGGCGGCCATGATTGTTCCGGTCATCATATAGATCACCTGGGCATTGTCTAGCAGGCTGAGTTCGGTATTGCTCACCAGCAGCAGGCTGAAGGCGGACAACAGCCCGCTGTAAACCAGCAATCCCACCAAACCGCGTTGGCTGCGAAGCATCTGCCCGCTTTCTTTTCCGACAATCATCCATTCGGGTTTCACGGCTTTTCCTCCTGAGGGCCTGGTTCTTTTTGATCCGTGATATTCAAGTACAGTTCCTCCAAACCGGAGGCTTCGGATCGAATCTCTAGGACGCGCCAGCCGCGCTGCACTAGCTCCCCCCAAAAGTCGGCCGGCGTTCTCAATGTTCCGGCCTCGAGCTGAATCCGCCACCGGTCGCCCTCTCTGGCCAGCAGTGTTATTCCGGACGGCAGGTCGGATGTTTCCGGCGGTCGTTCCAGGCGAAGGCAATAACGCCCTCCCGCACCCGGCCCGACCAACACTTCGCTCAGCGGGCCTTCGAGTCGGGTGCGCCCCCGGTCGATGATGCCGAGGCGATTGCACAGCCGGTCCACGTCATCCAGCAGGTGGGTGCACAACAAAACGGCGGTCTTCTGTTGGCCGACAAACTCCCGCAGAAGGTCATGAATCTCCCGCCTTCCCTTGGGGTCGAGGCCGTTTGTCGGTTCATCGAGGATCAACAGCCTGGGACGGTGGATCAGCGCCCTGGCCACCGCCAGGCGCTGCTTCATGCCCCTGGAATATAAGCCGATGAGACGATCCTGCTCTTGGTCGAGACCGACTTTCCCCAGCAATCCGTGCAAATCAGAGTCGCTGGGAGAGCGCCCGTGTAAGCCGGCGTACCAATGCAAATAAGCTGCGGCCGTCATCCATCCATAGAATCCCGAGCGTTCGGGCATGACGCCCACGGAGCGGCGGATGTCGAGGTCATGATTTTGGGGATCGCCCCCCAATACATCAACCCGCCCTCCACTTCGGTCACACAATCCCAGCAAGACGAATATGGTGGTCGATTTCCCGGCTCCGTTCGGGCCCAGCAAGGCGTAGATATCGCCGGGCTCCAGGTGAAGTTCGACGCCTTTCAGGATCTCCTGTCCGTTGATGCGGGCCTGCAAGTTTTCAACCTTGATCATGGTTTGTGCCTCCTGTCCCTAAATCGGAAAGCTCGGCGGCCGCCCAATGAAACGATCCCGGCCCGGGCATTCCGCCCCGAGCACCGTTTGGCTTTTCCGGTTCTCGGGGCGGAATGGACTGGTTTAGTCTTCGTGGCCTTGATCGTCGCCGCGCTCGCCGGCTTCATGCTCCCCGTGGTCACCGTGATCGTCGATGGCCTCGTTCTCTCCGCCGTCGTCGCTGTCGCGGTCCATGGCCAGCACCTTTCCGGAACCGGCGTCGACCTTCACGTCCGTGATGGATTTGTCGGCCGCGACGATCTCGACGCCGTATACCAGGAAGCCGTTCTCGTCTTCCAGGCCGGCCTTGAGCACCTCGCCCTTCACCGCGCCCAGGGCTTTTTGGACAGCCCTATCGAGGGTGATTTTGGCCAGCGAGGGGAAATCGGCCTCGGCCTGTTTTCCCAACCGAATCGCGCCATCTCGGACCTCCTGTCCCGCTGTTTGGGCAAAACCGGTGCCGGCGACGACGAGAATGGCGATAATGGCTCCGGTTCCAACCGCCGTGATCCAATTTTTCTTCATGACTACACCTCCTGTTTCGATGTCTTCGGTTGCGGACCGGGCTGGCGATCGACGCCGTCCCGGTCTCTTTAGGCACCAAGATAGCGGGCCATTATGAAGGAAAGGTGAAGATGACCGCTCAAGGGCGGTGGTGAATCAATTTTTTTCGCGCTTGGCCGTGAAGGCGGGAAGCGGCTCAGTCTGCCGGATATTTCCGATGAAACCGCTCTAGTGACCGGCGATGGGCGGCAAGCGTCGTGACCTCCTCAGTCCCGATCAGAGACGCCGGCAAGGAGGACTGAGACTCAATCATTTTAATAAAGGAGGTCGATGGAGACTGTCAGACGGTCGGCCGGGCTTCACGTCAGCCGTTTTCTTGCTTCTGGAGTTAATGCCCACCCCTTCTAACGCATTGGAAGGATGTCTATGAACCACACACCTTTTAATGGCCGACCCAGGATCAGGTCTCCCGCTCAAGGCTTCTATACTGGATCGCCTCGGCCAGATGGCTGGTCAGAATGCGCTCCGCCCCGGCCAGGTCGGCGATGGTCCGGGCGATCTTGAGGACCCGGGTGTAGGCCCGGGCCGAGAGGGAGAGCCTCTCGGCCGCCTGGCTGAGAATGTGGCGGCCCTGGGGGTCCAGGCGGCAGAAGGCCTCCAAGTGGCCCGGGGTCATGTGGGCGTTGGCGAACACGTCCGCGCCCTGGAAGCGTTCGGCCTGGATGGCCCTCGCCCGGGCCACCTGGGCCCTCAGCTCAGACGAGCTCGCCCCCTGGGGCGGCTCATCCAGGTCCCTTATCTCCACCGGCCCGATCTCGACCTGGAGATCGATGCGGTCCAGAAGCGGTCCGGAGAGGCGGCGATGGTAGCGCTTGATCTCGGCCAGAGTGCACTTGCAGGCCCGGGTGGGATGGGTCAGATAGCCGCAGGGGCAGGGGTTCATGGCGGCGATGAGGGTAAAGCGGGCCGGGAAGGTCAGGCTTTGGGCCGCCCGGGCGATGGTCACCCGGCCGTCCTCCAGGGGCTGGCGCAGAGCCTCCAGGATCTGCTTGCCGAACTCGGGCAGCTCGTCCAGGAAGAGGACCCCGTTGTGGGCCAGGCTCACCTCGCCCGGCCGCGGAAAAGACCCTCCGCCGATGAGCCCGGCCTCGGAGATGGAGTGGTGGGGCGCGCGGAAGGGCCGGCGCGACTTCAAGGACCGCCCGTCGTTGAGGAGGCCGAGCACGGAGTAGACCTTGGAGGTCTCCAGGGTCTCCTCAAAGCTCAACAGGGGCAGAATGGAGGGCAGACGCTGGGCGAGCATGGACTTGCCCGCTCCGGGCGGGCCGGTCATGAGGACGTTGTGCCCGCCGGCCGCGGCCACGACCAGGGCCCGCTTGGCCGCCTCCTGGCCCTTGACGTCGGCCATGTCCCACTCAGACGACTCCTCGTCTCTGACCGCGGCGAACTCCGCCGGGGCCTTGAGGTCGGCCTGGCCGTTGAAAAAGGCGACCACCTCGGGCAGGGACTCGGCCACCTTGACGCTCAAGCCCCTGACCACCGCCGCCTGGGGGCCGTTCTCAGGGGGCAGGATTATGCCGGCCAGGCTCTGCTCCCTGGCGACGAGGCTCAAGGGCAGGGCGCCGTTGATGGGCTTGATGATCCCGTCCAGGGAGAGCTCGCCGGCGATGAGATAGCCTGACAGCCGCTCCAGGCTGACGTGGCCCTGGGCGGCCAGAAGCCCTACGGCCATGGGCAGGTCAAAGGCCGAGCCCTCCTTGCGGGTGTCGGCCGGGGCCAGGTTGATGGTGATGCGCTCCTGGGGCAGGGTGAAGCCGGTGTTTTTTATGGCCGCCCGGACCCGGTCCTTGGCCTCCTTGACCGCGGCGTCGGGCAGGCCGACGATGGACCACTGGGGCAGGCCCCGGGCCAGGTCCACCTCGACCTCGACCAGGTAGCCGTCCACGCCCAAAACCGCCCCGGTTGTGACCTTGGCGAGCATGATTACTTGGCGACCCCTTTTCGGGGCAGCATAGCAGACGGAAATAAATGAGGCAATCGGGCCGAGATCAGCCAGAATGGCTTAGGCTTTCCTCCCGTAGGGTGCCTCCTGATCGGCTGAGTTGCCGCGCCTATGGCCAAAGAATTCAATTATGATCTATACTTGACAAGATGGTCGTCGTTCCTCTATAATATTTTAAAAAGTGAGCTGCAGCTCAGGTCCGCGACTTTGATACTTAGGAGCCAATACCCAGGGTCGGTTTAATAAGAGGAACGGTCCGTCCCAAAATGCATATATCTATTGCTATTTAACCAAAGCGGTGCTTTTCACCAGTTGTCTTATGTGGCTTTAACAAGAGGTTTTGGATGTTATACGGATCAACATAAATATTATTAGGTGTTTATTTAGGGGTAAACATGCTTGAATTATGGATTGCTGATTTAATTGCAAATGATCTCAGATTTGAGATACCGTCTTCGATCGGTATGTGGGTCTTCAAACGATCGCAAAAATATAATGAGCTATTAGATGAAATGAAGCAAGGCAAGTGTGCTCATACTTTTTTTGCATATAATGAAGCTGTAGGTCATACTACTTCGAATAATGACTTTGAACTCTCAACCAATGAACTTATCGATATTTGCTTGCTGCTTTCCTTTATCACTGGAAAGTGTGTAACACCAAATGCGTCAACTCAACAATCAGATATTCAATTCATCCAGAAAGGGGACAAATTTATTAGGCCTCGAGCGATTTATGGCTTTCCTATCCTTCAAATAAGAAAAGACTTAAATGCTATTTTCTCTATAGGAGCCAACAATTTATTTTCAAACTTCTCATCCAGACGTATGGAGCTATTTTTAGCTCATTGGATTTCGGGATTGACTTGTTTTACTCTTGAGGACATGTTTTTGTCCATAAGTGTTCAAATGGACATCATAAAACAATGTGAAATTAAAGCTGCAGGTCGTGATTTAGATTACTTTTCAGGCATGCTTGAGGCTAGTAAGAGATTTTATATTACCTCCTTAAGCAATGATTATAAAAATATGAGAAATGATATAGTTCACGAAGGAAAGCTGTCTGCTGTTAAGTTTGCTGGTAAAAGCAAATCTGATTGCGCCCAAGTAATTGCAGATACTCTCAATTGGATAGATGAATATGTTTCAAAGCTAGCAAATATAGACAACGAAATAGTTTCGTTTAACCGTTGGCGTGGAATTGATTTAGAGCATGAGTTACCAGCTCTTAGTTTTCACATGTAAATGCACCAACCACATCAAAACGGACTGGCAATTCCGCTACACTCCATTGCCAGCCGTTTATGCTAGCCGTTTCAACCATGATTATCCTAATCAAAAGTCTGTTTGTTCATGAAAAATTGTTCTGTGATGGTATTGACCTGACAGTTTAAGCTGCCAATGGTGGTGGCCATGCTGCCTCCAGCCGGGTTAGAAGAGGTGTTGAAAAGCACCTCGAACCCAGATAACAGACATGACCACCGAGAAGAAAGTAGCACGAAGGAAGCTGAGCTTGTTAGAGCTTGCCGAACTCGGACAGCTCGTCCAGGAAGAGGACCCCGTTGTGGGCCAGGCTCACCTCGCCCGGCCGCGGAAAGGATCCCGCGCCGGCGGCCGAAACTCCTTTGGCCGGCTCTGGGGGCGTGGTATACTCGCCCCGGTCGAACGGCCAAATTCAGACAAAGGTGAGGAGAGAAGCTATTGTCAGCCATAGCCATGGTTCTGGAAGGCCCGCGGCGGGTCGTCTTCGGCGCCGGCGAGGCGGCCCACCTGGGCCGGGAGATTGAAATCCTGGGCCGACGCACCGCTTTGCTGGTGGTTGATCCCCAGGTCCTGGCCCTGGAGTTGTTCCGGCCGATTCAAAAAAGCCTCGATAAGGCCGGGGTGAAGACGGTTCTGTTCAAGGATTTCCAGCCCGAGCCGGCCCCGGAGGAGGCCGAGAGGGCGGCCGACCTGGCCCGGGGGGCCGGCTGCGACGTCGTCGTCGGCCTGGGCGGCGGCTCGGCCATGGACGTGGCCAAGGCGGCGGCCGTGCTGGCCGCGAATCCCGGCCGGGCCAGGGAGTACATCGGCGTGGACCTGGTGCCAGGGCCGGGCCTGAAGAAGATCATGGTCCCGACCACGGCCGGCACCGGCTCCGAGGCGACCTGGACGGCCGTATTCACCATGCGGGCCGAGAAGAAGAAGGGCGGCATCAACTCGCCCCACCTCTACGCCGAAACGGTTCTTCTGGACCCTGAGCTGACGACCTCGCTCCCGCCCGAGGTGACGGCTTACACCGGCCTCGACGCCCTGACTCACGCCATTGAAGCCTTCACGGCCAAGAGGGCCAACCCGCTGAGCGACATGTACGCCCTCAAGGCCGTGGAGTTGATCGGGCGCTGTCTGCCCCTGGCCGTGGGCAGGGGAGGGGACGACCCCGCGGCCCGGGAGGGCATGCTCCTGGGCGCCTATCTGGCCGGCCGGGCCCTGGCCGGGGCCGGCGTGGGGGCCTGCCACGCCCTGGCTTATCCCCTCGGCGCCTTTTTCGGCGTCGGCCACGGCACGGCCAACGCCTTGATGCTGGCCCACGTCATGCGCTTTAATGAAGCCGTCGAGCCTCAGAAATACGCTCGGATAGGACAGGCCCTCGGCGTGGAGGCCAGAGAGG
>CAYXRH010000026.1:0-20354 GCA_964466355.1 uncultured Thermodesulfobacteriota bacterium
GCTCAGGGGCGTCAAGTCTTTTATCGTCATGCCCCGCAACGCCCCGGCGATCAAAAAGGCGGCCGTGGCCGGCTCCGGGGCCGAGAGCGTCTTCAGCGAGCCCACCCCCACACCAAAGAGCCTGGATTAAAAATCCCGGCTAAGCTACACGAAAGAGTTAATTCACGGCCGCGTTGAATTCAATCGCCGTGGCTCCTGGGGGATGTACCGGGCGACCTTGATCTTCCCTTCTCTCTTGCGGGCCTCGGCAATCTCAAAGGCGGTCTGCATCCGCATAATGGTGTCCATCTTCACCCCGAAGGCCTTTTCGATGCGCAGGGACATCTCCGGCGACAAAGCCGCCCGCTGGTTGAGCAAGGCGGAAAGCGTGGGCCGGGTGACGCCCAGCACTCTGGCGGCGGCGGTCACCGACAGCCCGAGGGGCTCGATTATCTCCATCCTGATGAACTGCCCGGGATGACTAGGTTGGGCCATACGGATCATATCAGCAGCTCCTCAATGGTAATCCTCGTAATCGAGGTCAAAGATTTCGCCTTGATCCTCATCGACTCGGAAGGTGATCCGCCAGTTCCGGGACACCACCAGGCTCCAGGCGCCCTTTCGGCCGCCGGAGAGCTGGTGGGCGCGCCAGGCGGGGATTGAGCGCGCCTCCTCGGGGTCATCCATCTCTTGGAGGAAAGAGATGATGTTTCGTATCTTCTCGATGAAATCCGCGGGGAGCCCCGAGGGGTCATCATCCTCCATGAAGCGACGCAGGCCCCTGTGCTTCACGTTCCGAATCCTCATGCCCACAGCCTAACTGGACATCTCGAAGCCTGTCAAGTTACGCTTGACGTCGATTTTTTTATTTTCCAGCAATCCCGAGACTTCAGCCCTTGCGGCGGCCCTCCGGCCCTGCCTCGCCCGACCCCCACGGACGATCATTGTCTTGACGCGCCGCGTCGGTGGGCTACCATGAGACCAAAGCTGACCCAGGAGTAAAAGAGCATGCCCGTTCCTTCCTTTGATGACGTCGAAAAAGCGGCCGCGCGCTTGAGATCCCAGGTCCACCACACCCCGGTCTTGACCTGCCAGAGCCTCGATCGACTCTCCGGGGCGAGGCTCTTTTTTAAATGTGAAAACCTCCAAAAAGTCGGCGCCTTCAAGTTCCGGGGCGCCTCGAATGCTGTCTTGTCCCTGCCCGAGGCCGCGGTCCGAAAGGGCGTGGCCACCCACTCCTCGGGCAACCACGCCGCCGCCCTGGCCCTGGCCGCCAGGCTCAGGGGCGTCAAGTCTTTTATCGTCATGCCCCGCAACGCCCCGGCGATCAAAAAGGCGGCCGTGGCCGGCTACGGGGCCGAGATCGTCTTCTGCGAGCCCACCCTCGAGGCCAGAGAGGCGGCCCTGAGCCAGGTCGCGGCCCGCACCGGGGCCGTGTTCGTCCACCCCTACAACGACCCCCTGGTCATCAGCGGCCAGGGCACGGCCGCCCTGGAGCTATTGAACGAGATCGATGACCTGGACGCCGTCCTGGCCCCGGTGGGCGGGGGTGGGCTGATGAGCGGCACGGCCTTGGCCGCGGCCGGGGCGAGCCCCAAAACCCGAGTCATCGCCGCCGAGCCCGAGATGGCCGACGACGCCTTCCGCTCCCTCAAGGAGGGCCGCATCGTGCCCTCAGTCAACCCCAAGACCATCGCCGACGGTCTCAGGACCCAGCTGGGCGAGCTGACCTTTGCCCTGATCAGCGCGCACGTGGCTGAGATCATCACCGTCAGCGAGGCGGCCATCGTCCAGGCCATGCGCCTCGTCTGGGAGAGGATGAAGCTCGTCATCGAGCCCTCGGCGGCGGTGCCCTTGGCCGCGGTCGTGAAAAGAAAAGAAGACTTCCAGAGCCAACGCGTCGGCATCATCCTCTCCGGCGGAAACGCGGATTTGGATCATTTGCCTTGGGCCGCGGGCGGCGAGGCGGCTTTTCAGGCTTGATCAATCCCCAAAACCTCCACCGTCCTTTTTTTAAAGTCCACTGGGCGTGTTGGATCCACAAACCATTTGACCCTCGGCTGCGGCGGAGTATAGTGAAGCGCTGATTTGTGAGGAGGATTCGTTTGCCCGAGCTGCCGGAGGTGGAGATCGTCGCCCGGGGCCTGGAGGCCAGAATCAAGGGCCGAACCATCGACCAGGTCGAGGTCCGACTTAAAAAACTGATCAAGGGCGACGCGGACTCGTTCGCCCAAGACCTGGCCGGAAAAAAAATAAAAGGCGTCCGGCGCAAGGGCAAGGTCATGGTCCTGGATTTGGGCCGGGCCGCCCTCGGTGTGCACCTCAAGATGACCGGCCGCTTCAGTTTTGAAAAGCCGGCCCAGCCTCCGGCCCGACACACCCACCTCGTCTTCACCTTTAAAAAGGCCCCCTTTGAGCTGCACTACCACGACCTGCGCCGCTTCGGCTGGTTTGAGCTGATCAAACCGGGCGGCCTCAACACCTGGCCGGCTTGGGCCGAGCTGGGGCCGGACGCCTTGAGCGTCAGTGAAGAGGACTTCTGTCAGCGCCTGGGCGCCCGGCGGGGCCGGCTCAAGCCTCTCTTGTTGAACCAAGGCTTCATCGCCGGCCTGGGCAACATTTACGCCGACGAGGCTTTGTTTCGGGCCGGGCTTCATCCCCTCAAGAAGGCCGAGGAGTTGAAGGAAGACGAGCGGCGACGCCTCTTCGCCGCCGTGGGTCAGGTCCTGAGCGAGGCCCTGGTCTGGGGCGGGTCTTCGGTGGCCAACTTCCGCGACGCCGAAGGCCGGCGGGGATACTTTCAGACCAGACACCTGGTCTACCACCGCCAGGGCGAGCCCTGCCCCCGCTGCGGGGAGGAGATCGCCCGGATCAGCCTCGGCGGCCGCTCGAGCCACTTCTGCCCGGCCTGCCAGCCGGACGGCGGGCGCTAAACCTCCCGGCTTTTTTTGAGCCGGGCCACGGTCGCTCCGGGATGGTCCAGATAAAAGGCGGCCACCAGGGGGTGGCGGCCCAAAAGCCCCTGCACCCGGTTGCGGAGAACGCCCTTGCCCTTGCCGTGGATTATGCGCACTTCCTCAAACCCGGCCTCCTGGCAGGCGGCCAGCCAGTCGTCCAGGAGCTCGGGCAGCTCCTTTGGCCTGAAGGTGTGCAGGTCCAGGGTGTCGCTCAAGGGGAGCTCGATGGGCTCGGGAAACGGAGAATCAAACTCACTCATGGCTTAGTAAGCCGCCTGGAGGTCTTGGTGGATTACCTTTACCACATCATGAGCTGGTTGGAAAAGACGGAAGAGGGCCTTCTGTCCCGCTGCGAGGCCGCGGACGAGGACTTCAGGGCCTGGGTCGAGGTCGAGGTCCGGCCGCCGGGCCTGGAGATCACTGCCGCCCGGGCCCAAATCGCCGCCGGCGGGCCAAAGCAGGCCGACTTGAAACCGGCCCTGGAACGCCTCAAGGGGGTCAGGGTCGGTCCGGGCATGACCAAGATAGTCAGCGGCGTCCTGGCCGACTCCTCTTGCCCCCGTCTGGGCGAGCTTTTTTTGGAGGCCATGGAGACGATCATCAACGGCCTGACCAGGCCCCTTTTGCGCGATTTCCACGGCCGGCTCGGCCGCCCCTCCCCAGGCCCCAACCCGGACCTGAACCAGAGCGTCTTGGACGAGGCCGGCCGAAGAGAGCTGCTGAGTCAAAACCCCCGGCTGGCCGGAAGCTGCGCCGCCTTTCCCAGGGAGGAGTGATCGTGGCCAATTTCATCCGTCTCCAGAGCGCGGCCGTGGGCCGGATCAGGAGGGGCTTCGTCGCCCGGGGGGAGTTGAGCGACCACATCTACGGTATGGTTATCAAGCTCAAGACAGATGACCGTCTGACCATCACCGGCCTCGAGGGCGAGATGGTCCGCTACACCACCGACCGCTGCTCCCTGGGCCTCGAGTTCCTGGCCGAGGCCGAGGGGCTGAAGGTCGATGAAGAGGGCTTTGAGGCCCAGGTGAAAAAGGTCGTCGGCCGTCCGGGCTGCCGGCACCTGGCCACCCTGCTCATCACCCTCGCCCGGGCCCTGGTCAGGGCCCGGGCGCGCATTGAGGGCCAGACCAGTGGCGGCTGATAAAGGATTCAGGCTCGACCTTCACGTCCACACCACCCGCTTCTCGCCCTGCGCCGAGATGTCGGCCCCAGAGGCCCTCATCGCCGCCAGAGAGGCGGGCCTTGACGGCCTCGTTTTGACCGAGCACAACAAGCGCTGGCCCGAGGAGGACCTGGCCGCCTTGAGCCGCGAGTTCAAGCTGACGGTCTTGGGGGGCATGGAGGTGACCACCACCGCCGGGGACGTCCTCGTCTTCGGCCCCTGCGAGGAGTTCGTGGCCCCGCCGACGCCCCAGGAGCTGGTCCGGGCCGCCCCAGGGGCTTTTCTGGTCGCGGCCCATCCCTTCAGGGGCTTCCTCCTCTTCGGCTTCGGCGGGCTGGAGGTAAGCGAGGCGGCTTCGCGTCCGCTTTTTGACCTGGTCCACGGCGTGGAGGTGGCCAACTGCCGGGCCGGAGGCCAGGAGAACGAGCTGGCCGCCCAGGTGGCCGACAGGCTGGGTCTGGTCAAGATCGGCGGCTCCGACGCCCACACCACGGCCGAGGTGGGCTTGAGCCGGAGCGTCTTCAACGGCCCCGTGGAAACGACGGCGCAGCTCGTCGTTCATCTCCAAAGCGGCCGGGTGAGAGTGGAGAAGAGAGATGCCTGACTGGAGAGAGCTGACCGACAAGCTGGATTGGTTTCTCAGGCTCAAGACCTTTGTCGTCGGCCTGAAGCTCTACGAGGACGTCGAAGAGCTGAACAAAAACCCCTACGTCCGCCGGCCCCAGGGCCGGCTGACTTTGTGCCAGCTGGTGACCATCTGCCGGACCCACGACTGGACCATCGGGGCCACGGCCGCGGAGCTGGTGCCGCCGTCCTGCGCCACCATCGTCGGCTTGAGCGAGGTGCCGCCCGACGTCGCCGACGGGCGGATGCGCTCTAAGGTGTGGCTCAAAAGCCAGTCGGACGCCGTTGCCTGCGAAAAAGCCATCCCCCGCCTGCCGCCGGGTCGCTGGCGGGCGGTGGTCTGCGGACCGCTGCGCTACAACCCCTTTGACCCGGATCTGATCCTGCTTTACCCCAACCCGGCCCAGGCCTCGCTGCTGATCAACGCCATCCAGTTCGACTCCTGGGAGCGCCTCGTCTTTTATTCGGTGGGCGAGACCTCCTGCGCCGACGTCATCGCCGAGGGCCTTCTCAAGGGCAAGCCGACGCTCTCGATCCCTTGCTTTGGCGAGCGCCGCTTCGGCCACGCCCAGGACGACGAGCTGGCCGTGAGCCTGCCACCGAAAGATGTGGAGCGGATCGTGGCCAATTTGAAGACCCTGTACCAGCGGGGCATCCGCTACCCCATCGCCCAGTACGGGGCCGCCTGCGACCCTTACGCCGCCCTGAACGCGGTCTACGGCTTCGAGAAAATGAACGAGGCTGATTGAGCCCGGCCGGGCGAGAGAGGCTTGTGGAATGATCGTCATCAAATTCGGCGGGAGCTCCTTGAAGACGGCCCAGAAGATCAACCAGTGCCTTGGCATCGTCAGGCGCGAGCTGGACCGCACGCCCGTGGTCGTCGTCTCGGCCCACGGCGGCATGACCGACGCCCTGATCAAAGTGGCCCAAGACGCCATTGACAATGACGTAAACCTGAAAGAGATCAAAGAGTTTCATCTCCGCCTCCTCGATTCCCTGCGGCTGGAGCGGGGCCTGATCGGGCCGCTCTTGAGCCAACTGGAGACGATTCTGCGCGGCGTCCATCTGGTCAAGGATTTGACGCCCAAGGTCCAGGATCACATCCTCTCCTTCGGCGAGCGGATCTCGGCGGTCATCTTCGCCGCCGCCGCCAGCGCCAAGGGCATTCCGGCCCAGGCCGTCAACGCTTACGACGTCGGCTTCCTGACCGACTCCAATTTCGGCGAGGCCGCCCCCCTGCCGGACATCGAGATGGAGCTGGCCGACAAGCTGGCCGAGATAAAAAAACTGCCGGTCATCACCGGCTTCATCGGCAAGGACGTCCACGGGAACATCACCACCGTCGGCCGTAACGGCAGCGATTACACGGCGGCCATCCTCGGCGGCGCCCTCGACGCCGAGGAGATCCAGATCTGGACCGACGTGGACGGGGTGATGACGGCCGACCCCTCGGTGGACCAAAGCGCCATGAACCTGCCGGTTCTGTCCTTTGACGAGGCCAGCGAATTGGCTTATTATGGCGCCGAGGTCATCCACACCGGGACCCTCATCCCGGCGGTCAAAAAGAACATCCCCGTCCGCGTGGCCAACGCCACCAAACCCGACCAGCCGGGCACCCAGATCCTGCCCCAGACGCTTCTGGCCGACTCCATCGCCAAGTCCATCGTCTACAAGGAGGACGTGGGCCTCATAAACATCGTCTCGCCCAGGCTGATGTCCGCCTCGAGCCTGCTCACCTCGGCCTTGGGGGTCTTGAGCCGCCACGGCGTCGGCGTTCACATCGCCGCCACCTCGGTGGCCAGCGTCTCCTTCGTCACTGACAAGGCCTACGAGCCAAAGAGGCTCGAAGCGGTCGTGGCCGAGCTGGAAGCCTGCGGCGTCGTGAGCCTGGAGAAGGACAAGGCCATCGTCTGCGTCGTCGGCGAGGAGATGAGAGGCCGCATCGGGGTTCTGGGCCAGATCTTCACCGCCCTCGGCCAAGAGGGCATCAAGGCCCGCATGGTCTCCCAGTCGGCTTCGGAGTTAAACGTCGCTTTTCTAGTCGACAACGCCGAGATAGAGCCGGCGGTGAAGGCCCTTCACCGCCTGCTGCTGGCAAATTCAACCGCCCCCAGCCCTGATTTTTTCTCTGGCGCGGCTGCTTTTATTTGAGACTGTGGCGAAACCACATTTTGGTTCGAGGACCAGGCGCGAGGTTTTCGAGAAGCGCAGCATATGAAGGTAATATGTGAGCATTCGAGAAAACCAATGAACGCCGTAATCGGGACAAAAGGGCCGTTTCGCCACAGTCTCCATTTACTGGTCTTCAGTAAGATATCGCTCCACGGTCTGGTTGAACCGGCTCGGATCCTCCATCATCAGGAAGTGGCCGTTTTCGGACCAGTACCTGAAGCTCGAGCCGGGGAACAGCTCCCTGACGTACTCCTCGGTGTCGCCGAGGCTCTCGACCGTGTAAGGGGAGGCCAGGGCCAGGGTGGGCACGTCCAGCGGGCTCTCGTCGAGCCAGTTGACCGGCAAAAGGAAGAACATCAAGGCGCTGGCCCCGACGTACTGGGGCGTGGCGGTCATCCTGTTCATGATCTCTTGGCGCAGGATTGAGGTCGTTTTGGCGGAGAAGAGCTGTGCGATGAACCCCGGGAGCCACTGCGCGTAGATGTCCTCATTCAGCACGGCCGCGGCCTCCTCGGCCCA
Organism: uncultured Thermodesulfobacteriota bacterium; assembly: GCA_964466355.1. GTDB lineage: Bacteria > Desulfobacterota > Desulfarculia > CAYXRH01. The sequence continues at coordinate 7,414 of CAYXRH010000026.1, forward strand.
GGCGGCCATGTCCTGGGTCCACTCCGCCACGCTGCGGGGCGGGTGAATGAACCCGCCGTCCACGTCGATGAGGTGCGAGGTTCGGGTGGGGTGGTTGCGGATGAAGCGGCGCAGGATGGACACGCCCATGCTGTGTCCGATCAAAACGGCCTGGTCCACGCCGGCGTCGTCCAGCACGGCCGCCACCGCGTCGGCGAACAGTTCCGGGGTGTAGGCCAATCGAGGCCGGTCGCTGCGGCCGTGACCGGGCAGGTCCATGACGATCACTTGCCTGGTTTCGGCGAACTGCGGCGTCTGGAACTCCCAGAAGCTGTGGTTGCAGGCCCAGCCGTGGAGCATCAGCATCGTCTCATTGCCCTGGCCGTGGATCTCGTAATAAATCCTGAGGCCGTCGAGGTCGGCGAACCGGTAGTTCACCCGCGCCCCGGCCGAGGCCGGCGGGATGGATGAGGCCAGGACCGCCAGCGCGGCGGCCAGGACCGCCGCCACCAGAAAGATGTTGATCCTCCTTGCTTCAAGCCCTGATCTTGCGCCCATGACGCCGCCTCCCGGGATCAAGTCCGACTAAGGATGCCATCCGCGGCCGGGACGGGTGAGAAGTGAATCCTTCAAACATTTTACATTAATTCAGGGCGTCCGCGCTTCTTCAAGACATTGCGCCATCCGTCTTTGATTCGGCCTCAGGAGATTGATCGTCCGTCACTTCTACTCATGCATTCTCTTAACCCCGCGGCCGTATCGCTCCAAACGGGCGAGAAGGCTTTCGTTTTCGTCTCGCAGAAGCTCGTTCTCCCTCTCGGCCGTCTGCCACATCTCCTTGTACTTCTGGGCCATAATTTTGGCCTCGGCCACGTAAACCTGGAGCTTGTCCCTTTCCCTCAGGGCGTGCTCGTACAGCTCCTTGTAGCGCTCCTTCTCGGCCGCCATCTGTTCGTATCTTTGCCGGTAGACCCAGTATTGTTTGAGGCCCGGCCACCAATCGCAGCCGCTGAGGCTTACGGCCGCCACCAAAATCAGGGACCAGGCTAAAAATTTAATTCGGCTCGTCATTTAGCCCTCCGTCCGTCGCCGCGACGCTGCGGCTGATCAGTTCCATCACCACCCCGACGTTAAAGCCTAAGATTCGTCGGACCGGGCGGGGGTCCGGGAAGCCCTTGCTCTCAGCGCCGCCGCCTCCGGGCCCGAAAGACGACCTTGATCGGAATCTCGTTCAGCCCGAAGGCCTCCTTGAACCGGTTGGTCAAAAAGCGGGCGTAAGAGAAATGGACTTGGCGGGGCTGATTGGTGAACACGACAAAGGTCGGCGGTCTGGTCTCGGCCTGGGTGGCGAAAAGGAATTTGAGGCGCTTGCCTCCGATCAGGGGCGGCTGATGCCGCCTCACGGCCTCTTCTAAGACGCGGTTCACCTCGCCGGTGGGGGCGCGGAAGGTGTACTGCTCAAAGAGCCTCTCGGTCGTTTCGAAGAGCCGGGGCAGATTACGGCCGGTGAGGGCCGAGATGGTGATCAGGGGGGCGAAGCCCAAAAATTTCAGCTTCAAGGAGATTTCTCTTTTGATTTCCCCGAGCTTCCTTCGGGGATCTTGAATCAGATCCCACTTGTTGAGGGCCAAAATGACCGCCCGCCCCCGCTCCTCGGCCAAGCCGCAGATGCGGGCCTCCTGATCAGTCAGCCCCTCTTCGGCCTCGACCATGACCACGGCCACGTCGGCCCGGTCCAAGGCCTTCAGGGCCCTCAAGACCGACCATCGCTCCACCCCGCGTTGGACGCGACCGGCCCGCCTGATGCCGGCCGTGTCGATGAGCAGGTAAGGCCGCTGGCCGGTCTTTATCAAAACATCCACCGCGTCGCGGGTGGTGCCGGGCTGCGCGGAGACGACCATCCTCTCGGCGCCGAGGAGGCGGTTTATCAGGGAGGACTTGCCCACGTTGGGCCGGCCGACCACGGCCAGGCGGATGACCTCGGCCGGCAAATCCAACTCCGCCCCGGATTGATCCAGCGGCGGCAGGGCCGCGGTCATGGCCTCCACCAGCTCATCCAGGCCCAGGCCGTGGGCGGCCGAGAGGGGCAGCACGTTTTCTAAGCCCAGTTCGTAAAACTCGGCCGTCAGATGAAAGGCTTCGGGGCTGTCCAGCTTGTTGACCGCGGCCACCACGGGCTTGGTTTGACGGCGGAGCAGGCCGGCGATCTGGCGGTCGATGGGATTGAGACCCTCCCGGCCATCCATGAGGAAGACGATCACGTCGGCCTCGACCATGGCCATCTCCACCTGAGCCTTCATGGCCGCGGACAGGCCTGATCTGGCCCCGGGCTCGAAACCGCCCGTGTCGATGAGGGTCGATATCCGCTCCCCCACGGCCATCCGGCCGTAGTGGCGGTCCCGGGTGACGCCGGGCTGATCGTCCACGATGGCCGCCCGAGTCCTGGTCAGCCAGTTGAAGAGGGTCGATTTGCCGACGTTGGGTCGGCCGACCAAGGCGACGTAACCGCTCAAAACCCCGGCCACGATCAGGGCCCCACCCCACGGATTGATTGTCTAATACAGGCCCAGATTTTAAAAATGCTGCGCGGCAAAATACTATTTCGCCCCGGGCTTGATGTCCCAGGCTAGACGCCTGAGGCCCGGATAATCGTCAAACTCCGGCCGGCTGATCCACCACTTGAGCTGACTCAAGGCGGCCGGGATGTACTCGGCGAAACCGGGCCGCCCCTTGACCTGGCTCAAATAGCCAAACGCGCCCAGGACTTGGAGGTTTCGACAGAGGGCCAGGTGGGCGTACTGTCGCCTGAAGGCCGCTTCCTTGACCAGGCCTCTTTTGGCGGCCATGTCCACGTAGCGGCTCAGAAGCCATTCCTGTTCCCGCGGCGACAGTCCGACGTAGGGGTCTATCAACAGCGAGGCCAGGTCGTAGCCCAGGGGGCCGAGGCGAGCGGCCTGATAGTCGATTATTCTGATTTTGTGGCCCTGAAGAATGATGTTGCGGGACTGAAAGTCCCGGTGCAGAAAGCCAACCCATCCGCCGGCCGCGGCTGACCTGGCCAGGGCGATGAATTCTTGGGCCAGATCGTCAAAGGTCTCTGGACGCGCAGCCACGCCCTGGATGAAAGCGGTCATGAAATAGCGGGCCTCGTATTTGAGGATGACCTCCTCGTCATAAAAAGAGGACTGGGCGCACCAGGCGGGGTCGAAGCCTTCGCCTCCTTTTATCTGAAGATCCAAGAGCAAAGCCAGAACCCGCTCGTAGACCTCCCGCCGCTTAAGACGGCTCATCCTCCTCGCCGCCGCCGCCAGAAGCTCGTCGCCCAGGTCTTCGATCAGAAAAAAACCCTCTTCAGGGCGGGCGGCGACGATGGCCGCCACGGGCAGGCCCTGGGCGGCGAGGTGGCGGCCGATGAGCCAGAAGGCCCGGTTCTCGGGCTTTCGCTCCGCTTCGAGGCCGCTTCCGTCCACGGCGACCCAACTTCTAGCCCCCCGAAAGACCCGCCAGAAGCTCTTGGTCGAGCCGTCTCCGGCCAGCCGCGCCCAGCTAAGCCCAGGACCGAGCGTTGCGGCGGCCAATTTTTTTAGCTCCTCGGCCGGCTCGACCTTCAGGCCGTCCATTCAGTACCCCAAACGCTTGAGGGCTCTGACGTCCCTGGTCCAGCCCTTCTCCACCTTGACCAAAAGGTCCAGAAAAACCCTGACCCCTAAAAGAGCCTCGATCTCGGTCCTGGCCTCCCGGCCGATGTCCTTGAGCCGCGCGCCCTTGGCTCCGATGACGATGCCCTTGTGGGACTCCTTCTCGACCACGATCACGGCGCTGATGTAAGTCAGATCCTTGCCCGGCCGCTCTTTGAACTGGCTCACGTTCACGGCCACGCCGTAGGGTATCTCCTCTCTGGTGAGGCGAATGACCTTCTCCCGGATCATCTCTGCGGCCAGAACCCGCTCCGGCTGGTCGGTCAAGGCGTCTTGGGGAAAGATGGGCTCGCCCTGGGGCAGGAGCGCGATCACCTCCGCGGCCAGGGCCTCGAGCCCGTCGCCGCTGAGGGCGGATATGGGCACCATGGCCGCGAAGCTCCGGGCCTTGTCCATCTCGGCCATCAAAGGCAGGAGAAGGGGTTTCTTGAGGCGGTCGATCTTGTTGAGGGCCAGGGCGACCGGCTTTTCAATCTTGGCCAGATGTTCGAGAATCATGGCCTCGTCTTGCGGCCGCCTCGAGGCCGCGTCCATGAGCCACAAAATGACGTCCACTTCCTCCAGGGCGCCCACGGCCGTCAGGAACATGGCTCGTTGGAGAGCCGACTTGGGCTGGTGGACGCCGGGGTTGTCAAAGAAGATCACCTGAGCCTGGGGCGTGGTCCACACGCCCAAGATCCGGGTTCGAGTCGTCTGGGGCTTGGACGCGGTGATGGCCACTTTCTGGCCCAGGTAGCGGTTGAGCAGAGTCGACTTGCCGGCGTTGGGCGCCCCGACGAGGGCCACGAACCCGCATTTGAAACCGGCCCAATCACTCACTCTTCTCTGTCTCGAGCACGCTCAGGGCCGCCTCGGCCGCGGCCTGCTCGGCCTCCTTTTTCGACCGTCCGGTGCCGTAACCGAGTCGGCGGTCCTTCAAGACCACCTCCACGAAGAAGACGCGATCGTGGTCTGGTCCAAGGCACTTTAAAACCTGGTAGTGGGGCGTCATCTTCCGGCGCTGCTGCATCAGCTCCTGGAGCTGGGTCTTGAAATCCTTGGCCACCAGCCCCTCCGCGGCCTGAGTGAGAAGCGGAGCCCACAACCGTTCGACCAGGCGCAGCACCGTCTCGAACCCGGCGTCCAGATAGACCGCCCCCAAAACAGCCTCCAAGGCGTCGGCCAGGATGGACGGCTTGTCCGCCCCTCCGCTGGCCGCCTCTCCGCGACCGAGGCGCAGAAACTGGCCCAGACCGAGCTCTCGGGCCCGCTCGGCCACGCCGCTCTCGTTGACCAGCCAGGCTCGAAGCTGAGTCAGCCGGCCTTCATCCGCCTCGGGAAATCTCTGATGCAATAAAAAAGTGACGGCCAGCTCGAGAACGGCGTCGCCTAAAAATTCGAGGCGTTCGTTTTCAATTAAGTCGGCCTCTTGATTCTCGAAGACAAAGGAGCGGTGGTTCAGGGCCTCATCAAGAAGGGCCGCGCGGGCGAAAAAGTAGCCCATCCGTCTCTCCAAGACGGCCAGATCATTGTCTGCTCGTCTCTGGCGCTCCACTGGGGCTAATCATAGCCCGAGGCGAAGCAAAGTCAACCGAAGCCCTCTCGAAGGCCTCGCTGGATACGAACGAAAACCACTCTCTTCGATTGTCAACAGGAAAAGCTTGAGCTTGACCCATGATTTTGGTAAGCTGGCTTAATTTATCGTGGGCTGGCCGTGTCTTTGTTTGTTTTTGTCAATAAAATCAAGGCCTCAACGCTTCGCCTCGGGCTTTTTATCGGCCACGGAGGGCCAGGGTCTTTTAGACTCCGATGAATATTTTGGAAAAATTTATCTCACAGAATGTTAGACGGTACATGGCCGTGCTGGCCGCCATTGAGGAGGCCCAAAAAGACCTGTCAGATTTCTCGCCAGAACTATTCGCCAGGCTGAAGGTGGCCGAGGCGGAGATGGCCGAGATTTGCAAGAAATTAGAGACGGAATTGGGCGACGACCCAGGGGCCGTCGAAGAGGCCAAGAAACGCTTCCGCCAAGAGATAACACCTTGGTATAGCCAATCTTTTCTGATGAAACGGGCCACCGAGAAGCCGCGGGGATATCCTGGAGATTTCGAAATTCTTGAAGGAATCTACAACAACCAGCCGCGTTCCAGCGGCATGGGGAGCTACTTGGATCGACTCTTTCTCGACGACCATCTGGCCGAGGCGGTCAGGAAAAGAAAGGACCTCATCCGGGAGATGCTGAGAGCCGAGGTCAACGGGGCTTCGGGGAAGATCAGGGTGATGAACATCGCCTCGGGGTCTTGTCGGGAGTGGTACGAGTTGTTCCCGACCATAGACGGATGTCGTCTGACCCTGACCTGTATAGATTTCGACCAGCTGGCCTTGGACTACTCCCGGAGCAGACTGGATGACCGCAAAGACGACGCCGAGATACGCTACGTCAAGGACAACGCCATCAAGCTGGCGGTCAGAAAGGGCAACATCGATCTCTACGGCCGACAAGACATCGTCTACAGTTTCGGTCTGTATGATTACCTGAACAACAAGGCGCTCAAACGCCTCCTCCAAGCCCAATACGAACTTCTCAACGAAAACGGCAAAATGATTCTGACGTTCAAGGACCGAACAAAATACGATAAAACCAAATATGGCTGGTTCTGCGACTGGTATTTCGAGCAGCGCAGCGAAAAAGAAGTGTTCGATATTTTAAAAGAGATCGGTTTTGATGCGCGGCACATTTCCACCAATTGGGAGGTCACCGGCACGATCGTCTTTTTCAAGATGACAAAACGCTGATTTAATATGTTCTGTTAAATTTTATCGAAGCTGCGGCCGGTCAAGGATCAAGCCCTTGCCGGCCTGAGATGTCATCCGAACGTCGTATTCGCGGCCTCGGCCTTCAAGGTGTGAGGCGGCCGATTTCAGGACGAGAACCCAAGCCGCTCGAGGTGGGTCACGGTTTCTTAACCAGGGGCTTTGGGGACAATCAGCGAAAATGTCCACGCCATATCAAAAAGTAGGCGGCTCATTCCTCAAGGACCAAGAGTCGCTGCTGCGGGAGCGCACGAGCATAATCCTGCTCATGGGCTGCATTCTCATGCCCCTGTTCGGCCTCCTGGACTACATCCTCTATCCTGAATACATCCCCCGCTTCATGGCCTACCGCGTCATCGCCGCGACATCGTGCGCCGTGCTTTATATTATTAACCAAAAGTGGAACTTGGGGCAAAGGAGCTTCTATTTAGGCACGGCGGCGTATTACATCGTCGGGATGAGCATAATTAAAATGATAGTCGACGCCGGAGGCTACGCGACGCCCTATTACGCCGGCCTGACCTTGGTCTTCGTCGGATTTTCGGCCGTGCTCACCGTCGGCTTTCGGCAGTTCGCCCTGCACAGCGTCATCCTTTACGCCATCTATGTGGCCATGGTCATACTCTCGAATGAACCCCAGGAGGTCAATCTTTTCGTCGGCAACAACATGTTTCTGTCGGCAACGCTGATCATCGTCCTCGTGGCCGCCGCGGCCAATCACCGTCTGCGGTTCAAGGAATACGTCACCCGCTCGGAGCTGAAAGAGGTCCAGGCCCAGCTTGAGCGATACTCCCGGAGTCTGGAGAACACGGCCGCGGCCTCGGAGGCGAAGTACCGCCACGTGGTCGAGAACGCCAACGAAGCCATCATCATTTATCAGGATGACAGACCTAAGTTTTTCAACACCAAGGCCTTGGACATCTTTGGCTACGCGGCTGGGGAATACGCCGGCCTGTCTTTCATGGAGACGGTCCATCAGGACGACAGGCCGCTGATCCTGGAGAGACACCGCAAGCGTCTCGGCGGAGAGAAGGTCGCCCAATTGTATGAGTTCAGGGTCTTGGACAAATCCGGAAGCGTCAAATGGCTCCAAACCAGCGACGTGGTCGTGGACTGGGAAGGCCGACCGGCCACTTTGGCTTTGATGAACGACATCACCGAGAGCGTCATGGCCCGCCTGGAGATAAAACAACTCGAGGAGCAGCTTCTGCAGTCCCAGAAGCTGGAGGCCATCGGCCGCCTGGCCGGCGGAGTGGCCCACGATTTCAACAACATCCTCCAGGGCATCTCCGGCTACGTCCAGCTCCTGCTGCTGAAGCGGGACGACACGGACTCGTATTACTCCTCCCTGGCCGAGATAGACGCTTCGGTGGAGCGGGCGACGCAGCTGATCCAACAACTGCTCGCCTTTGGGCGCCGCATCGAACGCAAGCCAAAGCCGGTGGATCCCAACCAGGAGGTCTTGCAGGCCTGCCGCCTCCTGGAGCGGACCATCCCCAAGATGATCAGCATCGAGACCCGTCTGGCCGGCAAGTTGAAACAGGTCATCGCTGACCCGACCCAGCTCAACCAGATCATCATGAACCTGGGCAGCAACGCCAGCCACGCCATGCCCGAAGGCGGACGGCTCATCATTGAGACCAAGAACGTGCGCCTGGACGAGGCCTATTGCCGGACTGACCCTGAGCTAATTCCTGGTGATTACGTCCTTTTGCGCGTCTCGGACACCGGGGAGGGCATGACCAAGGAAACCGTGGAGCACGTTTTCGAGCCGTTTTACACCACCAAGGAAGTCGGGCAGGGCACCGGTCTTGGTCTGGCCACGGTTTACGGCATCGTCAAGGCCCACGGTGGTCACATCACCTGTTACAGCGAGCTCGGACTCGGAACCACCTTCAACATTTATCTGCCCGTCTTGGAGACCGGGGGCCTGAAACCGATCGTTATTAGAAAAAAACCCGAGAAGATCCGCGGCGGCACCGAGACCATCTTGGTCGTGGACGACGAAAAGAGCGTCCTGGAAACAGTTCAAGATGCCCTCAAACTCTCAGGCTACGCCCCCATCACGGCCAACAGCGGCGAGGAGGCCCTGGAGGTCTACGAAGAGAATCCGGGCCGCATCGACCTGATCATCCTCGATCTGGGGATGCCCGGCATGGGCGGACGCAAGTGTTTGGCCGAGCTGCTCAAGATCGACTCCAAGGTGAGGATCCTCATTTCCAGTGGTTATTCGGCCAACGGTCTGGTCAAAGACACCCTCGAATCAGGCGCGAGGGGGTTCATCGGCAAGCCGTACCGCCTGGTGGACATGCTCAAAAAAGTGCGGGAGATTCTGGACGAAAAATGACCAGCCCCGGTGGGCCGTTCCAGCCACGGGTTGCCTAAAAGAGACTACAACACCGCGGCCAACTACCGAGGCGGCGAGGGGAGGTACTCTAAGGCTTCTCTCTGGCGTTCGGCTATCTTCTGACGCTCCGCCTCGGTGCGGGCGTATTTTAAAGCCAGCTCAAAGTTGCTCAGCGCTTTGGCCCGTTGGCCTCTGAGGAGGTACGAGCGGGCCAGACAGGTGTGAGCTTCCACCAGGCGGCCCATCCGGCCCAAGACCACGCCGAGGGTGTGGAGGATCTGGGGATCATCGGCCGAGAGCTGGTCGAGCTCTTCCAAGGCCCGGTGCGCTTCCTGAAGCTGGTTCAAATCGAGATAAATTTGGCCTAACAAGAGCAAAACGGCCTGGTCGTCCGGCCGGCGGGCGAGGGTCGTTTTTAAAATTTGAGCCGCCTGGGAAGGCTGGCCGGTCCGTCGCAAGGCTTCAGCGTAACCTACGGCCGTGCCCAGGGCTTCCGGCGCCGCCTCGAAGGCGCGGGCCAGACGCTCCAAGGCCTCGGAATCTCGGCCCCGGCTGAGATAGATCAGCCCGAGGCCGTAATCGGCCGGGGGGCCTGATTCGACCTCAACCGAGGCCTCATCTTTGCTCCGGGCGGCCAGACGGACGGCGAACCATTTAAAATCGCTGGCGCCGAACCTGTCTGGGCGAGGCTTCCCCTCTTGGGCGAGGTTTTTAAGGAAAGCGATGCGATCCGAGATGGCCGGGTGGGTCAGCAAATAGACCGGCGGCGCGGGAAGGGATATCTGGGCCCGGTTCAATTTCTCCAAGATGCTCACCGCGCCCGCCGGGCTGTAGCCGGCTTGCTGCATGGTCTTTTCGCCGATCTGGTCAGCCTCCAGCTCCTGGCCCCGGGAGTAAGCCAACTGGGCGCTCGCCCCGGCGGCCATCCCGCCGAGGGTGACGGCCTGGCCGAGGGACGCTTCGCCCCCGGCGACGCCTAAGACCACCCCGGCCAAGACCGCGGCCATGGTGGCCAGTCCGATCTTCTGGGCCTGCTTCATCCGTTCGGCCAAGTGGCGGCAGGCCGAATGGGCCAGCTCGTGGGCCAGGACCCCGGCCAATTCGTCCACCGAGTCCATCATCTTGATCAGACCGGTGGTGATTACGATCACCCCTCCGGGGGCGGCGAAGGCGTTTATCTGGCGATCGTCGATGAGGTGAAAGGACGGTTTGAAGGGCAGGGATTCGGCCTGACGGGCCAGGGTCTGGCCGACCTGTTCCACGAAACCGGTCAGAACCTTATCGGCCACGAATCCGCCCTGGTGGTTGAGCTGCACCAGCACCTGCCGGCCCAGCTTCTCCTCCTCGGCCTGGCTCAAGCTCCAACACTCGGCGCTCAAGGATAAGAAAAAAATCAGAGCCATCAGAGCGCTGAACGATCTCCTCATGACGAGATCCTCATTTTATAATCAGAGAACGGCCGGTCATCTCCGGCGGTTGACTCAGGCCCATCAGCTCGAGGATGGTCGGGGCGATGTCGCACAGAGCGCCTCGGGAGGCCAATTTAGCCCCCCTTCGGCCGACCAGGACAAAGGGCACCCGGTTGGTCACGGTGTGGGCCGTGTAAGGCTGGCCGCGGCCGTCGATCATCTGTTCGGCGTTGCCGTGGTCTGAGGTGACGACGAGCGTTCCCTTTTTTGATCTCACCGCCGCCTCGACGCGTCCGAGGCATTGGTCCACCGCTTCGCAGGCGGCCATGGCCGCCGGCAAGACCCCGGTGTGACCGACCATGTCGCCGTTGGCGAAGTTGAGAACGATCAGGTCAAAGCGGCCGCCATTGATCTCGCTCACAACCCGCTCGGTCACTTGAGGGGCCGACATGGCCGGCTTCAGATCGTAAGTGGCCACTTCTTTAGGCGAGGGGATCAAGATCCGCTCCTCGCCGGGAAAAGGCTCCTCCTGACCGCCGTTGAAGAAATAGGTCACGTGGGCGTATTTCTCGGTCTCGGCGATGCGAAGCTGCTTGCATCTGGCCTTGGAGACGACCTCGCCGAGAATGTTGTCGAGATGCTCCGGCGGAAAAGCGACGGGCAGGCCAAAGGTCTCGTCGTAGAGGGTCATGGTCACGTAGCCGGCCAGCCGGGGCCGATTGGAGGCCTCGAAGCCGTCAAACCCCTCCACGGCCAGGGCCTGGGTCATCTCGCGGCCCCGGTCGGCCCGGAAGTTGAAAAAGACCACCCCGTCCCCGTCGCGGATCAAGCCCATTGGCCGGCTCTGGGAGTCAACGATCACCGTGGGGGTGATGAATTCGTCGGTCTCGCCGCGGGCGTAGGATTCCTCGACGGCCTTCAGCGGGTCTTGGCTCAGGCGCCCCTGCCCGGCGATCAGGGCGGCGTAGTGTCTGGCCACCCTGTCCCAGCGCTTGTCCCGGTCCATGCCCCAGAAGCGTCCGCCGAGGGTGGCCAGGCGGCCGAGGCCTTTTTCCTTCAAGACCTGGATGACCTCTTTGAGATATCCCAGCCCGGAGTTGGGCGGGGTGTCGCGGCCGTCTAAAAAGGCGTGCAGGAAGAGGCGCTCGATTCCCTCAGCTTGGGCCATGTCCACCACAGCGTAGAGGTGTCTCAAGACGGAATGGACGCCGCCGTCAGAAACCAGGCCGAGGAGGTGGAGTGCCCCGCCAGCTTTTCTTGCGTCAGACATCAAGGCCTTCAAGGCCTCGTTCTCAAAGAACTGGCCGCTTTCCAGCGCCCGGTCGATGCGGCTGATGTCCTGATAAACGACCCGTCCGGCGCCGATGTTCAAGTGACCCACCTCGGAGTTGCCCATTACGCCCTCGGGCAGCCCCACGGCCGGTCCGAAGCAGACGAGTTCGGCGCGGGGGTTTTCGGCCCACAGCCGATCCCAGTTGGGCGTGCGGGCCAGGCGCAAGGCGTTGCCCGGACCCGGCGGCGCCAGGCCCCAGCCGTCCAAGATGGTCAGCACGGTCAGTTGGCCGGAGTTTGTCATCGCCCTTCTTTCAATCGAGGTTTCGGGGTGCTTGAGAGCATCACAGTCGAGGCTCCGGGTCTTTCTCGCCCCACTCGAACAGCGGCGCCTCGGACCAGATGCCTTCGAGGTCATAATAGGCCCGCACTTCTTCGAGGAAGATGTGAACGACCACGTCTCCGTAATCCAAGACCACCCAGCGGCCCTGATTGAGGCCTTCTAAGCCCAGGGGCAGGAGGCTGAGCTTCTTGGCCTCACCACGGACGTGCTCGGCCAGAGCCTGAACCTGACGGCTGGAGCGGCCGGAGATGATGAGCATGAAATCAGTGAAGCCGCACAGCCCCCTGACGTCCAAAAGGACCATGTTTTCGGCCTTGCGGTTCAAGGCCAGCCGACCCAAGTCTAAGGCTAGAGAGGCCGCGTCAGCCCGGGCTCTCATTTATACAGCTCATGCCCGTAAATGTAGTCCTCCACTTCCGAGGGCACCAGGTAGTGGATCGACTTGCCTTCGTGGATGTAACGCCTGATGCGGGTCGAGGAGATGTCCAGAAGGGTCGTCTCCCAGAAATAGACGAAGTAGCCGGCGGGATGGAGATAGCGGGAGGCGCGGGGATCGTGGCGGAAGCCGGGCGAGACCGCGGCCAGGATGTCCTCGACCGGCTCGCGGGAGTAGCCGGGACGGGTGACGACGATGAAGTGGCTCAAGGTGAACAGGGTTCTGAAATCCTGCCAGGTGACGATGTCCAGAAAGGCGTCCATGCCCAGGATGAAGTACAGCTCGTCTTGAGGATGACGGGCTCGAATGTCTTTTAAGGTGTCGATGGAGTAGGACTTGCCCTGGCGGTGCCGCTCCAGATCGGAAACGGCGAAGCGGGCGTTGTCCTCCACGGCCAGAGCGCACATCCTGAGGCGGTGGCTGAAATCGAGGACGGGCTTCTCTTCGTCGTTTTTGTGGGGCGGCAGGTAAGCCGGAATGAAAAAGACCTCATCCAGCCCGAAGTCCTCGCAGATCTCCTCGGCCGTGCGGAGGTGGCCGCAGTGGATGGGGTCAAAGGTGCCGCCCAAAAGACCAAAGCGCACCAGGCTTACTCCCGCACCTGACCCTGGCCGTAGACGACGAACTTGGTCGTGGTCAGCTCCTTCAAGCCCATGGGCCCGTA
>CAYXRH010000027.1:0-20273 GCA_964466355.1 uncultured Thermodesulfobacteriota bacterium
AAAAAATATTACAAAACAACACCAAGGGGGATACGATGTTATTCCCTATCCCTAAACAAAGCCGGCCCTTGGGGCCGGCGAAGGGGAATGAAAAACGCTTCGGCGGGGTTTAAAAAACCACTCTGAGGCCAGTCACGGACATGGGCGGGTTTGACAGGTCACGGACGGCGCGTTTAGGCCTTTGATGCTTCAAATCCGCTTCTCCAATCGCTCAAAGCAGGGCCGGCAGAGCGTCTGGCCCATGAGGCGGTGGGTCCGCGACTCCATGGCCCGCTCGCCGCAAGCCTCGCAGACGAGCGAGACCAGGATGCGGGCCTTTGTGGGCATCTCCCCGGCCTCCTTGACCTGAAAGACCTGGTCAAGATCAGCCTCCATGATCCGGCGGGACCACTCCTCCCTGAACCGTCTGACCGCGGTCTCCTCTTCAGGGGTCAGCTCGCCCCGGAGCATCCTCTGGCTCAAGGCGGCGTACTCCTCTCTCGGCCCGCCGCCGAGCCTGTCGGCGTCAAAGACGAGGCGGGCCGATTTGCCGTCACCGCGGCGGTGAAAGGTGAAGGCCGTCTTGCCGTGATCGAGGTGAATCAGGTTGCCCTTGCCAAAGGTGCAGCCCACGAGCCGCTGAATGGCGTCCACGGCGCACATGTCCGTTTCGACCACGGCCACGACGTCCTCGTCCCCGGCCCGGCCCATCTCCTCCAGGGCCCACTCGCTGGCCCGGATGCCGATGGCCAGGCCAGGGCACCAGTGACCGTGGAAGTCGATGGCTTTCTGAATCTCCTCTCGGCTCAAACCGCAGCCCATTTTTCACCTCCTCTCTATAAAAAGCGGGCTGCCGCCCAGGGGCCCGTAAAGCGCGGCCATGCCCTCGTAGACCGGCCGGCCGATTAAAAAAGTGTAGATTTCATCAGCCTTGAGGACGGGATCAACGTCCTTGAATGCCTCGGGATAAAGGATCCGGCCGATGGCGTAGGCGTCGGTTAGGGTGGTGCCGACGTTGGTCGTGTACCAGTTGAAGGGAAAGAGAACGTGGACCCGGTCCCCCTGAAACGCTTTCAGGGCCTCGTAAAATCCAGGCTTCTTGCCGAAATCGGCTTCGACCAGCTTCAGCCCGCCGCCGTCGATGAAGATGACCTCGGGCTGGAGCCTCAAAAGAGCCTCCTTGTCGATGAAGACGTGGCCCTGCTTCTCGAGCGGGGGGATGGCGCTCTTGGCCTCGAGCCAGGTGAAGGGATGTAAAGGGAGTCCGTGCTCTCGAGGCCATGGGCGCCGCGAAAGCCGATGCCGCCGACAAAGACCGAGGGCTTGTTCGCCTCCTTGACCTCGGCCACGCGGCGAAGCAGATCCCTCCGGCCGGCCTCGACAAAGCTGACGACCGCCTCGGCTCGCTGCTTTTTATTCAGGATTCTCCCGGCCAGCCCAAGGGAGTCGTAGATGACCTCGTCAAAGGCGGCGAAGCGGCCGTAAGTCAAGACCACCACCGGCACCCCCAAAAGACTCTGGACCTGGTCAGCCAAAGCGGCCTGCATGTAGGTGATAAAGACCACCTCGGGCTTGACCTTGAGGATGGCCTCCAGATCCGGCTTCTTGTTGATGGCGCTCGGTCCGCCGGGGCTGACCACCGGCAGCTTGTCCATCGCGGCCTGGTGGGCCAGATAGTACGGCCGCCCGCCCGGGCGCCTCTCCAGGGCCTCGAGGCCGACGACCTTGTCCAGGGCCTGGAGATAGACGATCAAGCGCAGGCAGCCGGGGCCGAGACAGACGATTCTGTCCGGGTTCAGGGGCGCGGTCACCCTGCGGCCCGCGGTGTCGGTGATCTCAATCCTCTCTCCTGCCCAGGCCGGTCCGAGGGAGACGAGGACGCTCAGAACGAATAAAACACAGGTGAAACGACGAAGCATCGGGCCAACCCTCCTCTCAGGCAGCGCGGGTCGGTATGACCACGGTCTGCTCCAAAATCCGGCCGAGGACGACCTCCACGCCGTAGACCTCCCTGATCATCTCCGCGGTTATCTCCCTCGGCCGGGCCAGGATGTGGATTGATCCGTCTTTGAGCATCATCACGTAATCCAAGTGGCGGAAGGCGAGATTGATGTCGTGGAGGCAGGCCACGGCGGCGACGTTTCGCTCCCTGACCGCCCCGGCGATGAGGTCCATGACCTCGAGTTGATTGCGCAGGTCCAGGTTGCTCGTCGGCTCGTCCAGGAGAAGCACCTCCGGCTCCTGGGCCAGGGCCCGGGCGAGGGCCACTTTTTGGGCCTCGCCGCCGCTCAATGTCTCCACCGGCCGCAGGGCCAAGTCCTCCAGTCGCAGCAGGGCCAGAATCTCCTCCACCACGGCCATGTCTTTGGACGTGGCCTGCCACTTGATGTGGGGCTTGCGGCCCAGAAGCACGGCCTCGAAGACGTTGAGCTGATCCAAGCCGTGCCCCTGGGGCACATACCCGGCCCGCCGGGCGATGGCTTGGCCGGACAAGCCCCTCACGTCCCGCTGGTCCAGGAGGATGACGCCCCGTTGAGGCTTGAGGATGCGGTTGAGGCATTTGAGGAGGGTTGACTTGCCGGCGCCGTTGATCCCCAGAACGCCCAGGGTCTGGCCCCGCGCCAACTCGAAACTGACGTCCTTGAGGACAGGGCGGTGGTTGTAGCTGAAGCCCACGCCGTCCACGGCAAGGATCATCTTCTTTGTCCTCGCAAAAGCAGGTACAAGAACACGGGCGCGCCCATGAACGAGGTCAGAATGCCCACCGGCAGAGCCCCGGAGCCGATCAAGACGCGGCCCACCGTGTCCGCCGCCAGGAGCAACAGCGCGCCGATGACGCCCGAAAAAGGCACCAGAAGCCGATGATCGGCCCCCACCAGCCGCCGGCCGATGTGGGGGGCCAGGAGGCCCATGAAGGCGATGACCCCGTGAAAGGCCGTGGCCAAGGCAGCGGCCAGGGCGGCCAGAAACATGCCCACCAAACGGAGGTGCTCCACGTTGACGCCCAGGCCGAGGGCCGTCTCCGGGCCGGCCAAAAGAGCGTTCAAATCCCAGCGCCGCAAAAGGAAATAGACGCTCACCCCGGCCGTGACCAGGGAAAGAAGCCCGATCTCCGGCCAGTTGGAGCGGGCCACGTCGCCAAAGATCCAGAAGACCACGGCCGCGATCTCGGTCTCGGTGGCGAAGTACTGGATCAGAATGGTCCCGGAGACAAAGAGGGAGCTCAAGGCCACCCCGGCCAGAATGACCGATTCAGGGGCCATCTTCTTGATCCGAGCCAAGACGAGGATGACCACCGTGGCGCTCAAGGATCCCAGAAAGGCGAAGGCGGTCACGGCAGAGAGGCTGTTAAAGAAAAATTCGCTAGCCACGCCGACCCTGAAGGCGCTGTCCTTGACCACCCCGGCCCCCAGACAGACGATGGCCAGGGCCGCGCCAAAAGCCGCCCCCTGGCTGATGCCCAGGGTGAAGGGCGAGGCGAGAGGGTTTCGCAGCAGGGTCTGGGTGGCCAGCCCGGCCAAACCGAGGCCCCAGCCAACCACCACGGCGGCGATGATGCGGGGCAGGCGGATGCTCCACACGACCACCGAACCAGAGCTTTGCTCCAGACCGAGGAGGGCCCGCAGTATTTGGACCACGCCCAGGTCAAAGGACCCCACGGCCACGGCCCAGACGACCAAGATGGCCAGAAAAAGAACCAGACTTGACAAGAGGAGCGTCTTTTGCCTCACAAGGGCGTCGTAGCGGGCGGCCGGGCTCTTTTTTGCATCTCGGACCGCGGCCCCTTCATCGCGCCCGATTCTGGACCTCGATGCCCTAAACGGCCGCCGAAGCTGGAGAATCATCCGCTCCGCCCTCAAAAGAAAAGGCCAAGAAAGCCCGGGGCTTTCAAAGCCCTACCCAGCCTTCTTGGCCTGATGCTTTATTTTTTTTACTATTTCAAGGGGCGACCTTCTTGGCCGCCTCGCTTCCTGAAAATTAAATATACACCCTGGGGCTCAAGAGGCAACCAAAATCGCCCCGCGCCGCCGCGAGGTCACTGATGCCTCGCGATGAGCGCCACCACGTCCGGGAAATCGAGGCCCAGCTCCCTGACCTTGGCCAGGGTCGGCACCCCGTCGCTGGTCCAGCCCCGGTTCTTGTAGACCGCGTCCTTGAGCTTTTCGTACTGCCCCTCGCGGTGCCGGCGCAAGGCGTCCAACTTCTCCGCGGTGCTCCGGCCCGCGGGGTCTAAAATGTCGAGCTCTTTGAGCTGGGCGTCGTATCTTTCCTGGCGCGACTCATATTCTTCCGGGGTCACCGGCCCCATGGCCCGGTAGGGGATGTCGTCGTGCTCCCGGCGGCCGAAGCCCTGCCTGAGGTTGAATATCCGCTGGAGGTTGTAAACCCGCTCGCTCATCCTGATCATGTCCTCTGTCTCGACCTCCTGGCCCGTCACCGCGGAGAAGTATTCTCGGTACCAGGAGACGTGCTTCATGACCTTGGCCGGCTCCGGGGTGTTGTTGTTGTCCTCGGGGACGATGTCGTTCCAGGGCAGTTTGCAAAGTCCGTTGAGGCCGAACCAGGTCCGCCACATGGGGAACCAATGGAGGTTCTCGGCCTTTTGCTCAAAGGTGGGCATCAGGTTCTGGACCATGTCCAAGAAGATGAGCCAGGCCTCGTCGTGCTGCGGGCCCTTCAAGGCCAGGCCGTAGCCGCCCTGCATGGCCAGGGACTCCTTGGTGACGTATTCGGAGAACTCCAGGCCCTTGGCCTCCATGCCGATGTCCTGCATGGTTCTCAAATCAGCGCCGTGCTCTGTGGCCAGGATGTCCTTCATCCGCCTGATGCCCTGCCCCACGATGGCCCCGAAGCCCCTTCCCTCGGCCATCTGATGAACGACTTCCAAGGCGGCCTCCTTATGGCCGAAGCGAAGCTTAAGACCGCCGGTGACCTTCTCGTCGATGAGGCCCATCTCAAAGCACTCCATGGCAAAAGCCACGGCCGTGCCCACGGAGATGGTGTCCAGACCGTAGGTGTCGCAATAGAAATTGACCTCAGTCACGAAATCAGGGTCGAATATGCCCCAGTTGGAGCCGCAGCCGGCGATGGTCTCGTACTCCGGGCCGTCGACCCAGACGGCTTCCCCCTTGTAAGGTCCTGTTTTCAAGACAAAATCCTTGACACAATGGGCGCAGGCCACCGAACAGCCCTTCCAGCAGCCGTCGTAGCCGGGATGGAACTTGGCCCGGTAGACCTCGTTGCTTAAAGAGGGGGCCTGGGGATGGGAGCCGAAGCGGAAGTTGTGCACCGGCAGGACGTCCACCTCGTTCATGATGGTCACCAGGTGGGTCGTGCCCACCACAGCCATCTCGTTCTGCTTGGGATCGAGAGCCCTTATTTCCTTGTTGTAGGCCGTGCCGACCTTTTTGAGCCGCTCGGGGTCGGCCGGATGGTTCACGTCCGCGGCCATCTTGGAGAGCTTGGCCACCACGGCCCTGATCTTCTTGTCCTGGAAGACGGTGCCCGTGCCGCCGCGGCCGGCCTGCTTGTAGCGGAAGGTTTGTCGCGCCCGGTCGTACCAGGAGAAGTTGAGGCAGCCCATGCGGGTCCGCCCGGCCGCCGAGCCGGCCGAGACGGTGGCCATGGACCTCAAAACCCCCGGAGCGTATCTTTGGCCCAAGCTGGGGACGAGCTGGTGCGTGTCCAGGGGCAGGTCGTCGGCCGTCTCGATCCTGACGCAGCCCTCGTCGCCGTCGATGATAATCACTACCTCCACCTCGGCCTTGCCTTGGATCTCCAGGGCGTCCCAGCCGCAGAACTTGAGGTGGGGGCCAAAGTACCCGCCCACGTTGGAATCCATGACCGAGCCCGTGGATGGGGATATGGTCGTCACGATGGACTTGCCGCTGCCCGGAAAGACGGTCGTCCCGCCCAGAGGCCCACAGGAGATGCAGATCTCGTTTTGGGGATCATCCCATCTGGTCTTCTCGGCCAGGGCGCGCCACATCAGCCACAGGTCAAAACCGCGCCCGCCGATGAACGTCCGCTTCATCTCCTCGCTCACCGGTCGGGCGGCGATGCTCTTGTCCGACAGATTCACATAAAGCGTCTGTCCGGCGTAGCCGCGCTCGATGACCGGGCGGGCGTAATCGAATCTCTTCAGCTCCATCTCGCTTCCCTTCTTCGCTTAATCAAGCGGTGTGGTCCGGTTCAACCGTTCTGCTGCCGGCCCAGGGCCGCGGCCTGGGCCGTGGCCGCCTCCACGGCTTGAGAGATGATGGCCTTGAACCCGGCCGTCTCCAAAACGTGCAACCCGGCCGCCGAGGTGCCGCCCGGCGAGGTGACGTCGTCTCTGAGCTGGGCCACGTGGGTGCTGGAGTCCTGGGCCAAGATGGCCGCGCCCTTGACCGTCTGATAGGCCAGGGTCTTGGCCACGTCCCAGCTCAGCCCCATGCGCACCCCGGCGCCGATGAGGCCCTCCAGGAAGAGAAAGACAAAGGCCGGGCCGGTGCCGGACATGCCGGTCACGGCGTCCATGTTGACCTCCTTCTCGGTGACGACCAAACCGACGCTGCTCATCAGCTCCCTGGCCAGGGCCAGATCCTCCTTGGTCGCTGACCGGCCCGGCGCCACGGCCGAGGCCCCCTGTCGAACCAGGGCCGGCGTGTTGGGCATGACCCGCACCACCCGCGCCGTGGAATCCAGGCTTTTCTCAATGGTCTGGGAGGTCAACCCAGCGACGATGGAGATGATCAATTTGCGGCTGGACTGCTCTTTGATCTCGGCCAGGGCCGAGGCGGCGTTCTGGGGCTTGACGGCCAGGACGACCACGTCGCTTTGGGCGACCATCTCCTCGTTGCTGGCCGCGACGCCCACGCCCCACCCGCTCAGAGTCTCGGCCCACTTGGAGTTGGCCACGTCAAAGCCCAGGATTCGCGAACCGTTGACAATGCCTGAATCGACCAGCCCTTTTATGAGGGCCAGGCCCATCTTGCCGCAGCCGATGACGCCGATGGTCTTGTCCGCCAGACTCATGCTTCCTCCCTGTTTTCCATCTCGACGACCTGATACCGCCGACCGCCCCGCCGACCCTCGGGGATGACCAGCCCGGCCACGGCCAGGCGGTTGAGGGCCGTCTTGGCCGTGGTGTCAGAACAATTTAAAGCCTTTCGAAGATCAGCGTTGGTGATGTAGCCCCCCTGGCCCTCGGCCAAGAGCCGGGCCACGGCCGCCCGATTGGCGCCGCTGAAACCAATCCCCTCCAGGGCCTCAAACCAAGGCGAACGGCCGGCCAGGAGCTTGGCCGCCACTGACCCGGGCAGATCGGCCAGGTCAATGGTGTGCCGCCGGCTCAAGGCCACGGCGTGGTTGATGAAGTTGATCAACTCCCGCACGTTGCCCGGATAGTCGTAGCCCTTGAGAAGCTCGAGGACCCGCGCCGAGAACCGCCTCGTCTTTCGGGTCTCTAAAGAGGCCTTGAGCAGATAGTGCTCGATCAGAGCCGGCAGATCCTCGGGACGCTCTTTGAGCGGCGGGATGTAAAGGGGCAGCGTGGCCAGGCGGTAGTAGAGGTCTGTCCTGAATCTCTGCCCGGTCATCATCTCCTCCAGATCGCGGCTGGTGGCGGAGATGAGCCGGAACGAGACCCTCACCGGCCTGCCCCCGCCCAAGCGCTCAACCACGCGCTCTTGCAGCACCCGCAAGAGCTTCACCTGGGAAAAGAGGGGCAGTTCAGCCACCTCGTCCAGAAACAAGGTCCCGCCGGCGGCCATCTCGACCTTGCCCGGCCGGGCCCGCAAAGCGCCGGTGAAGGCGCCTTTCTGGTGGCCAAAGAGCTCGGCCTCGATGAGGCCCTCGGGCAAGGAGGCACAGTCCACCGGCACGAAAGGGCCCTCGGCGAAGGGGCTCAGCTCGTGGATGCGCCGGGCGACGAGCTCCTTGCCCGTGCCGGATTGACCAATGATCAAAACCGAAAAACTGTTGTCCGCCACCTGGGCCAGCGTGTCTAAAAGCTTGCGGAACTCTCCGGCCCCCGCGGCCAAAAGCGGCCCTCGCTCCGTCTCGGCCACCACGGTCAGCTCCGGCACCTTGAGCCAATCCTGAGCGGCCATCAGCCGGGCCAAGCGGCGGAGGTTCACCAGCCGCGGCGCCTCGTCGTGGATAAAGGCCCGCACCTCCCGGGGCGTTTTGCCCAGGGCGAGGGCCATCTGGTGATCGAGCCACTCGGCCGGCTCGTCGGCCAGGCAGGCCCTCTCCGCGGCCGCCTGGTCCACGGCCGCGTCCACGACCCGGTGGAGCAGGTCGCGCAGAAGGGCCTGAGGATTTTTATATGCGGCGGCCTCCTCGGCCAGGGCGCCTGCTGGCCGCGCCTCGAGCTCGTCCAGCAGACCGAGGCGTCTCTCCAGCGCCAGGACGTAGACCTCCCGCAAGCGCGAGATCGGTCTTGAAGGCGAAATCATAGCTGGGTTATAGCCTCAACCGGCCTCGAACACAAGACCCGGCTAGGCCTTGACCATGTCCTCAATGGCTGTCCACACCTCCGCCCGGCCCTGGGCGGTGGCGGCCGAGAAGGGAATCAGCTCCGGGAGATCAAAGGGCAGGCTCTGTCGCAGGTCCTTGAGCGCACTCAAATGCTTGGTCTGACGGACCTTGTCCATCTTGGTCGCCACCGGGCGACAATAAATCCCTTGGCTGGCCAACCAATTGATGAACTCCACATCCCGGGCCGAGGCCTCTCGGCGCACGTCGAGGATGATGATCACGCCTTTGAGGGTTTCCCGGGCGGCGAGGTAGGTCCTGACCATGGGGCCCCAGGCGGCTTTGAGCCTGGCCGGGGCCCGGGCGAAGCCGTAGCCGGGCAGATCGACGAAGATGAGGTCAGAGTTGATAAGGAAGAAGTTGAGAACCTGAGTCCGCCCCGGCGTGGCCGAGACGCGGACCAGGTTGCGCCGTCGGAGCAGAGAGTTGATCAAAGAGGACTTGCCCACGTTGGAGCGGCCGGCGAAGGCTATCTCAGCCGGACCTGGGGGCGGGTACTGGCTCGGCTTCACCGCCGAGGAGAGGAACCTGGCTGATTTGATCTTCACCACAACAGAATCTGGATGACGGCGTGGATGGTCGGCCGGATTATCCGCCCGGCCAGGCCGAAGAAGATCAGGGCTAAAATGATGAAAAAACCGTAAGGCCTTATCCGATCGTAGGCCACGGCCAGGTGGGCCGGAAGGAGGCCCTCCAAGACGTGGGACCCGTCCAGGGGCGGGATGGGCAGGAGATTGAAGACGGCCAGGCCGACGTTGATGGTCACCAGCACGGCCAGGAGCCTCAAGGCCGGCAGATAGGCCGCCGCGCCGCTCGAGCCGGCGAAAAAAAGATAGACGCGGGCGAATATCAGGGCCAGGACGAGGTTGGCCGCCGGGCCGGCCAGGGAGACCCAGATCATGTCCCGCCGAGGGCGGCGGAAGTTGGCCGGGTTGATCGGCACCGGCTTGGCCCAGCCGATGGCCTGGGTGATGAAAAAAGCGAGGGTGCCCATGAGATCGAGATGCCGAAGCGGGTTCAGGGTCAGCCGTCCGGCCAGGCGCGCCGTGGGGTCGCCCAGCCGATCGGCCACGTAGCCGTGGGCCAACTCGTGAACCGTCACGGCGAAGAGAATCGGTCCGGCGAGCAAGAGCGCCTGGACCAGCCAGGGGCCGATCATGTCCATGAATCCTCTCCTTGGGCCTTGAACCTCTTCCACACGAACTCTTGTTCATCTTCCAGGGTCTTGAGCTGACCATTCAACCGCGCGTCCCTGACGGCGTCGAGGATTCGCCTGAAGATGGGCCCGGGCTTGTAGCCCATCCTCTTGAGGACGCGGCCGTCGATGAGCGGCCTGACCTTGACCAATTCGGTGAAATAAAGTGAAAAGACCCGCCGCAGCTCATCCTCCTCGCTCCGGGCCATGGTCCACAGCAGGCTTTCCAAGGGCGCCTGGGAGAGAAGGCGGGACAGGGAGGAAGGCTTCATTTGGGGGTGGCGTTTGAGGGACCTCAGCAGCCGCCTCGTCCAGGTCCGGCTGTCCATGATCGTCTCGCGGTTGCGTTCGCTCAATTCAAGCCGTTGGGCGATCTCCAGGACCGTTTTATCGGTCAGCCGCTCCAGCAGAGCCATGAAATACACGGCCCAGCGCTTGAATCGGGCCCCGGTGTACAAAAGGTCAAACCACGACAAGACGGTGTGAACCTGGTGGATGCGGTTTTGGGTGGCCTCGGGATAGCCCAGGGCGGGGTGAATGGCTGTCCACAGGTTGAAATGGTCCATCCGCTTCAAGGCCGGGGCCGGGTTGGGCTCCTCCAGAAGGTGGATCAACTCCAAAAACAACCGGCCCGGATTGACCCGGTTGAAGGCGTTGATGCGCACGGCGTTCTTGATCAGGTTCGAGGTCAGCTTGCCGATTTTGAATCCGAAGCGCTGCTCAAAGCGAATGGCCCTCAAGGCCCGGGTGGGGTCTTCGACCAGGCTCAAGGAGTGCAGGACTCGGATGCTTCGCTCCTTCAAATCCCGCTGGGCCGAGAAGTAGTCGATGAGGATGCCGAAGTGGGCCTCGTTGAGCTTCACGGCCAGGGTGTTAACCGTGAAGTCGCGCCGGTAGAGGTCGAGCTTCAGGGAGGACAGCTCGACGACGGGCACCGCGGCCGGAGATTCGTAATACTCCACCCGGGCGGTGGCCACGTCGACCTTGAATCCGTCCGGGAAGATCATGACCGCCGTGCCGAACTTAGCGTGGTCGCGCACCCGGACGCCGAACTGGCGGGCAAAGGCGTGGGCAAAGGCGATGCCCTCGCCCTCAATGACGATGTCTATGTCCAGGTTGGGCCGCCTCAAGAGCAGATCGCGGATGAAGCCGCCGACGGCGTAAGCGTTGAACTCCAACTCGTCGGCCACGCGGCCGATGTCCTTGAGAAGGTTCATCAAGCGCTCGGGCAGCCGCTCGGCCATGAGATGGCGCAAATTCTTCTGGCGCACAAAGTTGCGGCCCTGGGTGGAGTCGTACAGGGGATCTAAAACAGGCGGCTCGGTCATGAGAATGTTGAGCAGATCCGAGCGGGTGACCACCCCCAAGACTCGACCATCCTCGACCACCGGCAAAATCCTCTGCCGCTGGCCGACGATCTTCTCCTGGATTTCGCTCAAGGTGGCCGCGGACGAAATGGTGACCACCTCTGGGTTCATGTATTCGCTGACGTGCATGGGCCCCAGCTCCAGAAAGATGGCCTTTTCGACCACCTGGCGCGAGATGAGGCCGACGAGCTTGTCGTTGTCCATGACCAGCAAGACATTGATGCTGTAGCGGGTGAGGCGCTCGTGAGCCTCGTTCAGGCTGGCCGCGGGGGGCACGGCGATGGGCGGGAAGGACATGATCTCGCCGGCTCGCCGGCGGGGATTGACGTGGGACTCGATGAGCAAGATCAGCTTCTGTCTGACCTCGATGAGCGTCTGTCCCTTTATCGTGGCCGAGGCGGCCGAGGGGTGCCCTCCCCCGCCCAGGGCCGAGGCGATGGCGCCGACGTCGAACTCCTCCAGCCGGGAGCGGGCGACGAGGTGGATCCGATTCTCCATCCGGGCCAAGGCGAACAGGACGTTCAGGTTTTCCAAGGCCATGAGCTTGTGGGCCACCACGGCGAAGTCAGAAGAATAGGCGTCGGCCGAGCAGGTGGCGATGACCACCTCCAAGCCCCCGATTCTCAAGCGTTCCATGTGCTGGAGCAGATCGTTGAGCAGGCCGACCTGAAGGGCGTCGAGGTCCCGGACGATCAGGCTGGCCACGGTGTTGAGGTTGGCGCCTAGCTTCAGCAGCTCGGCGCAGGCCTCCAGGTCGGCCGGGGTGGTCGAGGAAAAGGTGAAGGCGCCGGTGTCTTCGTATATGCCCAGGGCCAGGAGGGTGGCCTGGTCCTTGTCCAGTTCGACGCCCCGGGCCAAGAGGAGGCGGATCATCAGGCTGGTGCAGGCGCCGACCTCCTCGATCATCTCCTGGTGGCCCCTGATGTCCTCGCCCGAGGGCGGATGGTGGTCAAAGACGTGGATCTCCACCGGGCCGCCGTCAATGGAATCCTCGACCAGCTCGGCGAAACGGCCGATGCGGCTTTTTTGGCGGGTGTCGACCAGAACCAGTCTCTTGACCCGATCGAGGTCGATCTCCTTGGGCTTTTTGAGATTGAGCAGATAGGAGGTCGAGTGGACGAAAAAATCGCGCAGCCCCTTTTCCTGGGAGCCCGGAAAGACGGCCACCGCGTCTGGGTAAAGCAGGGAGGCGGCCAGCATCGAAGCCAGAGCGTCAAAGTCAGCGTTGATGTGCGTCGTGATGACGGTCAGGTCGGGTTCCTTCCGGCCGGCCCGGCCTGCCTCACGGACGCGGGTGGTACTGGGCATGGATCCGCTTCAGCCCTTCTCGAGTGTAATGGGTGTAAAGCTGGGTCGTGGCGATGTCGGCGTGGCCGAGCATCATCTGAACCGAACGCAAATCAGCCCCGCCGAGGAGAAGGTGGGTCGCAAAGGAATGGCGCAAGGCGTGGGGATAGACCGGGGCGGTTATCCCGGCCTGGCGGGCGATTTGCTTTATGTTCTTCCAAAAAGCCTGCCGACTCAAAGGTTTGCCCGCCCGGCCCACGAAGAGGACTTCGCTGAGGCGGCCCTTGAGGAGCTTTGGTCTGGCTTGGCTCAGATAACGCTCCAGCCACTCGGCCGCGGTGTGACCCAAAGGCACCAGGCGCTCCTTGCCGCCCTTGCCGAATGTCCGCACCAGCCCCACCTTCAGGTCCACCGCCCCGACGCTGAGGCCCACCAGCTCGCTCACCCGCAAGCCCGTGGCGTAAAGAAGCTCCAGCATGGCCTTGTCTCGCAGGCCCCTGGGCGTCTTGACCTCAGGGGCGGCGAGGAGTTGATCGACCTCCTCGAGGGAGAGACTGGCCGAGAACTCCAGCCGGAACTTGGGGGCCCGGGCCAGTTCGGTCGGATCGGCTTTGATTTGGTTCTCCTTGATCAAAAAGGCAAAGAGACCCTTAAGCGCCGACAGGGCCCTGGCCCGGCTGCGGGCCCCGAGGCCCTGTTTTTCCAACTCCGCCAGAAAATCCCTGACCAGGCCCGGTTGAACCGCTTCGAGGTCATCAACCCCTCTAGCCGCGGCCGCGGCCCGGAACCGATTCAAATCCCGGGCGTAGGATTCCAAGGTGTTGCTGGCCAGCCCCCGCTCCACGGTCAGGTAATCGGTGAAACGGTCGATGGCCGCCTCGAGATCCATGGGACCAAACCTCCTGTCATGTTTGTCATTTTAGCAGACCGCGGCCCCAATTGCCAGGCCGTCCCAGAGGGCGTATTTTGTCCTCGCCCGGCCGCCTTTCATTTTAACTTGCCTGACAAAACGTTGGGCTTTGTTTTGATGAGGCGGCGCCAATACTCCAGCCGTTCCTTGATCCTTTTCTCATACCCCCGTTCGACGGGATGATAGAAGCGGCGGCCGATCAAGCCCTGGGGCAGATACGTCTGCGCCACCACGGCCGCGGGGAAGTCGTGGGGATAGAGGTAGTCCTTGGCGTAGCCGAGGTCTTTCATCAGTCTGGTCGGCGCGTTGCGCAGGTGGAGCGGCGTCGGGGGGCTGCCCGTGGCCTCGACGGCCTGCTGGACTTGTTTCATGGCCACGTAGACGGCGTTGGACTTGGGCGCGCAGGCCAGGTAGACCGCGGCCTGGGCCAAGGCCAGCTCCCCCTCGGGCGAGCCCAGAAAGCGGTAAGCCTCCACCGCGGCCAAGGCGATCTGCAGGGCCCTGGGGTCGGCGTTGCCTACGTCCTCGCTGGCCGCCCTGACCATCCGCCGGCCGAGATAGAAGGGGTCGGCCCCGGCCATGAGCATCCGGGCCAGCCAATACAAGGCCGCGTCCGGATCAGAGCCGCGCAGGCTCTTGTGAAAGGCCGAGATGAGATTGTAGTGCTCCTCGCCGGCCCTGTCGTACATCAGGGCCCGCCGGCCGATGGCTTCCTGGGCCGCTTCGAGGTCGATCAGCCCCCCTGGACCGACCAGGCCGGCGGCCGTCTCCAGGGCGTTTAAAAGGGCCCGGGCGTCGCCTTGGGCCGCGGCGACGAGGTGAGCCCCGGCCTCCTCCGCGAGGCTCAGATTCAACCCGCCCAGGCCTGAGTTGTCGTCCCGCAGGGCCCTTTGAAGGATCTTTTGGAGAGAGGCTTCATCCAGGGGGTTCAAGACCACCACCCGACAGCGGGACAGGAGGGCTGAAATGATGGCAAAGGAGGGGTTTTCGGTGGTCGCCCCCAAGAGCGTGATCAGGCCGGATTCGACGTGGGGCAGGAAGGCGTCCTGCTGAGCCTTGTTGAAACGATGAATCTCGTCAACGAAGAGAACGGTCTGAACGTGGCGCTGGTCACGGTCAACCCTGGCCTGGGCCACCACCCGGCGCACGTCTTGAAGTCCGACCAGAACGGCCGAAAAAGCGACGAACTCAGCCCCGACCTCGTGGGCCAGAGCCAGGGCCAAGGTCGTCTTGCCCGAGCCGGGCGGACCCCAAAAGATCAGGGAGGGCAGCCCGCGCGCGATTCGGTTCGGATCGAGCAGCCGGCCCGGACCAATGAGGTGATCCTGGCCGACGACCTCCTCGAGCCTTTCAGGTCGCATCCGGTCGGCCAAGGGCGCGGTCACAGGTCAGCCGCCCTCCTCGGCCGCCTCGAGCTGGGCGATGATGTTGTCCTTGATCCAGCGAGGATCGAGCCACTCCAGAGGGTTGACGTAGGTTCCCTGGCAGATGACGGCGAAGTGGAGATGATCCCCTCCGGCCAGTCCGGTGCTGCCGGTCTGACCTAAAACGTGGTCCTTGTCCACCACGTGACCCTTGGCCACGGCCAGGCTGGAAAGATGGCCGTAAAGGGAGTAGAGCCCCTGGCCGTGATCCAAGATCACACTCTGGCCGTAGATGCCCAGGTAGCCGGCCCAGACGACCCGACCCTTGTTGGCCGCCGGGACCGCGGCCTGGGCCGTGGAGGCCAGGTCGAGACCCATGTGATACTGGCGGTCCACCTCCTGGCCCTCAAAGAAATAGGTCCGCTGGTCGGCGAAGCCGGCCGTGCGGGCCGCGTTGGGCAGGGCCACGAAAGCCCCCTGCCAAAGCTGCTGCGGCGTGGAGGCGGCGGTGAGCTGAGCGATGGTCTGGTTGTTTTGTCGCCTGAGTTCTTGGTTTATTTTTAAAAAGCCGGCCAAATCGTCCGGCGGCAGGTCAGGGTAATGACGCCTGAACTCAGGCATCTTCTCTTTCAGAAAGGACTCGGTGATGTTGATCTTTGAATGCCTCCAGCGGCGGGGTTTGATGCGGTGCTTAAAGAGGATCTCGGTGCGGTTGCCAGCTCTGTCCGTGGCCCTGATTGACAACCTGGCCTCCTTGTCCACGTCGTATGGCAGGCCGAAGAGGCATTGATAAGACCCGGCCCGGCCAAAAGGAACGCCTCGATAAAACAGATCGTCAACCATGACCCCGGAGTTGACCTCCTCGTCGGCCCGGTAGATCACCAAGCCGCACCCGCCGCTGTCCAGGTAGTTGATTCCAGAGAGAACACTCAACAAGGGCGGGCGGGTGTCGATGGTCAATTGTCTGGTCACCTCGGCTTTGTTGCCGTGAAAGCTTTCCCGCCACGACCAGTCGCGCACGACCAGCTTGAGCGTCGCCGGACCGTCCTTGAGGCCCAGGGCTTGGGGAGATATTTCGACCGCGGCCTCTGCTCCGGCCCGAGCGCTGCCCAGAAGGAGGTACCGACCCGGCCAGGCCTCCTGAGCCAAGATTTTTGAGGCGTCTCCCTGAATCAACTCCAGCCGGAATGACTTGAGCCCCTCGCCCCGGTCAGAGAGCTTGAGGGTGAATTGAGTCTTGGAGCCGAGCACCTCTGGCGGGTCGGGGTCGAATTGATAGGCCGGGGCCTGGCCATCGAACTTGATGTAAGCCCCGACTCCGACAAAGGCGGCCGCGGCGACCACCAGAACCAGCAACGCCAACATCGTTTTGTTCATCAACCAACTCCTATCGTCCGCCCCAAACCTATCAAGTCCTCGTCCGCTAATCAACCCTCGGCCGCCAAAGCCCTCAAAAAGCGTTGCCTCCGCTTCATTAGGGGGGTAGAATGCCACCCATGCCTCTGTTCAGCTTCAACGGCCGGGAGCCCAGAATCGACGCCAGCGCCTACGTCGCCCCCACGGCGGTGGTCAGTGGGGCGGTGACCCTGAAAGAAAAGGCTTCGGTCTGGTTTGGGGCCGTGGTCCGCGGCGACATCCAGCCCATCACCATCGGCCCCTGGTCCAACGTCCAGGACAACTGCGTCATCCACGTCACCCACGACGGCCAAGGCACCACCCTCGGTCAGGGGGTAAGCCTGGGGCACGGCGTCATTCTTCATGAGTGCACGATCCTGGACTGGTGCCTCATCGGCATGCGGGCCGTGGTCCTGGACAGGGCCGTGGTCGAGCCTGAAAGCATTATCGCCGCCGGGGCCGTGGTCACGTCCGGAACGATAATACCCTCGGGCGTGCTCGCCTTGGGCGTCCCGGCCAAACCGGTCAGGGAATTGAGCGCCAAGGAGAAGGCCGGCATCAGGGCCACGGCCGAGCGTTACATCCGGGTCTCCGAGACCTATCGGACCGGCGCGCCTTTCATAACTGATGAAGATTTAAAACTTAAAGGAGGTTGAGATGTGCGATTGCTGCGCCCAGCACAAAGAGCCTAAAATAACCAAGCCCGCTGATCTCAAGAAAAAAGATCCAAAGGCCGAGACCAAGAAGACCGAGGCCAAAGAAAAGTAACGACTATTTCTTCGCCCCAAGCCCAAACGGCCCCCCAAACGGGGGGCCGTTTTCTTTTGGCCGCGCCTCTTGGCTCAAGAGGCGCGAAGGTCAGATCATGAATAACAAAGCGAGCCGGCCGGCTCGCTTTGTTACACAGATGGGCAAAGGAGAAAAGAGCTTCTTTCAGGTCACGCCGATGGATTATGCAAGAAGCCTGCCAGAAGAGTGGCCTATTCATAATATATTGAAATAACGCAACTATTCTCTCAAAAGCCCCCTGTCCGGCCGCCCACGCCTCAAGCTTGAGGGGTACAAAACCTTTAACCTTTCCCTGAATTCAGAGGGAGACACCATGATATATTCCTGAAATAACAGGGCTTAATTGCACATAAGGGTTCTGGTTCAATTATTTGTACCCCAGCGAACCTTCGGGGGGATCGATCAGGATAATTTATTGATTTTACATTATTATTTCAAATTAGCTTCTCCGGTTCAAAATTTTGGCCGGCTCAATCCGAAGCGCCGGGGCTGAGGCCGTACTTCTTGAGCTTGTACTGCAGCAGGCTCTTACCGATGCCCAGGATGTCGGCCGCCCTGGCCTGGACGTTGTCAGCCTTGGCCAAGGCTTGGCGGATGAGATACTGCTCCAACCGCTCCAGGGCTTCGGGCAGCGGCGTGCCCGAGGCGACGAAGCTGTCCATGTCCACCTGGCTCAATCCGCCCCCCCGAATTTCGGCCGGAAGATCAATCAGCCTCACCCGCGGCCCCGAGGCCAGAACCACGGCCCGCTCGATGACGTTCTCCAGCTCGCGGACGTTGCCCGGCCAGGCGTAGGTGCTCAGCGCCTCCGAGACCTCGGGCACGAGCTCCATCTGGCCGCGACTCAGCTCGGTGGCGTATTTTTTCAGAAAATGAATGGCCAAGAGAGGCACGTCGTCGGGCCTCTCCCTCAAGGGAGGCAGCTCGATGTGGACCACGTTGAGCCTGTAATACAAATCCTCCTGAAATCGACCGGCGGCCACCTCGGCCTTGAGGTCGCGGTTCGAGGCGGTGATGAGCCTGACGTCCACCTCCATGGTCCTCGTGCCGCCGACTCGCTCAAAGGCCATCTCTTGGACCACCCGCAGCAGTTTGACCTGCAGGGCCAACGAGGTGTGCCCGATCTCATCCAGAAAGAGGCTGCCCATGTGGGCCAGCTCAAAGCGACCCTTGCGGGCCGCGGTGGCGCCGGTGAAGGCTCCTTTTTCGTGCCCGAAGAGCTCACTCTCCAATAGTGTCTCGGTCAGGGCGGAGCAGTTGACCGAGACGAACGGCTTGTCCCGCCTGGGCGAGCGGTCGTGGATGGCCCGGGCGATCAACTCCTTGCCCGTGCCCGACTCGCCGGTGACGAGCACGGTCGCCTTGGTCGGGGCGACCTTGTCGATGAGCTTGTAGACTTCGAGCATGGCCTTTGAACGACCGACCACGTTGTCCGTGCCGTAACGCTCGGCCACCTGGCCTTGGAGGACCCGGTTCTGGCGGACCAGCCGGCTCATCTCCAGGGCTTTGGCCACGGTGAGGAGCATCCGTTCGTTCTCGAACGGCTTGGTGAAATAGTCGTAAGCGCCCTTTTTCATGGCCTCGACGGCTTTTTCGACGGTGCCAAAGGCGGTCATCATGATCACCGGCAAATCTGGGTCCTGCTCCTTGAGGGCGGCCAAAAGTTCCAGCCCGTCCAAACCGGGCATCTTCATGTCGGTGACGATCAGATCGGCCTCGGTCTCCTTGAGCACTTTCAAGGCCTCGCGACCAGACGAGGCGGTCATGACGTCGTAGCCTTCCTTGCGCAGAAGAGCCTCCATGACCAAGAGATAGTTCTTTTCGTCGTCAACGACTAGAATCGTCTCCATGCTTCACCTAAAGAATGATCCTCACCCGCGTACCCTGGCCCGGGGTGGAGTCGACCTCGATGCGGCCGTGGTGGGCCTCGACGATGGACTTGACGATGCTCAACCCCAGACCCGATCCTTTCTCCTTGTTGGTGAAAAAGGGCTCGAACATCCGTGCCAGGTTCTCGGGCACGATTCCCGGCCCGTTGTCCGCCACCTCGACCACGCAACCCCGTCCGTCCTCCCTGGGACGGGCGCTGACCCTCAGCTCCCCGCCGCGGGGCATGGCCTGGACCGCGTTCAGGAGAACGTTCAGAAAGGCCCGGTAAAGCAGATCCGGGTCAGCCATGATCTCCGGAGGGTGGTCCAGATCCTGGCGGAGACTGATGTCGTGCTTTTCCAGCTCAGGCCACAAGGCGGCCAGGTTGCGGGCCAGGAGATCGCCCACCTGACAGGATCTCATGTTCGGGACCTGAGGCCGGGCGAAGTCCAGAAACTCGGTCACGATTCGATTCAGGCGGGAACACTCCTCAATGATGACCCCGGTCAGTTGGCGCGACGGGTCTTCCTGGGGCATCTGGCTGGCCAGCAACTCGCCGGTGGAGCGGATGATCCCCAGGGGGCTCTTGATCTCGTGGGAGACCGAGGCCACCATCCGGCCCAGGGCGGCCATCCGCTCGGCCTCCTGGAGCTTCACCTCCAGCCGTTTGCGCTCCTCGGCCCGGCGATTCAGAATCATTTCACCCTGGCGGACGACGAGGGTGAGGATGATCATCATCAGGCCCAGCAATCCGCTGGCCACCAAGGCGGCCAGGACCTGATGCTTGAAGATCTGCTCCATTTCGTCGGTGAGGTTCATGATCAGCTCAAACACGCCCAGGACCGGACGCTCGCCGAGGGTGATCCCGATCTGTTCGGCCCGAAACGGAGTCAAGGTCCTCAAAATAACTGCCTGATTCAGCCGCCGGTGGCGGATGTAGCCCCACAACGAGGCCTCAGAGGCCAGGCGGGAGACAGACCGTCCCGAGCTGGCCGCGTCAAAGTCGGCTCCGAGCTGAACGTGCCGGCCCAGCTCCTTTTCCTCGGTGGAATAGACCAGAATCCCCCTCACGTCGTAGACGTTGACCTCGTCGATGTTCAAGGAATGGATGGTTTGACGAACGACCTTGTCCATGCGGCGATACTGGAACTCGCTGCTGAGGTCGATCTTGCCGTAGAGCGTGGCCGTGGGCAGGACGAATTGCCGGAAGACCTGGTGGTTCAGGTTGGCCGCCAGGAGCATGGCGTATTCTTGGTACTGGTCCATGACCACGTTTCGGGCCCGGTTGGCCAGAAACCCGGACATGGCCACGGCGAAGATGATCAGCACGGCCAAGGAGGTCAAGCTGAAGTATTGGACCAAGCGGAAAGGCTTGATTGAGTCAGGAGCCGGGGCGTGCGGCTTGTCTTCAGTCATTCCCAACCTTTAACACGCCCTTGGGTCTGGGGGCAAGGGCCGAGCCCCCTCGTTTTCGGGCTTGATGGGGAACCACAATCTGGTCCTCGATCCGGCCGCTGACTTTGACCCCTGGCCCGATGACGGCCCGCTGGATGAGGGCCCCGGGCTCGATGAGGGCCTGGGCCATGACGACCACGAGT
>CAYXRH010000028.1:0-1301 GCA_964466355.1 uncultured Thermodesulfobacteriota bacterium
CCTAAAGCGAGCCTTAGTCCTGTCCGAACCCTCGACCTGAAGTGAGAACAACCAACCAAAATTACACCCTTGAAAGCAAATTGAGAGTGTTGAAAAACACTCTCAATAGCGGGCCAGGGATGGCCCGCCAAATCGCGAGGTTTAAAGAAGCCGAGCGATTTGAGAGCCTTGCAAAAACCACGCTTTTTGCAAGACGTGGTTGAAAAAGGCCTGGATGGCCTTTTCCAACAGTTTCAAATTAGTATTAGCTGACCAAGGAGGCGCTAGTGCGCTTGGGCGTTTTGTATCTCGGCCACCGGGGCGGCCTCAACCACTGCGCCTTTGAACTGGTCAGGGCCGTCTGCGCCGAGGTCGAGGTGACTTGTTATCTTGCGGCCCAAAACGACCTGGGCCGCGCCTGGGATGAACTGGCCTGCCGCGTGAGGCGGTTCGAGACCTACGCCGGCTTCCCCTCCCTGATCTGGTCCATGATGTCCGGCCAGGGTCAGGCCCGGGTGGCCCGGGCCATTGACCAAGACGGCCCCGAGGTTCTGCTCGACGCCGACGCCGGCCCCTGGGGCGGGGTGATCAAAAGGCTGATGCAAACGCGGCCCCTGATGGTGGACCTGATCCACGACCCTGAGTTTCACCCGGACCGGTGGGCCTGGCTGCTGCGGCTGCATGATTTCACCCACCCCCGGCGGGCGGACGTTTACGTGGGCATGTCAGCTTACGGACACGACATCTTGAAAAGGAAACACTCCCACGCGGCCCACATCTCCTCCCGTCACGGCGTCATCTTGGCCCCGCGGGAGGTTGACGTCGACCGGGTGGCGGCCAACCGCCACAGGCTCCTTTGCTTCGGCCGCCTCGAACGCTACAAGGGGCTCGAAGTTCTCATCGACGCCTTTGAGATGGCCAGGCGATCCAACGCTTGCCTTGCCTTAGACATCGTCGGTCACGGCCCCCTGTCCCGGAGAATCAAGGCCAGGATGGCCCGAGCCGGCATCAGGCTGCGCCAGGGTTGGATCAGCGACGAAGAACTGGCCGGTCTTTTGAAAAATCACGGCCTCGTGGTCGCGCCCTACCTCTCGGCGACGCAGTCAGGCGTGGCCGCCCTGGCCACGGGCGCCGGACTGCCTTGTCTGGCCACGGACGTGGGGGCCCTCAAGGAACAGGTCCTCGACGGCCGCAACGGCCTCATCGTCCCGGCCAAGGACGCCCGGGCCCTGGCCGCGGCCATGGTCAGGCTGTCCACTGACGAGGCCCTGGCGAGGAGCATGTCCCGCCAAGCCCTTGACCTGGCCTCCTCCCTCTTCTCC
>CAYXRH010000028.1:1311-10835 GCA_964466355.1 uncultured Thermodesulfobacteriota bacterium
GGGCAGGAACTCGAGAAGCGGAGCGTCGAGCAGGCGGATTGTAACGGGCTTCCCTTCCATGATTTTGAAGATCTTGTAGAAATCCGCTTTCTGCACGGGCTGGAGCTTAGTCAGGGCCTTTATTCTCTCCTCTTTCGAATCGGCAAGGATCATTTCACGGATCAGCGGGATCCTCTTCTCCTGGAAGAACATCGGCGCCGAGCTGCTGAGTGATCTCGGGCGCCTGCGCCGGGAGCTGGGCCGGAGTT
Source organism: uncultured Thermodesulfobacteriota bacterium (assembly GCA_964466355.1). GTDB lineage: Bacteria > Desulfobacterota > Desulfarculia > CAYXRH01. The sequence continues at coordinate 1,560 of CAYXRH010000028.1, forward strand.
AAAATTCAGCACTGCTCTGTCATTCCAGGCCGCACTCCACAAGTACCTGACATTATTTTCAAGGCGGCCCCGCCCCTCATTGCATTCTTTTTATTCGCCGGACGACAGGCCCGGCGTCAGCCCGAGCAGAAGATGAAAATACCAGCTCACCTGGGGATGATACAATCCGTCAAAGACCAAGAAATGAGCCAGACCAGCCGTCAGGGGCAGCAGGATGGCCAGGGGCGGGAAAACGACCCCTGAAGGCGGCTTCAAGGCCGCGGCGACCAAGCGAACGAACAGAATCAGCACTGCCGTCAGATAGAGGATCAGAAAGGGGAAGCCCAGGTCGACCATCATGGTCAGGTACATGTTTTCCGAGGTCACGCCCCGTGACACCGCGGCCCTGAAGCCTTCCCTGGTGAAATGGGGATGTTTGACGTGGTAATCGCTCAGAGGCTGGTCTCGGGGGGCCCAAGGCCCGATGCCGAGCCAGGGGTGTTTTTGGGCGATGTGCCAGGAGAAGGAGTAGTTCTCCAGGCGGTACAAGGCCGAGTCAAAATCCTGGGCCACCTTTGATTGGGCCGCATGGGTGACCATGTAAGCCAAGGAGGCGGCCACGACCACGAGCACGACGAGAAGACGCCGCCACGACAAGGCCCTGACCAAGGAGGCCGTCACGGCCAGGCCGCCGCATATCAAAAGGGCTGATTTTATGAGGCTCAAAAAAAAGACGGCAAAGCCCAGGCCGAGCATGAGCCCGCCGACGAGGCGTCTGGCCCGCCCGTTGAGGCACAGCCACGACAAGGGAGCCAAGGAGAGCAGGAAGATCAGGCTCGTTGAGGTGTGTCTGGTCTCTGGGGAGGGGCTGGCCACGTTTCGAAGCAGATACTGGCTCAGGAGCAGAATTATCAAGCCGCTCGAGGCGGCCAGGATGACGCCCCTGAAGGCCGCCTCTCTGGGCCGAGAGGAGAGCAGCAGCCGGGCGCTCCAAAAGCCGCCCGCGGCCGAGGCCAGGAAGACGAAGACCCGCAGCAAAGAATTGATCGGGCTCAGACCACACAGGGCGCTCAACACGGCCAGGGCCGAGAGCGCGATGGTGAAGAGGGCCTCCCCGGTGGCGCTCTTTGCTTCAAATTTTCTTTTAAGGCCCAGGGCCCCCATGAGGGTCAGGGCGCACAGCAGACCGGAAAAAAGGTTGACCCTTTGTCCGGGGATCAAGACCAGGTAAGGCTTCAAGAAGATGAGCTGGAGGCAGGTGAAAAGAAAAAGGAGCCACACCAGCCCCGGGACCGAGGAAGTCATCTCCGGGGCATCTCCCCAGAGCCAACCCAGCCGGCGAGCCAGCCTCGAGGCCCTGGTCATGAACAGCCCGCAGCCAGGCGAATCCCGTCCACGACCCGCTCCAAGTCGGCCGGGCTCATCTGGGTCCCGGAAGGCAGGCACAGGCCCCGCCTGAAGAGGTCCTCGCTCACCGCCCCGCCCCTGACCCGGCAGCCGGCGAAGACCGGCTGAAGGTGCATCGGCTTCCACACCGGCCGGGCCTCGATGTTTTTGGCCTCCAGGTGAAGGCGGATCTTTTCCCGGTCCGCGCCCAGAAGCTCGCTCTCGACCAGGATGACCGTCAGCCAGCGGCTAGCGCGATTGTAGGGCGCCTCGGGCATGAAGCTCAGGCCGGGCAAGTCTCCCAAGCTCTTTTGATAATAATCAAAGATACCGCGCCGGGCCGCCACCCGCTCCTCCAAGACCCGCAGCTGGCCCCGGCCCACGGCGGCCAGGATGTTGCTCAAACGGTAATTGTAGCCGATCTGGGAATGCTCGTAATGAGGGGCCGGGTCCCGGGCCTGCTGGGCCAGAAAGCGGGCCTGGTCGATGAAGGCCTGGTCGTTGGAGGCGAGCATGCCCCCGCCCGAGGTGGTCACGACCTTGTTGCCGTTAAAGGAATAAACCGCCGCCAGGGCTCCGTTTCCGGCCGGCCGGCCGCGGTAAGTCGCCCCCAGGGATTCGGCTGCGTCCACGACCACTGGCACGCCGTGGGGCTGGCAGACTTCCTTGATGCGGTCCAGGTCGGCGCACTGGCCGTAAAGATCAGTCGGGATCACGGCCTTGGGCGGCTTGCCTCGTCGGCGGCGCTCGGCCAGCTCCTCGGCCAGCAGATCCACGTCCATGGTCCACGTGCCGGGATCGACGTCGATGAAGCTCGGCTGGCCGCCCTGAAAGACGATCGGGCTCACGCCGCCGATGAAGGTCAGGGTCGAGGTTATGACCTCGTCGCCAGGACCCACCTCCAAGAGGCGCACGGCCAGGTGCATGGCCGCCGTGCCGCTGGAGACGCCCACGGCGTGGCCCAGGCCCACCTTTTGGCAGAACTCATCCTCAAAGGCGTCCACCTGGGGGCCGAGGGGCGCGATGTAGTTGCTTTTAAAGGCCTCCTCGACAAAGGCCATCTCCTGGCCGCTCAAATGCGGCGGCGAGAGGAATATCCGCTCCGCCTCGCCGGGCCCTGGGCTGTGAGCGATCAAGGAATCTTTTTTCATGCCCTCATCCACTCGACCGGCCGGTCTTGGTCGGTCGCTCGCGCGTTTGGCGGCCCCTCGGAGAGAGGCTCCTTGAGCCGGTCATCTACCACCAATGACCCGGAAAGGTCAAACTGGCCCACCTTTTCAGGCCCGTGACCAGGTCCAGGGGCGGCAGGCGGTGGTCCAGCCAGGGATCGGGCCAGGCGGCCAGGACCAGGACCGCGGAGAGCCAAGCCGCCCCCCAGGCCAGCCAGCGCCAGGGGCCCCGGACCGAGATCAGGACGCTCAAGGCGTAGGGTAAAAGCAAGGGAATGGCGATCACAAACCAGCGGACCGAGTAATTGGCCCCGCCGTAGTTGTTGGACAAGAGGGAGTAGTTGGCGGTGAGGGCCAAAAAGCCCAGAGCGATCCCGGCGGCCAAAAAACGGTTCTGGCCGGGCGGCAGGTCGAACCACGGGCCTGAGGGCCAAGGCCGGGCCAGGATCCAGACCAGACCGACCAGGCCGACGAGAACGAGGGGGTTGTGGGTCAGAAAGCCCTTTGAGCCAAAGGTGAGGCTCCACAAATAGCCCAGCCAGGCCGACCAATCGCGCCAGGCCAGCCCGCCGACGGCGGTCAGGTTCTGCTCGGTGAAGACCGAGCCCGGAAATATCATGAACTCCGGGTGCATGCTCGGCTGTCTCAGGTCGCCGGTCAGGGAGAGGTTGAGCGCGGCGTGGAGGGCCACGGGCAGCAGCCCGGCCGCGGCGAAGGCGAGCCGATCCTTTAAGCCCTGGCCGCGGCAGACAAGAGCCCACAACACCACCAGCCCGCCGACCAAGATGGCCGCCAGATCAATGACCACGGCCAGGCCGCAAAGCAAGCCGTCCACCAAGGCGGCCTTGAGGCCGGGCCTCGGCTCCAGGCGCCGCAGGAGAAAGATGCCCAGCAAGCACCCGGCCAGGAGGTGGTTGTTGAAGATGAAGGCGTAGGGCAAGGCCAAGGTGCCCAGCAGGGCGACGAGGTGCAGTTTCAGATCATCAATCGACCTCAACAGGAGGCCCAGGTAGACCAGCCAGGGCAGACCCACGAAGAGCCAGGTCAGGAGATAGGTCGTCAGCCTGGGGTGATCGGAGAAGCCGAGGCCAAAGGTTTTGAGGATCGCTGCCGCCGCGCCGGCCAAGAAAGCCATCACCGGCGGCTTGTCAGAGTAAAAGCGGCCGTTTATGAGGGCCTTGTCCTTGGTCTTCTGCCCAAAGAGATTGTCCGGGGCGTCTATGGCCAGGCCGTGGTGCTCGCTCAGGGCCCAGGCCGCGGCCAGGCGCGACTGGTCGTTCCAGGTGCGCGGCCAGGCCCGGGTCATGACGAGCAGGAGGCAAAACCCCAGGAGCACGGCCGTCCAGCGCCGTTTGCCTTGAAGGAGGATCATCTCAGGCTCTGGCCTCCAAGACCTCGCTCAATTCAGCGAAATTACCGACCTCTATCTCAGGGGCGTGCTCCGGCGTCTCGGGCTCCCGCCCGTAATAAAGCCCCAGGGGCAGCCGCAGCCGAACGCTGGACATGCCGGCCCGCCTGGCCCCCAAAAAGTCCTTGCCTGGATTGTCGGCCACGTATACCGCGCGCCGAGAGGCCACGCCCAGGCGCTCGAGAACCTCTTCAAACGGCCCGGGGCTGGGCTTCCAGGCCTCTGGCCCCCATTCATCGGACAAAACCACGGCCTCGAACTCGTCCCTCAGACCCAAGGCGGCCAGCTTTCTGCGCTGCATGGCCAGAGGGCCGTCGCTGACCAGGCCGAGCCGGTAGCGCGGCCTGAGCCTGGCCAAGAGGGGCGAAACCTCGGCATATGGTCTCAGCCTCGGCTGGTGCTCTCGATAAACCCGAACCATGGTCGCGATCAGCTCTTTGTCAGGGGCCAGCCCCCTCGCCGCCAGCCATTGATCAAAGGTGTCGCCCCTGATTCCGCGCTCGAAAAGGCTCATCAACTCAGCCTTGCCCTCGATACAACCGACGCCGAGGCGCCCCTCGGCCCAGGCGGCCACGGCCTCAAAGCCGCTGGCTATGAAGTCGCGCTCTGGGTAGAGCGTGTCGTCTAGGTCAAAGACGACGGCCCGCCATCTGCTCACGCTCGGCCTCGGTCAAGAAAAAGGAATCGTCGAACCGGGTCATGTACAAGCCGGTCTGATAGCTGCCCAGGGGCGGGATGTCCACCGCGAGCCCGGCCGTCCGAGCCAAGAGCCAGCGGGGCGAGTCTACGCCGGCGGCGAAGCCCAGCGGCGCGCCGCCGCCGAAGCGGGCGTTTATCTCGGTGAAGCGCGGCCGGCCGGCCTTGATCATGCACTGCACGGTGATGGGGCCCTTGGCCGGCAAGGCCCGGGCGATGGCCAGGCAGCCCTCGATTATGGCTGGATCAAAAACGGTCTTTCCCTTGGCCACCTCGCCCCAGCGGACCTCGAGACGCTGCCGCGACACCACGGCCAAGACCTCGCCCTCCAGGTCACAGATGACGTCGCTGGTTATCTCCGGCCCGGGCAGGCGCTCCTGGATGATCGGCTCGGGCACGAGGCCGAGCAAGGCGCTCAACTCCTGGGGATCGTTGACCTGGAAAGCGTTTCGGCCCGCCGAGCCTCGGCGGGGCTTGATGAACAGAGGGTACGGCGCTCTTTGAAGATCCAAATCTTGGGGCAGCCAAGAGCGCGGCCCGGGCAGGCCGAGGTCTTCAAGAAAAGCGTGGGTCAGCCACTTGTCCGTTGTCAAGGCGCTGGCCTGAGGCGAGACCACGGCCACCCGGGCGCCAGTGGCCTCGATCCGGGGAGCCTGGGCGGCCAAGACCGGTATGTCCGGGTCGATCAAGGGAAAAACCAGGTCGATCTTCTCCTCCTGGCAGAGGTTGATCAGGGTCGGGACGTAACCGGGCGAGTCCAGAGTCGGGACCACGCAGGGCCGGTCAGCTTCGTTGAGGGCCGGGGCCAGGGGGTCGATGTCCACGGCGACGATGCGCCCGCCCAGACCTAGGGCCTGGTAGGCCCGGCGGAAGGCCCGCAGCAGCTCCACCCGGCGGCCGACGCTGGTGAAGAGGGTGTTCACCGACTTTTTTGTTTGGGGCGACGGATCATTTTTTGGTCGAGCCACGAAACTCCTCCATGGTCACTTCGTCGGCCGGGCTGACGCCCTCCATCTTGAGGACGCGGAGCATGGTCAGGGCCAGGATCTTCAAATCCAGCCCTAAGGAGCGATGATCAACGTACCACACGTCCAGATCGAACTTCTCCTCCCAGGTGATGGCGTTGCGGCCCTTGACCTGGGCCCAGCCGGTCAGGCCGGGCTTGACCTCGTGCCGGCGGGCCTGAGTGGGGCTGTAGCGCGTCAGGTAGGCCATCAGCAAGGGGCGCGGCCCGACGAGACTCATGTCTCCTTTCAGGATGTTGATCAACTCCGGCAGCTCATCCAGGCTGCTCCGCCGCAGAAAGTGGCCCAGGCGGGTCAAGCGCCTTTCATCAGGCCGGAGCCGGCCGCTGGAGTCGACCTCGTCGGTCATGGTCCGGAACTTGAGGATGGTGAAAGGCCGCCCCTGGAGGCCTGGCCTGACCTGCCTGAAAAAAACGGGCCGGCCCATGCTCAGCCGCACCGCCGCGGCTGTGGCGGCCAGAAGAGGCGCCGTGATGACCAGCCCGATCAAGGAGAGCATCACGTCCAGAAAGCGCTTCATCCTTCGCCCCTTGGCTCCGCCCCTGCCCGCGGCGATGGATGAAATCGCCTCACGCGACCGCCCGGCCAAGAGCCGCTGATACTCCTTGGCCAGGGCTTCCCATATCGGCTCCGGGGCGAAGCGGCTGATGACCCGCTCGCGTCCGGCCCGGCCGTGACGGCGCCGCAGCCTTGCGTCGGCCAGATAGGCCCTCAAGGCCGCGCTCAAGGCCGGGACATCGCCCGGCGGCGCGAGCGTTCCGGTGAGGCCATCTTGAACCGCGTCCACGCAGCCAGTTATCCTGGTCGCCACCACCGGCAGCTCCATGGCCGCCGCTTCGAGGGGCGTCACCGGAAAGCCCTCGCGGCGTGAGGGCAGCACAAAGACGTCCATGGCCGCGTAGAGTCTGGGGGTGTCAAAATCCTGGCCGATGAGATGGATGCCCTCTTCCTGGCGCATGATCCGCGCCACTTTTTCGGGCACCGCATCCCGGGCTTCAAAGGGGCCGACGACAAGAAGGTGCAGTTCAGGGAATTCCCGCCGCAAGCCTTGCCAGGCCTCGACCAACTCGGCCAGGCCCTTGTCCCTCACCAGCCGACCGACAAACCCGATCACCAGGGCCTCGGCCGGCACGCCGAAGCGGCGGCGGACGACCCGGCCGGCTTCAGGGCCCAGCCGGGCGGGGTCAAAGCGGACCGCGTCCACGCCATTTATGCTGCCGTTGACCAAAACCTTCATCGCCTTCAAGGGGCACACCCCCCGCGCCGCGGCCTCCTGGCGCAAGGAGGGGCTGACGCAAAAAACCTGCCCGGCCAGGCGACAGGCCGTCTTTTCCGACCACAAAAGAAGCGCCCGCCTCAACCCCTGGGCCGTGCTCAGGGGCAGGCCGTGAAGGTGGTAGATCCGAACCTTGACCCCGGCCAGCCAGGCGGCGAGCATGCCCAGCAGGCCGGCCTTGGGCGTGTGGGCGTGGACGATGTCCGGGCCGAGGCTTTTGAACAGACGCCAGAGCCTAAAGACGGTGGCCAGGTCCTTGAGCGGGGTCACCTGGCGGGCCATGCTCACGGCGCGGACAACGACCCGCTCCTTTGCCGCGAATTGGTCCAAGAACTCTCCGGGCGAGGAGACGCAGATGACCTCAAAGCTGCGGGCCTTCATGTAACTGACCTGACCGCGGAGAAAGGTCAGCGTCGTGGGCGCTGTGGTGAGGTGAATCAGCTTCATTTCTTGGCCGCGTCCGGTCTTGTCATCATCCGCTCACAGAGCGGGCCCGCCTGGGGCCGGAGGGGCCCGGGAGACACAAAACCAGAGCCAAGCCCGCCGCGGCCGCCACTGAGCCGATGCCCATGCTCAGAGCCGCGCCCAGGAGGCCTAATTTGGGAATCAAAATCGCGCCCGAGGCCAGCAGAATCAAAACCGCCGCGCCCAGGGCCGCGGGTTGAACCCTGATCCGGCGCCTGGCCGTGGCGGCGTAGCCGAGGATGACGCCCGAATCCCAGACCAGGGAGGCCGCGGTCAGGCAGGCGAAAACGACCACGTGGGCCGCGTACTCGGGGGTGTAGAGGACGGTCAGGATTTGACGGCCCGCCAGGAGGACCAGCCCCAGACCGAGCCCCCACAAAAGCCAGACCAGGGCCAAAAGCCTGATGAGCAGGCGCCAGAAAGCCTTCATCCGCCCCTGGTTGAAATGAAGGGCCAGCCGGGGGCTGGCCGCCTGACCGAGGGCTTGAACCACCGTCGTCCCGGCGGTCATGGTGTAGGCCACGGCCGCGAAGATGCCCAGGGCCCCCTGGCCCAGAAAGCCCTCGACCAGGTAGCGGGGGATGTTGGTGTGAAGCGAAATCAACATCATCACCACCCCCAGGGGCAAGGCCAGCTTGGCCAGGCTCTTGAGCCGGTCGAAATCCCACTGCGGCTTAAAGGAACTTGACCACCCCTCCTTGGAGAGGCCGGCCGCTGAGTGTGCTTTTCTCAGCAGCATGACGCAGCAACGGAGATCGTAGGCCATCAAGACGCCGCACCAGGCCGCGGCCATGCCCAGGGCGGCCCCCAAGACCCGACCGCTGGCCAGAAATCCGGCCGCCAGGCCGGCCAAGGAGGCCAAGCCCCTGATGGTCATGGATTTGGCGATGAAGTCCAGCCGCTCCTTTTGCTGCCACAGGCCGTAACAGACGTCGCTGACGGCCTCGCAGGCCTTGGCCGCGGCGACGACGGCGATGACGGCCGCGGTCTCGCCGTGGTAGCCGGCCCAGGCCACGACCGCGGCCACCACAATTAGGGCCGCGGCGGTGGTCATGAGGCGCAGGGCCAGATACTGGCCAAAGGGATGCTCGCGGCTGGCGTCAGTGGCCTGGATGGTTCTGAGCTGCAGATTGGCCAGCATGAACACCGGCGCCGTGACGGCCAGGCCCAGGGCGAACCGGCCCACCGCCGTTGGCGAGCCGAGCTTGGCCAAGACGGCGATCATGCCCCACTGACAGCCGGCGTAGATCACGTTGCCGGCAAAGGCCCACCAAAAATTGAGCCTCAGGGAGAGCGGGCTGAGACCTGATTCGATTGCCGGGGGCTTTGGCTCCACTCTCACGTCCCAGGGGTTCAAGGGCGCGCCCACAGGGGGCGAAGGCTTACAAAAAGGCGGCCTAGTAGGCCCGCGATCTGGGCGCCGAGGCCGCTTTCAATCTCACGAAGCGTCCTCCAACACGCTCGCCGAGGCGTGGCTGACGTACTGAGGCACTATCTCCTTGAGCTTGCCCTTGATCGTCCCGGCGTCATGACGAGCGGCCGCCTCTTCAAGCTCCTGGATCTTGGACCTGAGCCAGGCCCGAAAAGTCTCCTGATCGCCCGCGGGGCCCCATTGGTTGTCTGAGCGCAGAAGCAGGATCTTGTCGTGGACGCTCCGATCGACCTCCTCCCCGGCGGCGATCAGCTTCTCGGTCAGCTTCTCGCCCTCTCTCAAACCGGTGTAAATGATCTCGATGTCCTTGTCCGGCTCCTTTCCGGAGAGCCATATCAGATCCCGGGCCACGTCCTCTATCCGCACCGGCGAGCCCATCTGCAAGACGAATATCTCGCCCCCCTGGCCCAAGGCCCCGGCCTGGAGGATCAGCTGGGAGG
>CAYXRH010000028.1:10845-20094 GCA_964466355.1 uncultured Thermodesulfobacteriota bacterium
CTTCGGGTATGGTCATGAAGTAGCGGCTGGCCTGGGGGTGGGTCACGGCCACGGGTCCGCCTCGCTCGATCTGCTTGCGGAAGATGGGAATCACCGAGCCCGAGGAGCCGATGACGTTGCCGAAGCGAACGGCCATGAAGCGGGTCGGGCGGTCGGGAAAAGACAGCAGCAGCATCTCGGACACGCGCTTGCAAGCGCCCATGACGTTCGTGGGGTGGACCGCCTTGTCCGTGGAGACCAAGACGAAACGCTCCACCGCGAACCTGAGCGCCGTGTCCATGAGCATCTGGCTGGAGAGGACGATGTTGGACACCCCCTGCCAGGGATTGGTCTCCACCAGGGAGACGTGCTTGTAAGCCGCGGTGTGAAGGACCACCTCGGGCCGATGCCGCTCAAAGACCCGGTCCATCAAGGCCGCGTCCTGAACCCGTCCCAGAATGGAGGCAAAGGGGGCGCGGGATGAAAGCTCCTGCAGCGCGGCCTGGATGTTGAACAGATTCAGCTCGCTGGAATCAACCAGAATCAGCTCCCCGGGCCTGAAACGAGCCACCTGGCGGCACAATTCAGAGCCGATGGAGCCGCCCGCCCCGGTGACCAGAACCCTTTTGTCGGCCAGGAAGGATTTGATCTCGGCCGTGTCCAGCCTGACCGAGGGGCGGCCCAGCAGGTCCTGGAAGTCGACGTCCCGCAGGGCCTTGACGCTCACCGCGCCGTTGATGATCTCGCCCAGGCCGGGCAGGGTCTTGTATCTGAGCCCCGAGGCCTCGCAGGTGGCGATGATGCGCCGCATCTGACCGCCCGTGGCCGAAGGAATGGCGATGAAAACCTCCTGGACGCCGAGACGGTCGGCCGCCTTCTTCAAATCCGCCACCGGGGCCAGGACCGGCACCCCGTGCAACGTCCGTCCTTGCCTGGCCGGATCGTCGTCCAAAAACCCGACGACCTGATATTGAAGCTGGGGGTTGTCCATTGTCTCCCGGAGCATCTTCTCTCCGGCCCGGCCCGCGCCGATGATCAGGGCCCGCTTGCCCTCGGCTGATCCCCTCTTGAGGCCCAAAGGACCGATCGGCTTCCCGGCGCTTCTCTTTGTCTTCTCCCAGAAGAAATAACGCACAGCCACGCGCGTCAGGCCGGTGGCCAAAAGGGTCAGGGCCCCGTCCATGAGAAAAACGGCCCGGGAAAAGCCATAAAACCGGGTCAGATAGACAATGACCACCACGATCAGGAACTGGGCCGTCAGACACGCCTGGGCCAGCCGCCAAAACTCGCTGAGGGAGGCGAAGCGCCAGATGACCTTGTACAAGCCGAACAGGTAAAAAATGACCAGTTTGGCCATGACCAGGCAAGGGAGCAGGATCTTCAGCTCCTGGAGGCGCAGGGCCGGCAGTTGAAACTCAAACCTGAGCAGATAGGCCAGCACGATGGCCGCGGCAAAGGCGGCCGCGTCGGCCAGCAGGAGCACAGACACGCTTTTTAATCTATTGAGACGCCGCATCAGCCTTGCGCTTTAAGAAGCCCCGAAAAATGATGGAGATTTTGTCGCGCGCCATTGTGACTCACGTTTCCGAGGGAATCAAGGCCGAAATGGGGTCCTGGGAGGCCAAAACGGCCCGGAGCATTTTGACCTTCTTTACCTGAATTACCCGGCGGAGTTGAAAGAAAAGTCACCACAATCGGCATAGCTATATGATATAATGCGCTAAATCATAAGAGGAACTGATCCTGCAAATGCACGGTAATGGTGAAGCTCAGAATCGCATCATCAGGCCAGAATTCAAAGGTGGCCTATCATGGCCGGAGATGGCCAGTCCACGTTGTTTCGGCCCTCCCCTTGACCCGGCACTCCGAAGTGATATTCGGCTGATGGTGGCAGCATTATCTCTTCTAGATTGACCGGACTATTATGAGTGAGGTATGCTCAAAATCAGGAGTTTGACCGCCGGAAAGGCCCGAAATGACCTGAGGAAAGGGAACAACTGCCGCTTTCGATCCAAAACGGGGGCTCGCTGTTGAATTTGGGTCTTTCAAAGGGTCCAAGGCGGCCAACCGGCGGATTGAAAATGGCTTTGCGGGGTAATTACGATTAGTAGGGAGAAGTATTATGGATGCTTCAAAAAAGCAGCAATATAAAGAGCAATATAAGGCAAAAACCACGCCTTGGGATATCAAAAGACCTGATTTTAATCTTATAGATGTTGTAAACAAACATCCAATTGAGAAATGTAAAGCGCTTGATGTCGGTTGTGGTTCTGGCCACAACTCGATCTGGCTTGCCCAGAACGAATTTTTAGTAACAGGAATTGATACTTCCGAAATAGCGTTACAAAAAGCCAAAGAAAATGCGGCAAGAGATAATGTTAACTGTACATTTCTATTGCTCGATTTTTTCGAAGAAGATATTCCTGGGCTTCCGTTTAATTTCATATTTGATCGCGGATGTTTTCATTCTTACGATTCTGACAATGAACGAAAGAAGTTTGCAAAAAGGATCGCCTATCATTTAGATGAAACTGGATTATGGTTTGCCATTGTTGGAAGCGCCGATGAACCTCCCCGGGGTCCTGATCCTCTGGCTGGTCCTCCAAGACGGTCAGCCAGAGATGTAATTATTGCCGTTGAACCTATTTTTGAAATTCTTTCATTAACGGCAAGCCACTTTGAGTCAAATCGCCCAAATCCACCCAGAGCGTGGGCTTGTCTTATGAAAAAAAGATCGGGTCAATCTTCTTAGGCCAAATTAATAATTGTATTACTCTAGTGCACCAAGGTTTAGTCGAACAAATTTAGCCTTATATTGAGAATTTCTTGGGGATCAGACCGGCAAACGCATTTGAATCCAATCTCAGTAGTATCTCAGGGCCTGGACCAGGTCGAGCCGGGCCGCCTTGAGGACCGGCGAAAAGGAGAAGCCCGCCCCCACGACCACGGTGGCGAGCACGACCATCAAGGCCAGAAACGGATCCACGACCAAGAAGATTGGATCAACCTGCATCACCCGACCGACGACCTGGACCATGACCCATCCCAGAGCGACACCGGCCACGGCGCCGGTTAAAGACAGAGCCGAGGCCTCGATGAGGAACTGCCAGAAGATGTCCGACTGCGACGCGCCCACGGCCCGGCGCAGGCCGATCTCCCTGGTCCGCTCGGCCAGAGAGGCCAGGATGGTGTTCATCAGCCCGATGCCGCCGAGGGTCAAGGTCAAAAAACCGACCGCAGAGCAGAAAACCTTGAGGGTGGTGATGGTGTTTTTTATCTGTTCCAAGGCCCGGCGGTTGTCCAAAACCTCGACTTCGTCCCAATAACCGGCCCGTTGATTAAAGAAACGCAGCGCCGCCTCCTTGACTTGGTCAATGCCGTCCAGGGTGCCGGCTCTGATGCGGATGTTATTGACAAAGGCAGCCTGGGGATCGGCCAGGCGGTGCAGAGCCGTGGTCAAAGGCAGCATCACGCCCGTGTTGCCCGGCTCCCAGACAGAGGGCTTGAGCACCCCGATGACCTGGCCGTGGATTTCGTTCAAGGTGATCTTGGCCCCCACCGGGTCCTGGCCCTCTTCAAAAAGCTCGGCGGCCAGATCAGCCCCCAGAACGAACACCAGCGAGGCGTTGGAGATGTCCCTTTGGGTCACGAACCGGCCCTGGGCGACCTCGAGGCCCATGACCACCGGATAGACCGCTTCGACGCCGTAGGCTTGACACCTCATCGACCTGACGCCGTTGTCGACGCGGACCAGGGGCGTAAACCCCTCGGCCGAAGCGGCGATCACGCCCGGGATCTCCTGGCTCAGGTCTCGGGCCGCCTGCGGGGTCAAGTAATGGGTGTACAGCCCCTTGCCGTACATGTGAACCAATCGAGCCTTGAGGATCAAGGCGTGGCCCAGAGCGCCCATGGATTCACCGACCTCGAGCTTGGTCAGATTAGCCAGGCTGATCAGACCGACCAGGGCGGCCACGCCCACGGTGATGCCGATTAAAGCCAAGGCGGCCCGCCGGAGATTGATCCTCAGCGAAGCCAGAGCGAGCAGGAAGTGGTCGGTCAGAGACACGCTCGATCCATTGCTTCCATCTGGTCCAGTCCAAGGGCCCGCCTTTTTGAAAACCGGCGAGACATCACTTTTTTATGTCACCCCTGATCCTTTGAGTCAAGGACTGGACAAACCAAGCCTCCGCGGAGACGGCGTTCTAATTTAAGACTGTTGAAAAAGGCCATCCAGGCCTTTTTCAACCACGCCTTTAAAAAAAGCTTGGGTTCTTTAAACCTCGCGATTTGGCGGACCGTCCCTGGCCCGCTTTTGAGAGTGTTTTTCAACACTCTCAATTTCACTATCTTGAGAATCATCCCTCGTCCGCCAAAAAGGTTGACACGCCCGAGGCGGCGCGACTAAGGTTGGTGGAAGAGACTCAGGGGTTTTTTACTTCTGACCAAGGAGTGGATGGTTTAAACTCGAGGTTTGAAGGGAAACATCATGGCCGTGGTGACCATATCAAGACAGGTGGGCAGCTTTGGAGACGAAATAGCCGCCTTGGCGGCTGAAAAGTTGGGCTATGAACTCATCAGCCGCGAGCGAATCCACGAGCTGGCCCAGGAATGCGACGCTGACTTTCAAAAGGCCTGCTCACTGTACGAAGAAGAGATCAAGCCGCTGAGCTTCTTTGATCGTCTTTTTTTCGGCGACCCAGCTTACACCGCCCTGTTCGAATCCTTGAACTACGAACTGGCCAGCCAGGGCGACGTGGTCATCTTGGGTCGAGGGGCCCAGATCGCCTTGGGGCATGTGTCCGGCGTGTTCAACTGCCGCATCGTCGCCCCCAAGGAGCTTCGCGTGGAGCGCATCCAAACGAAAAAAGGGCTGCGCCCGGACGAAGCCCGCGACTTTGTCGAGACTTACGGCGCCCGGCGCCGCGCCCTGATCGAATCGATTTATCACCACAGGCTGTCCGACTGGAGCCTCTACGACCTCGTTCTCAACACCGCGGCCATCAGCCCCCAAGACGGGGCGGACATCCTGTGCGTCGCTGTCAGCAAAAAAGCCGTCGCCCAGCCCGAGGACTTAAGCGTTGTCTTCAGCAAACTAGCCTTTGCCAAAAAAGTCGAGAGCGCCATCAAGAAGAAAATCACCACCTCCACCTTCCGCGACGTCAAGGTCACGGCCGAGAGCGGTGGGGTGGTCACCTTGAACGGTTACGTGTCGGACAAACGCGGCAAGGACCGGGCCGAACAGATCGCCAGAGGAGTTGACGGCGTCAAGGAGGTGATCAACCAGCTCGGCACGACCGAGTTGAGCTTTTAAGCCCTCAGGCTGATCACTCAATAAACTTCAAGCCTCTGCCGTTCGCTCCCCGTCTTTTCAGAAAAGTCGAAATGACCCTCATTTGACTAACGTGTTGGCCAGCCAGTTGATGCTCTCGGGCCAAAGGACGCAGATGATGAGGCCCACCTCCATCAACCGCCAAAACGGGAAGGCGCCCCAAAAGATGTTCGCCGTCGTCACCTCCGGCGGCGCGACGCCCTTGAGATAAAAAAGCGCGTATCCAAAGGGCGGGGTCAAAAACGAATCTTGGAGCATGACGGCGATGGTGACCACGAACCAGACTTTGTCAAATCCCAGCTCCTTGGCCATGGGCAGGAAGATGGGAAAACAAATCATAATAATGCCGACCCAATCCAGGAACATCCCCAGCAGAAACAGAATGATCATCATGACGATGAAGGTGCCCCATTTGCCCAGCCCGATGCCGTAGATCAGCTCCTTGACCACCTCGCCGCCGCCCGAACCCATGAAAACACCGGCGAAGCAGCCCGCACCCACCAGAATAATCAGCACCATGGAGCTGGTCTTGGCCGTGTTGACCACGGCCGTGTAAAGACCGTTCCAGGTGAATTTGCCGTAGGCCACGGTCATGGCAAAGGCGAGCAGGGCCCCCACTCCGGCCGCTTCGGTGGGCGTGGCGATGCCGGTAAAGATGGAGCCCAGCACGCCCAGAATGAGGACCATGGGCGGGACCATGGATTTGAGAACCATGAAAAACAACTGCCGGCCAGAGACTAACTTTCTTTCATCCAAGCTAAGCGGTGGACCGTCTTCGGGCTTGAAATAGCAGCGGATCAAAATGTAGCCGACGTAGAGGCCTGAGAGGATGAGGCCAGGGACGATGGCCCCGGCGAAAAGCTTGCCCACGGACAAAGCCGACTGGTCGGCCATGACCACGAGCATGATGCTCGGTGGGATGAGGATCCCCAGCGTGCCGCCGGCGCAGACGACGCCGGAGGCAAGCTCTTTATTGTAGCCGTGTTTCAACATCACCGGCATGGCCAACAGCCCCATGGTCACCACCGAGGCCCCGATGATCCCGGTGCAGGCCCCGAAAAGGGTCGAGACCACGATCACGGCGATGGCCACCCCGCCCCTGATGGGTCCGAAGAGATACCTCATGGTGTCGAACAGCTCTTCGGCCACGCCCGATTGATCGAGCAGTTGGGCCATGAAGATGAACAGAGGAATGCACACAAAGATGTAGTTGTCCATGACGCCGAAAGCGCGGTTTAGGAACATGTAGAAACACGTCGGACCCCAGCCGAGGTAGCCGAAGATGACGGCCAATCCCCCTAAGACAAAAGCGAGATGGTGACCTAAAAACAGACCGATCAACAGCCCGACGAACATGCCGATGGTGATGAACTCGGCGCTCATGCTTCCTCACCTCTGACGACGAGGGTCACGCTCCGGATGAAGTTGGCCAGTCCTTGGATCAAGAGCAAGGCAAAGGTGGCCGGAATGACCGTCTTTATCAAGGGCACTATCCTCAAGGCGGCCGACTCGCTCGTCTCGCCTATTGACCAGGAGGTTTGGGCGAAAATGATCCCCTGATAAAAGACGATGACGCAAAAAGGAAAGAAGAAAGCAAGATGGGTGAAGATGTCCAGCACCCCCCGCACCCTCGGCGAGAAGCGCACATAAATTATGTCCACGCTCACGTGGCCGCGGTGGAGCAGGGTGTAGGCCGCGACGAGCATGAAATGAGGGCCGTAGATGTAGTCGGTGACTTCAGTGGCCCAGATGTGCGGTGAGCCGAAGAAACGGCGCGATATCACCTCAAAGACCACGACCGCGGTCAAAGGGATGATCAACCAGACGAAGATTTTGCCAGACCATTCGCTGACCTGGTCCATTCCCCTCAAAAGCCTCTGGAGCGACATGGGCGAGCCTTTCATTCAGGGCGAAAAGATCTCTTTGAAATCTCATGCAAACTCAAAGTCCCTCTGGCCTAAGAGATCAGCGGCGTGCGGCCAAATCCACGCCGCCGACTAGGCGAGGCCTTTGGAGCGGTCGCTCCAAAGGCCTCTTTGGAGCTTACTTAACGCCCATTTGTTTTAACTCGGCCGTGACCTTGTCCACGTACGTCGGATGGTGACCAAAGCCGAACTTGCCGGTCATGTCGCGCCAGTCCTTGTATTCATTGAGATAGTCCATCTGTGACTTGAGTATTTTGGCGAAATCCTTGTTCTTCTTGGCCGCCATGATGATGTACTCGCCGGCCAGCTCGTCCAGCTTCTTGAGGCTCTCGTCATCCAGTTTGACGACCTCGATGCCCTTTGCCCTGAACTTCTCGATGGCCCGTCCAGCGTCGGCCTCGTAGAAGGTCAGGCTTTCCATGGCCGCCGCCCGGCAGGCCGTCTTGAAAATGGCCTGATACTGCTCGGACAGGGAGTCAAAGGCCTTCTTGTTGACCATGACGCCCACCTGGGAGGCCGGCTGGAACCAGCAGGGAACGCTCCAGTACTTGGTGATCTCGGCGAAGCCCATCTCCCAGTCAATGCCGGGGCTCGAGAACTCGGCGCCGTCCAGCGTGCCCCTCTCCACGGCCAGATAGATCTCGCCGCCGGGCATCTTGATCGGCGCGCCGCCGAGCTGCTCCAGAATCCAGATGGTCGCCCGGGCCGGGGTCCGCAACTTCTTGCCTTTGTAGTCAGCCGCGGACTTGATGGGTCCGGTCTTCTCCGTGGTGCGAAAACCTGATTCCATGGGCGTCGAGCCGAGAGAGAAGTAAGTCATGCCGTATTTTCCATACATCTCCTGATAGAGCTCCAGTCCGCCGAACTGATACATCCAGATCATGTAATCCATGTTGGTGAAGCCATAGGGCATGGAGCCCAGAAAGTCGAAGGCCGGATCCTTGCTGACCCAGTAACTCGGCCAGTCGCCGACGGCCTCGACGACGCCCTTGGAGCAGGCGTCAAAGTACTCAAAGGCCTTCATGAGCGAGCCGGAAGGAAACCACTTGATCTCAAAGTCTCCTTTGGTCATTTCGCTGACATACTTGATCATGGCCTGGTCGCCGTGGTAGAGGTTGATGGCCGGCGTCCAGGTGGAGCCCATCCTCCACTTGATCGTGGCCGCGGAGGCGTTCGCCCCCAAAGCAAGGACCAAGGTTAAGGTGGCCAAAACCGCAACCAATCCAATCCTTTTCATTCTCCCCCTCCTTGCTGGCGATTCATAAGTCTCTATTTATTAAAAGAATCTTAAACCCCTGATCCGGACTTCATCACCTCCTTTCCAGCCATCGGGTCCACGGTGAGGTAATACTTGCCGTTAACGGTCTGTCCGACCACCCCGCCGCGCACCATGGACTGCAGGGCCATGGCCCGGTAGTCTCTCAGCCCCAACTTAAAGAAAGCCCTCTGGGAGACGCCTAAATCCACCGCGGAGGATACATCCATCGCCCCCTGGACGCGCAGCTGATGGATGAGCTGTTCGCTGCTTCGTCTCAGCCGCCAGGCCACGCCGATGCGGGTCAGGATGTACACCACGGCCAAGAAACCCAGCCCGAGGACGATCTGGAGGCTTTCAGGCATGCTTTCGAGTGGTCACCTACACCAGGCCGGCTCGGTTCGCCGAGCCACCGCCAGACATCAGTCAAAAAATTACGGGCTCACAGAAGAGTAAATTCAGCGCCGATCCGGCCCTGAAATACGCATTGAGTAGCCGCGAGGGTGACTTTCGTCCCCCAGAGACGACAGATGCAACCCCGACCCAGCTGACAATACAATAATAGCATTTTTTCTACGGAAATGAGATTCCACCAAACGCCGCTCATCCCAAAAAGAACCCCAAAACTGCCTCCGTCGCACTCAACCCGTTACTTGACCATAGACCAGGCCCGCGGATATTGTCAACCATGTTGCCGCTCGGTAAATGGGACAGGGAACAGACATGGTATCCCCCTGGTCAAGATTTGGGTTTTAGGCCGG
>CAYXRH010000029.1:0-16084 GCA_964466355.1 uncultured Thermodesulfobacteriota bacterium
GGCCCCTTTTAGGGGCCTTCCTCAGACCACCGGCTATGCCGGTGGTCAGTGATTTTTTAGAGACCTTGACATTCACAAGATAATAAGCTATAGCTTATTAAAATTATGACACGCATCAGAAAACAAAGTGCCGATTTAGCGGAGACAGCAAGCTCAATACGGCGGAGCGTTTTTCGTCTGGTGAGACGAATGCGTCTGGAACGGGCGGATGAGAAGCTCAGTCTGTTCAAACTCAGCATTCTGGGGATTCTTTATCGAAAAGACGCCGTGACTGCCACCGAACTTGCGACGCGGGAACGTATCCGGCCTCAATCGCTGACGAGACTTCTGGCCTACCTCGAGAAGAGAGGTTTCATCTCGCGGCAGCCGGACGGAGCGGACAGGAGGCGTCTTCTGATCACCCTTACTTCAGAGGGTAAGAAAGCGCTGACAGCAGACATTCACAGGAAAGAGGCATGGCTCACCAAAGAGATGAAGCAGACTTTGTCACCCCATGAGCGCAGGCTTCTTCTCCGGGCATCCCGTCTTCTGGACCGTCTTACAAAGGACGAATAATACGTGAGCCGGAAGATTTCTTCCTGGGGTGAGCTCTCTGCCGGGCTTTCCGCAATGCAGGTGAAATATGCCGCAGGTATGGCAACTGCGGCCATGACCTCGTACGTCCTCTCACATGCCCTGCGTCTCTCGGGAAGCTACTGGTCCGTCCTTTCAGCGGTCATTGTCTTCAGTTTTGATTTCGGTAATATGTTAACTGTTTCCCGCGATCGCCTGCTCGGAACAATAACCGGAGCTGTAATGGCGGTAAGTTTCCTCTCTTTGGCCCGGTTATGGAGTGTTCCCAGCCTCCCTCTGCTCGCCGCGATCATCGTTCCACTCAGTTTTTTAGCAGCGTTACGCCCCCAATATCGCACCGCTCTCGTTACGTCAATCATCGTGCTGTCGGCTGGCGGGTCGGTCACAACACCCCTTGCGGCGGCGATCGGGCGGGTCCTGGCCGTGGGCCTTGGCGCCTTCATCGGTGGCCTCTTTTCATTCGTCCTCTCGTTCGCGCGGCATCCGGGGACGGGTCATGAACCTGCGGCCAAGATCATCCTTGGTCTCGCCGCCTTATTGCCCTTTTCCCGCAGGCCAGGCGATGCCGGACAAACGATTCAGCTACAGCGCGACATTTATAGTGAGCTGGGGAGGTTGTCGTCAGCCGCGCGGCGTCGTCTCCCGGAGGCCGCACCTATCGTGAGAATCCTCACGCGTGTTTACTGGGATGTTGTTTTCATCGGCCGTGTCACCCTGGCGACACCGAATCTCGAAGACGAACCCGGCCTTCAGGCTGCCCTTTCGCAGGTGACAACGAGCTTTCAACGCTTGTGTGTCCAGACGGCGGAAAGCTTAAGGCATACCAAGCCCTTTCCAACACTTATCGATTTCGACGAAGCCTGCCGCCAACTGGGTTCAAGCATCAACAATCCAGTCCCGCCGGGCAAGGGTGGGAAGGCGATCGTTTCTTTGCTGCATCTGCTTCGGCAGGATTTCGAGACCTTGCTTACCCTTGCGGAACCTACCGCCGGGGGTGGCGCCAAACCCAGCCACTAATGGATCAGGCGTTTCCTTCACGTTTTCCTCACAAATAGGACAGGTGTGCCAACCTCACCGACATGTCATCCACAAAGCCATCGGCTGGAGGAGACTGCTCGAAAATGGAACATTCAAGTCAAGAAGTGAAATCGCCAGCAAAGAAGGCCTAGCCCGTCCCTTTTGAAATACCGTTAACCAGTTTTTAGCGAAAGAATCCCCTCCAAGCGAAAAGGCGAACCGGCTAATATCATTACCAATTCGCCTCACCATCAATGTTCAGTAGCCTCGAAAGGAAAGGCGAGGGTTAACCGTAAAATATTGTAATCATTGATGCCTTTGATGGCTCCCCGGGACGGATTCGAACCGCCGACCCGGTGGTTAACAGCCACCTGCTCTGCCAGCTGAGCTACCGGGGAACAGCGCAAGTCTATTTATCAGAATCGGCCCTATACGTCAATGTTTTCTGGCTTTTTGTTTGCTACATTTGGCCGGACGACCCCTTGACCTGCTTGGGCCAGGAGTGTAAAAAGGAAATAGCAACCTCGTAGGTCATATATGCCTGAGTTGAATAGAGTTCTCCTCGTAGACGACGACACCCTCGTCCTCACGGTGACCAGTCTGTCCCTCCAAAAGGCCAAGCCCGAGTGGCGCATTGAGCTGGCCGAATCGGCCGAAGAGGCCTTGGCCCTGCCCGACTTGGAGGAGGTGAGCGTGGCCGTGGTCGACTACGGCCTGCCCGGCAAAGACGGCCTGGAGCTGACCAGAGAACTCAAGCGGCGGGCCCCGGACATGCCGGTCATCCTCCTCACCGGCCGCGGCAGCGAGAAGGTGGCCCGGGAGGCATTTTTGAGCGGCGTGACCGATTACGTCATCAAGGGGGAGCTAGACTCCTTCCAGCGCCTCATCGAGGCCATGGAGCGGGCCCAGGAGCAGGTCTGGACGGCCGAGCGCTTGGTGCGGGTGGTGGACGAGGACCTCTCGGTCGGCTTGGTCGTGGTCAATCCCCGCACCGCCAAAGCCGAACACTCCAACCAGGCCGCTCAAAAAGCTATGGACGACCTGGGCTTCGACCGCTGGCTCAGGGGGGAGGAAAATGGCGAGACGCCGGGCTTTGTCCGCCACGGCCTCAACTCTTCAGTCCGGCCCGGAGATTCAAGGCCGGCTTTGATGTTGGTCGGCGCCTCGGGGATGAGGTATCGTCTCACCTGGCAGGCGCCCTCGCCAAACCGCACCGCCCAGGGTCAGAACCACGTCTTCTTTTTGTTGGCCGCCGAACAAAAGACCCCGAAACCCAAGCCTAAGATAAGCCCCCGGGAAAGAGAAGTGTTGGGCTTGGTTTTGGGGGGGCTCTCCAACGCCGCCATCGCCGAGACCCTGTTCATCTCCGAGGTGACCGTCAAGGCTCACGTGTCCCGCCTTTTGCGCAAATTCGCCGTGGACAGCCGCGCCCAATTGGCGGCCTTGTTCCTCGGGCGGCCCGGTTCGGCGAGGATCACCTGATACCATAATTCTACTTTAGTCCAATTGCCATTCCTCTTAGGTGAGGTATCTAGCTCGTTACAACACCCCATGAGGAGTCCTCGGCCGGAAGGTTGCCCCCGCCCGTCAATCTTCCGCTCAAAAGCCGGGACCCCTGCGGGGACTGTCAACCTCCAGGATGGCCAGTCCTGACCGGGGTTGCCCCCCTCGGTTACCCGATCCTGGATAGTCCCCGTGTGTTCCCTCACCGGGCGCCGCTTCGGCGGCGCCCAAATTTTTTACATCTCAGCCTTGGGCCTTGACACGCCCGCCGGGCCAATGTTAACAGCTAGCCCAGTCTTAAGCCGCCTCAAGTTTTTCGAAGATTTTATAAACTCTTGAAAAACATGGAATTTCGAGGCGGACGCCATTTACAAAAGGCCCTGTCGAGCGGGGCGCGGAGGAAGAGACGATGAGCCAGCGCATCTTCAATTTCAACCCCGGTCCGTCCGCCTTGCCCTTGAGCGTCTTGAAGCAGGTTCAGGCCGAGCTGTTGGATTTCAGAGGCAGCGGCATGTCCATCCTGGAGATAAGCCACCGCTCTAAGGAATTCGACGCCGTCATCAACGAGGCCGTCGCGCGATTCAAAAGACTGCTCAACCTGTCCGACGAATTCAAGGTTCTTTTCATTCAGGGCGGGGCCTCGCTTCAGTTCGCCATGGTCCCCATGAACCTCGCCCAGGGGCGTTCGCCGGCCTACCTCGACACCGGAACCTGGTCCACCAAGGCCATCAAGGAGGCCCACATCCAGGGGTTCGCGCCGGTCGTGCCGGCCTCCTCGGCGGACAAAAACTACTCCTACATCCCCAAGAACTATGAAATCCCTCGGGGAGCCGCCTACCTCCACTTCACCACCAACAACACCATCAAGGGCACCCAGTTCCACGTCTTCCCCCAGGTCGAGGCCCCCTTGGTCGCGGACATGAGCTCGGACATCCTCTCCCGCCCCTTTGATCCGAAGCCCTTCGGCCTCTTTTACGCCGGGGCCCAGAAAAACTTAGGCCCGGCCGGGATCTGTCTCGTCGTCATCCGCCGGGACATGCTCGCACGCACGCCCGAAAGCGTGCCGAGCATGCTTCGCTACACCACCTACGCCGAAAAGAACTCGCTTTATAACACGCCGCCCTGCTTTGCCATCTACGTCGTCGGGCTGGTCTTGAAGTGGCTCGAAGAGGAGGTCGGTGGCTTAAAGAAGATGGCCGCCCTGAACCAAAAAAAGGCCGAGGCCCTTTACGGGGTCATGGCTCGAAGCGGCGGCTTCTTCAGGCCCACGGCGGCCGAGGAGGATCGCTCTTTGATGAACGTCACCTTCCGCCTGCCCGACGAGGAGTTGGAGCAGCGGTTCGTGACCGAGGCCCTGGCGGCCGGTCTGGGGGGCTTGAAGGGCCACCGCTCGGTGGGCGGCTTGAGGGCCTCGCTCTACAACGCCGTGCCCCAGGAGGCCGTGGACGCCCTGGTTGACTTCATGACCCATTTCGCCAGGCGCAACGGCTAGCCTCATGTCTCAGATGAAACACTAGAGCTAGGAGAGCCATCATGAAGGTCTTGGTCGCTGACCCCATGGCCCACATCGGCGTGGAGATCCTTCAAAAGGCCGGCTTGGAGGTGGACGTCAACACTGGCCTCAAGCCCGGGGAGCTCAAGGCCGTCATCGGCCAGTACGATGGGCTCATCGTTCGTTCAGCCACCAAACTGACCCCGGATTTGCTCGAGGCGGCCGCCAAGCTCAAAGTCGTCGCCCGGGCCGGCACTGGCGTGGACAACATCGACATCCCGGCCTGCACGGCCAGAGAGATCACAGTCATGAACACGCCGGGCCAGAACTCCAACGCCGCCGCCGAACTGACCATCGGGCTGATGCTGGCCCTCTCGCGCCACATCCCCCAGGGCACGGCCAGCCTCAAGGCCTGCCAGTGGGAAAAAAAGGCCCTTCGAGGACGGGAGGTGAAAGGCAAGACCTTGGGCGTCGTCGGGTTGGGGGCCATCGGCTCCATCGTCGCCGAATTGGCCCAGGGTTTGAAGATGAAAGTCCTCGGCTTTGATCCCTTTTTTTTAAGCCCAAAGCCGCCTCCCTGTGCGTGGAGCTGTTTCATGACCTGAATGAGCTTCTGCCCCGCTGCGACTATCTCACCCTCCACATCCCCAGAAACGAACAGACATCCAGGCTCATCAACGCCGCACGGCTCGCCAGAATGAAGGACGGGGCCTTTCTGATCTGCGCCGCCCGGGGAGGCATCGTCGACGAAGGGGCCCTCCGGGAGGCTCTCGAATCAGGGAAGCTGGCCGGCGCCGCCCTGGACGTCTTCGCCACCGAGCCGCCGGGCGCCTGCCCCCTGATGAGCTGCCAGAATTTCATCTGCACCCCTCACCTGGGGGCCTCCACCGAGGAGGCCCAGATGAACGTGGCCGCGGCCGCGGCCGAGCAAGTGCGCGACTTGCTGCTCAAGGGGGAGAAACGAAACGCTCTGAACTGACCTCCAGGCCGCGGGGTGGAAAAAGGCCGTCCGGGCGAGGTCTGAAATTACCCGGGCGGCTTTCTTTTATCATCCCACCCCAGGCTCGGCCTGAGGGATCCTTTGTCGATGTTCATTATTATTTTATGCCTCGGCTTTCAACCGGAAAGACAAACAAGACAAATGCCTTGACCTCAATGAGGTTCTAAATATATATTTCGATTGTGCACATGAGATTTGTGAGGGTATGAAGGTGGATAACGACGTCTTTGACGCTTTGGGGCGGGAAGTGGATCAACTTCTGAACCGGCTGCGCTCCCTCAAGGAAGAAAACCGAGCGCTCAAGACCTCTCTCCAGGAGAGCCAGGCCCAAATAGTCGGACTCGAAGAAGAGAAGCAGGCCGCGCTGGCGGCCAGTGGCGAGGTCAGGCGGCGCGTCGAGGTTTTGCTCCAGCGAATCGAGGCGGAGGTGGAGCAGGATTAAGGTTTGGACCGGCTAGTCGATATCGAGCTCTTGGGACAAACCTACACCTTGAGGACCGAGGCCGAAGAGGGCCAGGTTCGAGCGGCGGCCGAACTGGTGCGCGCCAAGGTTGGTGAATATCAGGCCGCGATGCGCTCGAACATAAAGCTCAACGTGGCCGTTCTGGCCGCTTTGGATATCGCCAATGAATACCTTCAGTTAAAGGAGACGCACTGGGAACTTAAAAATAGATTGGAGGAACGCGCCAGGAGGATCATCGACGCCATTGAGGCGGAAATCACATAGCGAGCGGCCCCTGCGGTGTGCGTGATCGGCGGCACTTTTTTGCACCAACACGACCGTCATGGGAGCTTCCGCCAGCCTTGGTGAGCCCGGGCCGAAGCGCCTGGGCCTAAAGAGACTGTTAAGCCCCCACCTATGGCTTACGGTCCAAGAAAGGCGGCCTGACACGGCATCGGCGGGGGCCGCCCTTTAATATAAGCGAGGGCCATGATTGAGCTTTTAGGACCGCGTTGAAGCCTGGCCGCTGAAACCGTCTTCATGAAAAGACGGTCAAGTCGCCTCGATTGAAAACCAGGACCTGACAGGGAAAGAGGAGAGGATTGGAAGGCGTCTCCCCAAAATCTGGGTCTGAACGGATGTCACCTGGTTGAAGCTTATTTCCAAGGCGACGATATAAAAATTTGCCATTCAAGCCAGCTTCGGGCGCGATTCTCGAGGCCATCGGCCCCGAAAGGAGCTAGTATGGACCTGTTTCCCGCCCTGCTGCTCTCAGCCGCCGGCCTGGGCGTAGGTGTGGCCCTGGGGATCATCCTCCGCCGATTCGTCGTCGAAAGCCGCGTCGAATCGCTGGAGAAGATCTCGAAGCGGATCATCGAAGACGCCCACAAGGAAGCGAAAACAATCAAAAAGGAGGCCGAACTCCAGGTCAAAGACCAGCTCTATCAGATGAAGCAGGACTTCGAGCGCGAAACCCGGGAGCGCAAACAGGAATTCTTGGACTTGGAACGAAGGTTGCTGCAAAGAGAAACGGCCCTCGAAAAGAAGGAGGAGGCCCAGGAGAACAAGGACAAGCGGCTGGCCGAGCGCGAGTCGATTTTAACGGAAAAAGAGACCCAGGCCGAAAAGAGCCGGGTCGAATATCAAACCCTCATCGCCCAGACCCAGGCCGAGTTGGAGTGCCTGGCCGGGATGAGCGCCAGCGAAGCCAAGGAGATGCTCATCAAGACTATGGAGGCCGAGGCCAAGCACGAGGCGGCCAAGCTGATCAAACGGATCGACTGCGAGGCCAAAGAGACGGCCGACCGCAAGGCCGTGGAGGTGATCGCCCAGGCCATAAAACGTTACGCCGGCGACTACGTGGCCGAGAAGACCGTCTCGGCCGTGCATCTGCCCAACGAGGAAATGAAAGGCCGCATCATCGGCCGCGAGGGTCGCAACATCCGCGCCTTGGAGGCGGCGACCGGCATTGACGTCATCATCGACGACACTCCGGAGGCGGTCATCCTCTCCGGGTTCAACCCCATCCGGCGGGAGGTGGCCCGCATCGCCCTGGAGAGGCTGATCAACGACGGCCGCATCCACCCCGCCCGCATCGAAGAGGTGGTCAACAAGGTCGAGGGCGAACTGGAGGCCCAGATCCGCGAGGCCGGCGAACAAGCCGCTTTTGACGTGGGCGTCCACGGCATCCACCCTGAACTGATTAAGCTTTTAGGCAAGCTGAAGTTTCGCAGCTCCTACGCCCAGAACGTGCTTCAGCACTCCCTGGAGGTGGCCTTTTTGTGCGGCATAATGGCCTCTGAGCTGGGGCTGAACCCCAAACAGGCCAAAAGGGCCGGCCTCCTGCACGACATCGGCAAGGCCGTCGACCACGAGGTCGAGGGGCCCCACGCCATCATCGGCGGCGACCTGGCCCGCAAGTACGGCGAGTCGCCCCGCATCGTCCACGCCTTGGCCGCCCATCACGAGGACGTGCCCCCCAACTCGGTCCTGGCCGTGTTGGTCCAAGCCGCGGACACCCTCTCCGGGGCCCGGCCCGGCGCCAGACGGGAGATGCTGGAGAGCTACGTCAGGCGGCTGGAGGATCTGGAGCGCATCGCCACCTCCTTCGGCGGCGTGGAGAAGACCTACGCCATCCAGGCCGGACGGGAGCTGAGGATCATCGTCGAGTCCAACAAGATGACCGACGAGGACGCCGTGTTCCTCTCCCGGGACGTGGCCCGCAAGATCGAGGAGGAGCTGATGTATCCGGGCCAGATCAAGATCACGGTCATTCGCGAGACCAGAGCGGTGGAATACGCCAAGTAGGGAGGCGGTTTTTCGTGGACTTGTACGAGACATACGCCCAGAGAGGCTTCATCGCCCAGGTGACCGACGAGGTGGGCTTGAGAAGTCTTTTCGAGACCGAGACCGTGACCGCTTACATCGGCTTCGACCCCACGGCCAAGAGCTTTCACGTGGGCAGCCTGGTGCCGATCATGGCCCTGGCCCATCTCCAGCGCCACGGACACCGGCCCATCGCCCTGGTCGGCGGCGGCACCGGCCTGGTCGGCGACCCTTCGGGCAAGACCGAGATGCGCAAGCTCTTGAGCCGCCAGGATCTCGAGGCCAACGCCGAGGCGCTCAAAAAGCAGCTCAGCCGATTCCTCGACTTCAGCCAGGGCAAGGCCCTCATGCTCAACAACGCCGACTGGCTGTGCGAACTCAACTACATCGAGTTTTTGAGGGACTTCGGCCGCCACTTTTCGGTCAACCGGATGTTGAGCCACGAGTCGGCCCGCCAGAGGATGGCCTCGGAGACGGGGCTCAGCTTCATCGAGTTCAACTACATGCTCCTCCAGGCCTACGACTTCTACCATCAAGCCGTCCATTTCAACTGCCATCTCCAGATGGGCGGCAACGACCAGTGGGGCAACATCCTCGCCGGCATCGACCTCTCCCGCCGCCTCGGCGGACCCCAGCTCTACGGCCTCACCTTCCCCCTCATCACCACTTCCTCCGGAGCCAAGATGGGCAAGACGGCCGGCGGAGCGGTGTGGCTCGATCCGGAGCTCACCTCCGCCTACGAATATTACCAGTACTGGATCAACAGCGACGACGCCGACGTGGAGCGCTTCTTGGCCTACTTCACCTTTCTGCCTCTAAAGGAGGTCAGGCGCCTGGGCCGCCTCCAAGGGGCGGACATAAACCAGGCCAAGGAAGTCCTCGCCTTTGAGGCGACCAAGATCAACCACGGCCAGGCCGAGGCCGAGGCGGCCCGCCGGGCCGCCCGGGCGGCCTTCAAGGGCCAGGGCCGGGCCGACGACGTGCCCACGGCAATAATCTCCGCCGCGGACCTGGAAGGCCTGGCCGCCTTTCAGCTATTTGGGGATACTACTACCTTGTGCACCTCCGGCTCCGAGGCGCGGCGGCTCATCGCTCAGGGCGGGGCCTACGTGGACGACAGCAAGGTCCTCGCCTTTGACCAGCCCGTCAAGGAGCTGGTCAAGGGCAAGAAGTCCTTCTTAGTGCGGGCGGGCAAGAAGAGGTTCAAGAGGGTGGTCGTGGTGGAGTGACGGCTTTTCGCTCCGTCCGCGGAACAACCACGCGCGTATTTACGGGCTAAACACTAGTCTGTCATTTATTTATAACTTGGTTTATTGAGGAGTTGAGCCGTGACCGACGGGGTTTACACTCTCAAGGATATATTAAGAGATTCTCAATACTCTCTCGATCTCTTCACCCACTCGGAAATAAAATCAGTCGAGGACTCAATCTTCGAGAAGCGGGGCAAGCCCTATCTGCGCTGCCTCGGCAGCGGCCGGGAGCGCATGGCCAAGCCCGAGGAGATAGTCCGCCAACTCTATCTGAACAAGCTGATAAAAAAATACGGCTACCCCAAGGACAGGATTCACGTGGAGCGGGCCGTTTACTTCGGCTCGGCCGTCCACACCAAGGCGGCGGACATCGTCATCACCGACAAGGACGACCCAGACACGGCCTACATTATCGTCGAGTGCAAGAAGCCGAACCGCCGAGACGGGCGGGAGCAGTTGGAGTCATACTGCAACGCCGAGGGCTCGCCCATCGGCGTCTGGACCAACGGCGGCGAGATAGTCTATCTCAACCGCGAAGAGCCCAACCTGTTCAAGAACCTGCCGGACATTCCTCGGGCGGACCAAAAGCTTTCCGACCTTCTCACCGAGCGGTGGGACATCGCGCGGCTCAACGAGGAAAACAGGCTGGTCAAAGAGCGCTTGACTCTAAAGTCCATCATTCTGGACATGGAAGACCTGGTCTTGGCCAACGCCGGAGTGGACGCCTTTGAAGAGGTGTTCAAGCTTATCTACGCCAAGCTCTATGACGAGTGGCAGGCCTCTCGGCCAGGCAAAGGCGGCAAAGCCCCTAACCTGGATTTTCGCCTTTAGGGCTCAACGGCAAGGGAATTCTATGACCGCATAAACGGCCTTTTTCAAAAAGCCAAAAGCCAGTGGTCCGGGGTTTTCCTGGCCGATGAAAGCATCGATCTGGAGCCGAACCACCTGGTCACCTGCGGAACCTTTCTTGAAGACATCAAACTCTTGAACTCGAACCTCCAAATCATCGACGAAGCTTTTAAATATCTGTCCGTGCAGGTGGGCAAGGGCAGCAAGGGCCAGTACTTCACGCCCCGCCACGTCATCGACATGTGCGTCAAAATGCTAAACCCCGCCATTGACGAATACATGATCGACACCGCCGCCGGGTCTTGCGGCTTCACCGTACACACCATCTTCCACGTCTGGGGCAATGAGTTCGTCGCCGAAGGACCCAAGAAATGGCAGAGTGATTACGCCGCGCAATTCGTTTACGGCATCGACTTCGACAGCCGTTCGGTCAAGATAGCCAAGGCCTTGAACTTGATCGCCGGGGACGGGCGGAGCAACGTCTACCGGGCCAACACCTTGGATCCGCGCCATTGGCCGGACGACGTGCGCGTGGCCATGCGGCCTTTGCTGCGCCGCTTCTCGAATGAGCCGGCCACGGACGCCTTCAACCAGAAAAATTTCCGTCACTTCAACTTTGACGTATTGATGACCAATCCACCTTTTGCCGGGGACATTAAAGACACGCGAATTCTTCACCAATACGATCTCTCCAAGAAGAAGAACGGCAAATGGGCCACCAAGCTCGGTCGGGACATTCTGTTCATCGAGCGCAACTTGGAGTTCCTGAAGCCTGGCGGTCGCATGTGCATTGTCCTGCCCCAGGGGCGATACAACAACACCTCGGACGAATACATTCGCCGTTTCGTCGCCGACAAAGCCCGCATCCTGGCCGTGGTCGGCTTGCACGTCAACACCTTCAAGCCCCACACCGGGACCAAGACGAGCATTCTTTTCCTCCAGAAATGGAATGATGATCTCGCCGCTGGGCCGCTGTGTCCTTGGGTGGAAGACTATCCCGTGTTCATGGCCACCAGCCAAAAGGGCGGCAAGGACAATTCAGGGAATTACATTTTTAAAAAGGATGCGGACGGCAGGCCGTATCTGGATAAACACAATCACATGATTGTTGAGCACGACCTTTTCCAGATCGCCGACGGCTTCATCGATTTCGCCAAGCGGCAGGGCTTCTCCTTCCACCTGGAGGAGGGCTGATGGCTGTTTGGAGTGAGGTTCAGTTAAGTGATTTCGGCGGCGCGATGCGGTTGGACGCTGAATATTATCAGCCATCCTACTTAGAGTTTGAACTATTAACATCCGGATCTGCGGATCACCTTGAGAACTTGGTGGAAGACATCATCCATCCGGTTGAGATAAAAAGAGAATATGTTGATTATGGAATTCAAATTCTCCTAGCGCAGAATATACGTAAAAACTATCTACTTTTCGATACAACAGTTTATATGCCAGAGTCAATGAGGTCAGTTTTAGCTAAAAATCGCCTTCACTTCTGTGATGTCGTCATTACACGATCGGGGGTTAATTTCGGTGATACGGCCTGCTATCTTGGGGAGCCACCAGAGATCTTCGCCTGTGCAGATTGTCTAATCATTCGGCCTAGAGAAATACCTTGTGGATATCTGGCGACCTTTTTTAATACTTCAATAGGTCGGGGCTTACTTAGAAGAGGTGCCTATGGCGCAGCTCAACCACATGTTGCCCCTTCTTATCTACATGAGTTACGGATTCCAAGATTGGGTCAAATCGAACAAGAAGTCCACTATTTAATTACTGCGGCTTATGATAAGAAGCAAGAAGCGAGAACATACTACCAGCGAGCAGAATACACTCTCCTCTCCGAACTAGGTCTTGAAGATATCGGCCGCTGGCGCTGTTCTACGAGCGGCCTTTCTCGGAGATGCGAGAGGCCCGGCGCTTCGACGCGGAGTTCTTTCAGACTAAGTATTATACTTTACTGGATAATTTACAAAAAAAGTTCAGTGTTTTTTATATTGGGGAAAAATCAAAGGTTCTAAGAGGCAGGAACCCAAATGCTTATAATAATGACGGGATTGAAATAATTAGGGCATGCGATCTTATAGACATTGACGACAATTCGAAATTTCTTAAGTGTAACTCAAAAAAGGAAAACATTTTTTTTCTTAAAGAAGGAGATGTGCTAATATCCTCTATAGGTTTCGGCTCTATCGGAAAAGTGCAGGCATTTGATAAGTCTTATAAGTGTGCTACAGTATCTGAGGTGACGATAATTCGCGATCATCCCTTTCAATCATATTACTTACAGGTTCTATTGCAGTCCTTAGTGGGTCAGTTACAATTTGACAGATACACGTCTGGTGCCACTGGACAGCTCCATCTTTACCCGCAAGATGTCGAGAAAATGCTATTACCGGCAATCGACTTTGAAATCCAAGAACAAGTTGCTGACTTGGTCAGCAAAAGTAAAGACGCAAAGAAGGAAGCAAAAAACCTCCTCGAAGAAGCCAAAAGAATGGTAGAGGAAGCGGTTTTAGGAGCGGCCTGAATGCTCGACCTGCTGCCCTGGATTTATCTGGTCAACGCCGTCTTTTTGATCTGCCACGAGATCGACTCGGCCTACTGGCGGGAGTGGGAGCTCTTTAAGCTCAAAGGGGGGCCGAGCGGCTTTGTCATAATTCACCTCCCCTTGATCTTCCTCGTCCTCCTGGGCCTGGCCCTCCTCTTGGAGCGTTCTCGGGCCGGCCTTTTTTTCTCCTTGATTCTGAGCCTGGCGGGGCTGTTCGCCTTTTCAATTCACGCTTATTTCATCAAAAAAGGCCGCCCCGAGTTCAATACGCCGGCCTCGCTGTTCATATTGTGGGCCGCTTTGGGCTTGTCGATCATTCAAGGGGTCATGACCGTCTCTGTCTTGGCTGGATCGGCTTGAAGCCGGCGTCTAGCCGGCCTGACCAGCCTCTTTTTTCTTGCAGTAAGGGCATTCGGCCTTGTCAGCCGGATAAAACTTCTGGCACTCGGGACACTTCCGCAGACTGTAGTTTATCAGACTCCACATTTCATCCCAATACGAGACATCGGCTTCGGTCGTCATCCGCCTTCTCAAGCTCTCGCGGTGGAGGTCAAAGACGGCCCGGAAGTAATCGCCGTAGCGGAGGTGGAGCGGCAGGGAGATCAAATAAAAGCTCCGGGCCAACACCAGGAAGATGAGCCCCCAGATCAGAAGGATGAGCGGATCAAGCCTGAGGCTCAGGGCGCCGATGCTGACCGTTGAAGTGAACGTCGGTCCAAATACCTGGGTCGGAAAATTGAGCCCGTCAAAGATGAAGGCAACGACATAAAACCCTGAAACCCAGATCATCAAAAAAGAAACATAGGTCGCGCAGTCGGCTTGGGCCGAGACGGCGTCCATCTCGCGGCGGCGGTCGCCCTCGACGACCATCCACATCCGCGGCCAGAAGCCGGGGCCGCTCATCCCGTACCGGCGGCTGGGGTAGGCCTCATATGACCTGACGATGTTCCCCAGTCTGGTCGGCAAAACCGCCTCCGTCTTGGTCTTGGCCCGGCTTTTCAGGGGAAAGGCGGCCAGCCAGTCCAGCAGCGTCTGCTTCTCGGCGGCGTCCTTGGACTTTTTGAGCTGTTCGTAGCGGGCCTCTATCTTTTCGTTGAAGCGGTCGGTGAAGTGACCGCGCAGCCTCTGGGGCCAGTTCTGTCCGCTGTAGATCTGATAGATGCCGCTGTCAAAAAGGGAGGCCAGGAAGCCGATGGTCAGGGAGAGAAGGACGAACAAGAGGCTGTAGCTTATCTCCTGATGGATGTTCAACTTCAGATTTATGTAGGTGATCAAGGGAAAGAGGCTCAAGGCCCCGATCACGCCGGGAATGATTATGCGAAAAAGAATCGAAGCGCTGAATGACAGGAACGGCTTCATGAATAACCCGCCTCGGCGGCGTCAGCCTCGGGGACGCGTCGCCGTTTAGTCAGGCCTGGCTTGAAGGTCTCTCGGGCGCCAACGATTGTCTTGACCAATAATCCAGGCCCCCGTTCCCGGGCCGACGATCCCAGGCCCAGCCAAACGGCCGGGCCTTTGTGGGCCGACGCGCCTAACCCTCCGACCTCGTGAGTGAATTTTTATATTTTATCATAGGTGATGTCAAAAGCCCAAGTCAACCCGCCGCCCCAATTTTGGCCGGTCTTCTCGGCCCCGCGGCCGCTCTGGCTGAAGGAGAGCGCAGGGCGGCCGAAATGGGCGATTTACAAGCCGCCGGCAGACCGCCGCTCCGCCCGAGCGGCCACATTGACTTATGATCCTTTTTTGGAGGATGAAACACTATTTCAAGCCATTGACCGTCAGCCGAGGGACGGCTATTTATAAGCTAACTGGGCGGTGTCATGTCCGAGGACCTGATCATCAAGGACAACATCTGCTTCGTCCCGGCCCTGCACGGACGCCTGGAGTTCGCCGTCTTCGTCCGCCGGGCCTGGGCGAAGTTCAAACCCCAGGCCGCGGCCGTGGAGCTGCCCCGGAGCCTGGCCCAAGCCGTCAAGCCGGCCGTGGCCCGCCTGCCCCGTCTGTCGGTGGTTTTTTACCCCGAGGCTGAGGGGATGGTCTATCTTCTCGTCGAGCCCACCGACGCCTCCATGGAGGCCCTGCGCCTGGCCGAGGAGGAGGATCGACCGGCCTTTTTCGTCGACGCCGAGTCTGAGGGCTAC
Organism: uncultured Thermodesulfobacteriota bacterium; assembly: GCA_964466355.1. GTDB lineage: Bacteria > Desulfobacterota > Desulfarculia > CAYXRH01. The sequence continues at coordinate 15,138 of CAYXRH010000029.1, forward strand.
CCCGACCTGGCCGAGCCCTGGCCGGACAGCTACGCCGCTCTCAGGTTGGGGCTCAAGGCCTTTGCCCGGCCCTTCATCCTTGGCCCGCCGGCGCCCACGAACCAGGATCTCGTCCGCGAAAGAACCATGGCCCACCGGCTCCAGGAGCTTCGCCGGCGTCACGAACGAATCCTCTTCGTCTGCGGCCTGAGCCATCTGACCCGGATCATGGACCTTCTGGACCGGCCCCAGCCCCTGCCCCTGGGCCGGGCCAGGTCCAAGCAGGCCCGGCCGGCCAACCTGGACCCCGAATCCATCAAGGAGTGCACCCAGGAGATGCCGGCCCTGATCAAGGTCTACGAGGACTGGCGGAGCGGTCCTTCGTCCGGCCAGCCCCCGGACCGCCTCGCCGTCCACGAGGACATCTTGAAGCGGGCCGCCGCGGCGCTCAAAAAGGAGACCGGCCAGGAGATCAGACCGTGGCAGGTCCAGGTTTTGAGGCGCTTCAAGCGCAACTGGGCCCTCCTCTCCGGCCGCCTGACCCCGGACTTCTATCAGCTCGTCGTCAGCGCCAAGGGCGTCGGCGGCGACGAGTTCGCCCACCACGTCTACAATGAGGCCGTGGCCTATCCCTGGACGGAGCTCGAACCCGGCTGGGAGGTGATCCGGCTCTCCGGCCGGGATTTGAGGCTCAACCAGAAAAAAGTGCGCTTCTTCAAGCCGCTGCGCCGAACGAGGCCCCGGTTGGTGCCCCTCATCGAGCGGCCGGCCCTGGAGGAAGCCTATCCCGGGCAGTGGGCCGAGTTGTGGTCCCAGGGGGCGGGCCTGTGCTCTTTTCCGCCCGAGGACGTGGTCATCGAGGGCTTCAGCCGTCAGGCGGCCAAGAAGGCCCAGGCTGCCTTGGCCGAGGCCAACCGCGTCGTCGAGCCCTTCAGCGTTTCCCTCAAAGACGGCATCGACGTCCGCGA
>CAYXRH010000029.1:16094-17975 GCA_964466355.1 uncultured Thermodesulfobacteriota bacterium
GCCCGCGGCCGGCCGGGTCGGGGCGGTGGTCATCATCTTCGACCAGGACCCCGGCCCCCAGGAGCGCTTTCCCTGGAAGCTGACCTGGCTCGGCGAGCATCAAGACGAGTCGGACATGGCTTTCTACGCCACCGAACCGGGCGCGGACCTGGTCGGGCCGGGCTTGAGCCGCTGCCGCTACGGCGGGTTGGTGATGACCTATCCGCCCCTGCGCATGCTCGAGGTGTGGGCCGATCCCTTTTTCGAGGCCGCCCGGACCAAGCCGGAGCGACTCCTGCTGGCCGGGGCCGACTACAGCCGAGAGCGCCTCGTGGCCTACCTGGCCAAGGAGCCGCCCTCGTCGCGGATCAGGGCCCTGGTCCAGCGCCTGGGCCGCCAGGTGGCCTTTCTGCCCCTGGGGACCTTCGCCCCGGGGCTGATCGAGCGCATCCGGACCTTCCACGTTTTATCCGGCCACGAGGTCCGCCGCTGGGCCGGGGATTACATCAACCGCCCCAAGGGGGTGAAGGGTAAAGTAGTCGTCTGAGGGTCTGGTCAAACCCCACCAAAGGCCAAGGAGAAGAAGCCGCCCCAGGGCGGCTAATCGCCTTTGATCTTTCGCCGGGCCTCGGCTCTGGCCCGGCGGGCCTGGCGATCGCCGGGGTTGAGCCTGACCGCTTTTTCGAGAGCTTCGAGGGCCTCTTTGTATCGCTGGAGGCCCATGAGGGCCAGGCCGCGGTGATAGTGAAAGCGGGCCTCCTCCGGCTCGAGCTCCACGGCCCGGTCCAGGTCCTTTAAAGCCGGTTCAAAAAGATTCAGTTTCACCTGGGCCGCGCCCCGGTTGGCCAGGGCCGCGGCGTAGTCTGGCTCGAGCTCGAGGGCCTTGGTGGCGTCGGCCACGGCTTGGCGGTGATCGCCCCGGCGGTAGTTGGCCGCCGCCCGGCTGGCGTAGCCGGCCGGCCAGGCCGGGTCGAGCTCGATGACCTGGCTGAACAACTTCACCGCCTCTTGGTAGTCGCCGTCCTCGAAGGCCCGCAGGCCCTGGGTGTAGAGCCGGTCTCTTTCGGCGGCTTGAACGGCGCCGGCCAAGAGAAGCAGCAGCAGACCCCCGACGACCGCCTTTGTCAGACGACCCCCTGTCATCATCACCCCTCACCTTTCAAGCGGAGCAATCTCTCCAGCCGTTCGACCAATTCGTTCGGTTTTAGGGCCCCGACGCCTCTCAGCTTTTCGACCTCGCGGCCGTTGGGACCTAAAAAGACCAGGGTCGGCACGCCCCTGATGCCGAAGCGCCGCCTCAGCCCCTCGGCCTCTTTGGAGCGCCAGTCGGTCAGATCGACCTTGAAGGTGGCCACCTCCTTTAAAAGCGCGGCCACTCGTTCGTCGGCCAGGTGGGTGGAGAGCTCCCGGCAGGGCAGGCACCAGTCGGCGTGAAAATCGAGGACCACCGGCCGGCCGGCGGCCACGGCCGCGGCCAGGCGCTGGGGCGTGTAAAGGGGCCAGTGGACTTCACGCTCCCCAGGCTGAGCCAGGATGAAAAATCCGGCCAGGATGAGGCCGACGGCCCCGACCGCCGCCTTGGGCCGCCAAGATAGCTCCCGGCCGCTGAGCCAGGCCGCGGCCGCGGCGGCGAGGCAGAGAAGACCCATGACCCATCGCCAGATCGTCTCCGGCACGAGGGGCCGGATGAGAAAGGCGGCCATGACAAAAAGGACCAGCCCCAAGAGTCGCCTGATCCAGATCATCCATGGGCCCGAGGCGGGCAGGCGGCCGAGGATTGAGGACGAAAAAAGCCCCAGGACGGCCAGGGGCAGGCCCAAGCCCAGAGACAAAACCCCAAAGACCACCGCGCCCACGCCCGGTCGGCCGGTTTGGGCGACGAAGGTCAGCACCCCCAAGGTG
>CAYXRH010000029.1:17985-19918 GCA_964466355.1 uncultured Thermodesulfobacteriota bacterium
TGAACGGCCCCAGGCACGGCGCGGCGACCAGCCCCAGGGTGAGGCCCATGATCAGGCTGCCGGCCAGGCCCCGCCGGCCGGCCCCGGTCTCGCCCAAGCGGGTCACGGCCCGGGGGAGGTGGAACTGGTAGACGTCGAACATGCTCAAAGCCATGACGATCAGAATCAAGGCCACGCCGACGAGGACGACCGGATGCTGGAGGGTTGAGCCCAGCAGCCGGCCGCTCAAGGCGGCGGTGGTGCCCAGGGCGGTGTAGACGGCCATGAGGCCGCTCAGATAGCTCAGGCCGTGGGTGACCAGGCCGATTCTGGTCCGGCTCTGGCCACCGAACCAGGCCAGAGTGATCGGAATCAAGGGATAGCAGCAGGGCGTCAGGTTCAAGGCCAGGCCGCCGAGAAACGTGGTCGCCAGCATCCACCACCAGGCCCTAACCGAGCCCTGGCCGGGGGCGCCGCTTGAGGGGGCCGGGCCGGCGGCCGGCGGTCCGGTGGCGGCCGGCTGACCGATCCTTAAAATCAGATCGAAGCGGTGCTCGGCCGGCGGCAGGCAGAGCTGCTCGGTGCAGGCCTGGTACAAAAGCCGCCCCGAGAGGTGGGCGAGGCCCGGCTCGGCCGCGGGCGAGATCTTGAGGCTGAGTCTGACGGGCACCATCTTCTCGAAGACCGGCAGGGGCTGCGGCGCGAAGCTGAATCGGCGCTCCACTGGCTTGGGAAAGCTGACCTGGATGACCTCGATGTCTGGCTGGTCATCGAACTTCAGGGCCGTCGGCGTCAGCCAGTCGAGAGGCGGCCGGTCGGAGTTGAGATGAAAGCCGGGGTTGACGCCGATGATCATGACCACTTGGCTGACCCGGCCAGGGGGCAGGGCCTCGTCGGGTCCGGCCATGAGGACCACGCCCCGGATGGGCTGGTCTTCGCTTAAGGCCGGCGGAGCCCAAGACAAGACGGCCGTCAGGCACAGGACGAGCCAGATTGAGGCGGCCTTTTTGTGCTTCATTGGGCCCGAAACAGAAGGTTGAGCAGGATCAGATTGACCGTCACCAGCCCGATGACGACCACCACCAGGGCCTTGAGGGCCTGGCCGAGCCTCAAGCCATGAACCACGCTGAGGCCGTGACAGATGAGATAGAGCCCGTAGATGTGGAAGGCCAGACCAAACAGCGGCACCGGGATGAAGCCGACCAGATTGGTGAAGGTGGTGTAGGCGGCCACGCGCAGGGTGGCCTCGAAGCCGCCTCGCCCGGGCACCAGCTTGGTCGCGGCCAGGTGGAGCAGCCCGACGAACAAAATCCAGCCGACCATGACTAAAAGATAAAAGAAAGTGGCGCTCGGGGTGTGGGTGGTCAGAGCCAGAATTAATCCGGGCACGAGGAAGGAGATGAGGGCGAACAAGACCGGGGCCAGGTAGCCGGCCTTGGGGGGCATGGCCTCGAAAAAGGGGCGGGTTTTGGAGACGACCAGGCTGACGACCCGGACATAAGAAACGATGGGTTTGGCCGGATCAAACTCGGCCTTGAAATCAGGCGCCGCGCCGTTCTGCTCGACCACTAAAACCCCCAAGTTTGAGTAGAGTTACCTATATCTTCTTGAAAAATCCCTGTCAACCTCGCCGGTCTTGCCAAAGCTTCGGCCGGGCTGATAGGATGAGGCCGGTTTTTATAGGGGAGAGCGGGCCATGGATTTTGGGGGCCGCAGGCTTGAAATCTTTTTGACGGCCGCTTTTTTGGTGTCCTCGCTGGCCGGCTGCGCCGCGCTCAAGGGCGGCCCGGTGGGCCAGACCCTCCATCAGGCCGAGGCCCTTCGTCTCGAGGCCGCCTCGAGCCTCAGAGCCAAGGAGGCGGTGGATGAGATGGCCGTCTCGGCCAAACACCAGGCCGAAGCCGAGCGGCTGCTGCGGATGTATTGGGAGCGTTTGCCTTTGGATCTGGAGAAG
>CAYXRH010000030.1:0-19816 GCA_964466355.1 uncultured Thermodesulfobacteriota bacterium
ACCCAAAATCAGCAACAAAACCCCTAAATCTACTTCCATGCAATATCCGGGCTAGGCTCGTCCCCTGAAGTGGTTTGCATGAGAGGGCGGGGCGGCCACACTGACTTATGATCCTTGCTTCGAGGAGGCCAGGCTAGCCCCCCGCCTGGGGCGGGCCGGCGGCCTCGGCCAAGGCCTCCCGCAAGATATCCAGACAGACGTCGATCTCCTCAGCCGAGATGACCAATGGGGGACAGAACCGGATGGTGTTCTGGCCGCAGCCCAAGAGCAGCAAGCCTTTCTTAAAGGCGCGCTCGATCACCTGGGTCAGAAGCCTTGAGGCCCGCTCTTTCGTCTCCCTGTCTTCGACCAACTCGGCCCCGACCATGAGGCCCAAACCCCGCACGTCGCCCAGGCACTCGAATTCCTGCTGAAGCCCCTCAAGGCCGGCCATGAGCTGGGCCCCGCGTTGGCGGGCGTTGTCCATCAATCCCCTTTCCAAAAGATCGAGCGTGGCCAGGGCCGCGGCGCAGCAGACCGGATTGCCGCCAAAGGTCGAGGCGTGCGACCCGGCCTCCCAAGTCATCAGGTCGGCCTGGGCGACCATGGCCCCCAAGGGCATGCCCGAAGCGATGCCCTTGGCCAGGGCGATGATGTCCGGCCTGACGGCAAAATGTTCCACGGCGAACATTCTGCCGGTGCGGCCCATGCCGGATTGGACCTCGTCCGCGACGAAGAGGATGCCGTAACGCTCGGCCACCTCCTTGAGGCGGGCGTGATACTCCGGCGGCGGGACGACGTACCCGCCCTCGCCTTGGATCGGCTCCACGAACAAGGCCGCCACCTCCTCGGGCGGCATGGTCGTTTTGAACAGGCTGTCCTCGATCCAGCTCACGCACTCCAGATCACACTCTGGGTAGGTCAGATTGTAGGGGCAGCGGTAACAGTAAGCGTAGGGCACGTGGGTGATGCCCGGGACAAAGGGGTGGTAGTGCTTTTTTTGAATGCTCTTGGAGGCGGTCAAGGACAAGGCGCCCATGGTCCGGCCGTGGAAGGCGCCGAAGAAGGCGATGTTCAACTCCCGCTGCGTGCGCCAGCGAGCCAGCTTGAAGGCCGCCTCCACGGCCTCGGCGCCCGAGTTGGCGAAAAAGACTTTCCAGTCGTCTCCGCCAGGGGCGAAGCGGGCCAGTTGTTGGGCCAGGCGAACCTGGGGCGTGTAGTAGAAGTCAGTCCCGGACATGTGCATCAGCTTGCCGGCCTGGTCGCGGATGGCCGCCACCACCTCGGGATGGCAGTGACCGGTGGCGCACACGGCGATGCCGGAGGTGAAGTCCAGAAACAGGTTGCCGTCAGGATCCTCAACCCAGACCCCCTCTCCCCGCGCCGCGACCAGAGGGTAGGCGCGAGTGTAGGACGGTGAAACCACTTTCTTGTCTGAGGCGATCCACTCGGCCGCCTTAGGCCCGGGCAAGGGGAGGCTGATCTTGGGACGACGCATCTTCGGTCTCCTTTCAATAGAACCTTCTACCACAAGAGCTAGGAATCAGGCCACCGTTTGGTTAAGTTTCACTATTTGAAATATTTGATCATGATAAGAATTGTGCTATGGTGCTCTCATCCCCGCGTGCCCGGAGGAGCCAATGGCGCTCAGCGAACTCGATTGGGCCGGCCTGGCTCGCATCTGGCCGATGCCGTTCTTCGTGGCCCGCAGAAACGGCGAACTGATCTATCTCAACCCGGCCCTGAAGGCCCGGGCCCCTCAGGGCGCCCGGCTGGTTTCTGACCTGCTGGCCCCAGAATCCAGCGCTGGAGCCAGACTCGTCATCAGAGCCGAGTCCCCTCCGGCTGATCCGATCAAGGTCTCGGTCACCCTGCCGGACTCCTCGCCGGCGATCATGACCCTCACCGCCGTGCCGGACACGGACCAGGTGCTCGGCGAACTCCGGCTCTCGGCCGATCCCGCCGTCTCAGAGGCCGAGAAGCTGGAGGGCGTCATCCAGATGGCCCGGGCCCTGGGCCACGAGCTGAACCAGCCCCTGACGATCATCATCGGCCAGGCCGAGATACTCCTCATGCGCCTTAAAAACGACGAGGCCATGGCCAAGCGCCTCAGAATCATCATCGAGGAGGTCGAACGCATGGAGGGGATCACCCGCAAGCTGTCGCGCATCGTCCGTTATCGGACCCAGACCTACGCCGACGGCACCTCCATCGTCGATCTGGACAAGGCCACCGACTAATCCTTTTGGAGATAGCGGCGGGGATTGAGCCCGCCCAGAAGACACAGCACCTCATAGCTGATGGTCCCGGCCGCGGCGGCCATCTCTTCGGCTCTCAAGAGGCTCTCTCCCTGCCGCCCCAAGGCGATGACCTCGTCACCCCGCCCGGCCTGGGGCACCTCTGAAAGATCGAGGATGGTCAGGTTCATGCAGACCCGGCCGAGGATGCACGCCCGTTGCCCCTCCACCAACATGGCCCCCTGGTTGGACAGGTGGCGCGGCAGGCCGTGACCGTAACCCAGCGGCACCACGCCGATGCGGGTTTCATTTGTGGTGGTGTAGGTCAACCCGTAACTCAAACCCTGCCCGGGCTTGATCGTCCGGACCTGGATCAAGCGCGTCTTCAAGGTCATGACCGGCTCCAGCTCCGCCTCATTAGCTATGCCCGCCCCGGGTTTGCAGCCGTAGAGCATGATGCCGGGCCTGACCAGATCGAAGCGAGAGGCGGTCAAATCCAAAATTCCGGCCGAGTTGGCCACGGAGTTGAGATCCAGGTCGAATCCACGGGCTTTGAAGCGCTCCACGGCGCCCTGGAACCTCTCGATCTGCTTGAGGGCAAAGCTTTTGTCCGCCTCGTCGGCCGTGGCCAGATGAGAGACCAGGCCCCGGATCGCCAGACCCTTGACGCCTGAGAGCCGTTCGGCCACCTGGTCCACCTCGGCCAGGTCAAAGCCCAAACGGCCCATGCCGGTGTCCACCTTGACCAAGGCCTCGGCGCTGCGACCCAGGCTCGACCCGGCCGCGGCCAAAGCCTCGGCCGTCTCCAGATCAAAGATGATCGGCAGCGAGCGGAGCTTGACCGCTCTGGCCGCTTCCAGGGGCAGGATTCCGGTCAGAATGACCACCGGCACCCCCAACCCGGCCCGCCGCAGCTCCTCAACCTCCTCCACCCGGCCCACGCCCAAGGCGGCCGCGCCCTCGGCCACCAGGCGCCTCGAGACCGGGATCAGCCCGTGGCCGTAAGCGTCGGCCTTGACCACGGCCATGACCTTGGCCTTTTCTCCGGCCAAGCGCCGGGCCAGGGCGAAATTCCGCGACAAGGCGTCGAGGTCGATGACGACCTGTCGATCAGTGTAATCTCCGGCCATCATTCTGATCTAGCCCGCCACGTCCAGGCCCTGGATGATCAGGCTCGGCGAACCCACCCGGCCCAAAAAGCGCAGGTCCGCACCGACCTGGACCACCCGGGCGAAGAGGTCGATGAGATTGCCCGAGAAGGCCGCTCCGCGCACCGGATAGGCTTTTTGTCCACCCTTGAGCCAAAACCCGGCCGCCCCCAAAGAGAACTCGCCCGAGATGGGGTCAGCCGTGTGCAGACCCATGACCTCGGTGATGAGCAGGCCTTCGTCGATTTGAGCCACAAGTTGATCCAGTTGGCCCTCTTTGGGTTCGATGAACAGATTCGTCGCTCCGCTCAAGGGCGGTGATTTGACCGAACCCCGCCGCGCGTTGCCCGTGGAGGCCTGGCCTTCCCTGGCCGCGGCGAGGCGGTCGTAAAGAAAACCCTTCAACCGGCCCTCTCGGACCAGATCGGTCCGCTGCTGGGGCACGCCTTCGTCGTCAAAGGGTCTGCTGCCGACGCCAAAGGGGTAAAGGCCGTCGTCGATGAGGTTGAGCTGGGGGGAAAAGAGCTTTTTCCCCGTCCGGCCCGCCAAAAGCGACTTGCCCTTCTGGACGTTTTCGGCCAAAAAGGCCGGGGCGAGGACCGAAAGAATCTCGCTGGCGACGAGGTTGTTGAGGACGACTTGATGAAAGCCAGAAGGGGCCTTCCGGGCGCCCAAGAGCCCCACCGCCTGGGCGGCCGCCTTCTCGGCGCACCTGGTCGCCTCCAGGCGGTTAAAAAAAGGCGAGAAGCTGAAATCCCAGCCCATCTGGCTCTCCTCGCCCTCCCGGGCCAGGACCGTGGCCGAGGCCTGGCACAGCGTCTCCTCCCGAAACAAATCCAGGCCCAGCGAGTTGATAAGCCGCGTCCGGGCGTGGCCCTCTTCATAAGACGCCCGCCTGACCTTGACCACCCGCTCATCAAAGGCCAGGGCCGCCTTCTCCATCTCGAGGGCCAGCTCTATCTTGGCCTCCTGAGGAAGCCTGGCCAGCTCGAGGTCCGCCGCCTCCACCTCGGGCAAATCAGGCGGCGGCGGAGAGAGGCTGAAGGCCGGCTCGGGCGTGCTCAGGGCGGCCAGGGCCCGGGCCTGGTCCACGGCCCTGTCTATCCCCTTTGGGGACAGGTCAAGGGTGTAGGTTGCGCCGACCCGGCTCCCCACGACCGCCCTGAGGCCCAAGCCCGTCTCTGCGGAGCGGGTCAGGGCCTCGACGCGCCCGCCTTTGGCCTCAACGGCCAGCTCCTCAGCTTGAACTAAAAAGACGTCGTAACCGTCAAGATTCAGATCGGCCAGCCGCTCGACCGCCCTTGAGGACGCGGCCCTCATCGCTCGTCCAGGTCCATTATCATGGCCACTTCATCGCACTGGGGAAACTTGATGCAGCGGACGCAATCGATCCAGATCTTTTGGGGCAGAGAGGATTTTTCGACCTCTTTGAAGCCCAGCAGGCCAAAGAAGTCCGGCCGATAAGTCAGGGCGAAGACCCGGGGGACCCCCAGACGGCGGGCCTCGTCCAGACAGGCCCACACCAGCTCTCGTCCCACGCCCCGGCCCCGACGATCCTCGGTCACGACCAGGGATCGTATCTCGGCCAGATCCGCCCAGCAGATGTGCAGCCCCCCCACGCCGATGACCCGGCTCTCGTCCTCGACGCAGACAAAATAATCCCTCAGCCTGGCGTAAAGATCCATCCGGCTCAAGGGCAGAATCACCCCCGCCTGGGCCGGCGCGGAGAGGATTTCATGAATGGACTCCACGTCCTTGAGGCGGGCCTGGCGAATGGCCACGGGGGGCTTGGGCATGCGGGCATAATAACCTGGCCCCTGAGCCGCGGTCAAGGCGCCAGACCAATGGCCCCGCGGGCCGCATTTGACCGCCGCGACCGCGCTCGACCGGGTCGCAAAGAATTTGACAAAAAGCGGGCCGTTCCCTTAAGGTTGTCTTTGTTTTACCTAAAGCAAACCCGCTCTTGATCATCTCGAGGAGAAATCATGCGCCAAGTCGTCATCCTCAGCGCCTGCCGCACCCCCGTCGGCGGTTTTTTGGGCTCGTTGTCCCAGGTTCCGGCCACTGAACTCGGCCGGGTGGTCATCCTCGAGGCCCTCAAGAGGGCCGGAGTGGCTCAGGAGGAAGTGGACGAGGTGATCATGGGCTGCGTCCTGCCGGCCGGACTGGGCCAGAACCCGGCCCGTCAAGCCATGCTCAAGGCCGGCCTCGATTACGACGTCGGGGCGATCACGGTCAACAAGGTCTGCGGCTCGGGCCTCAAAGCGGTCATGCTCGCCGCCCAGGCCATCCAGTGCGGGGACGCGGACGTCATCATCGCCGGCGGCCTGGAGAACATGAACCTGGCGCCGTATTATCTTCTCAAGGGCCGCCTTGGCTGCCGCATGGGCCACGACCAGGTCACTGACGGCATGATCTGGGACGGCCTGTGGGATCACTTCAACGACTTCCACATGGGCGTGTCGGCTGAGCTGTGCGCCGAGAAGTACGGCGTCACCCGCGAAGACCAGGACCAATTCGCCTTTGATTCATACACTAAAGCCTTGACGGCCGTTCGAGCCGGCCAATTCGCCCCAGAGATCGCGCCCCTGACCATTCAGACCAAAAAAGGCGAGACGATCTTTGACACTGACGAGGTGCCGCGGCCGACCAGCCTGGAGGATCTGGCCAAGCTCAAGCCGGCCTTCAAGAAAGACGGCACGGTCACGGCCGGCAACGCCTCCAAGATCTGCGACGGCGCGGCGGCGATGGTGGTCGCGGCCGCGGAAAAGGCCCAGGAGCTGGGGCTTGAGCCCCTGGTCAAGATCGAGGCCCAGGGCGCGGCCGGATTGGACCCCAAATACGTTTTAATGGCGCCGATGCTGTCCATCCCTCGGGTCTGCGCCAAGGCTGGATTGAAGCCGACCGACATCGATCTGCACGAAATCAACGAAGCCTTCTCCGCCTCCAGCGTGGCCGTGCAACGGGAGCTGGGCCTCGATCCGGCCCGAATCAACATCCGCGGCGGCGCGGTGGCCCTGGGCCATCCCATCGGCGCCTCTGGGGCCCGGGTGTTGACCACGCTGATCTACGCCATGAAGGACCGCAGCGCCAAAACCGGCATGGCCTCCCTGTGCCTCGGCGGAGGCGAAGCGGTCTCGTTGATAATTGAAGCGGCAACATGAGACTTATTAAGGAGTGATTATGCCAGACGCAGTCATCGTCAGCGGAGTGCGCACGGCCGTGGGCCGTTTCGGCGGTTCTCTGACTCAAGTCAGCCCGGTGGCCATGGGGGTCATCGTCGTCCAGGAGGCCTTAAAAAGAGCCAATTTAAAACCAGAGGACGTGGACGAGGTCATCCTGGGCAACGTTCTTTCGGCCGGCTGGGGTCAGAACATCGCCCGCCAGGTTCTCATCCACGCCGAGGTGCCTGACGACCGGGTGGCCACGACCATCAACAAGGTCTGCGCCTCGGGTCTCAAATCGGTCATGATGGCCGCCCAGGCCATCAAGTGCAACGACGCCGACGTCGTCGTCGCCGGCGGCGTGGAAAACATGTCGGCCGCGCCCTACCTGGTCGACAAGGGCCGCTGGGGCCACCGCATGGGCCACGGCGTGCTGACCGACCACATGATCAAGGACGGGCTGTGGGACATCTTCAACGACTACCACATGGGCCTCACCGCCGAAAACGTGGCTCAAAAATACGACATCTCCCGGCAGGCTCAGGACGAGCTGGCCCTGGCTAGCCAGCAGCGGGCCGAAGCGGCCATCACCTCGGGCCGCTTCAAGGACGAGATCATCCCGGTGCCCTTGAAGACCAAGAAGGGCGAGAGCCTCTTTGACACCGACGAGCACCCCCGCTTCGGCACGACCATGGAGGCGCTTTCAAAGCTCAAGCCGGCCTTCAAGAAGGACGGCACCGTCACCGCCGGCAACGCCTCGGGCATCAACGACGGCGCGGCGGCGGTGGTGGTCATGTGCGCCAAGAAAGCCGAAAAGCTGGGCTTGCGGCCGCTCTGCCAGATCAGAGCCTACGCCACGGCCGGCGTGGATCCGGCCCTCATGGGCACCGGCCCCATCGCCGCCACGCGCAAGGTCTTGGACAAGGCCGGATTAAAGGTGGCGGACCTGCAGCTCATCGAGGCCAACGAAGCCTTTGCCGCCCAGGCCGAGGCGGTCATCAGGGAGCTCGGCTTTGACCGCCAAATCGTCAACGTCAACGGCGGCGCCGTGGCCCTGGGCCACCCCATCGGCTGCTCCGGGGGCCGGATTCTGGTGACGCTGCTTTTTGAAATGATCAAGCGCGACTTGAACCTGGGCCTGGCCACCTTGTGCATCGGCGGCGGCATGGGCGCGGCCATGGTGGTGGAGCGATAGGAGGCTCAAATGGCGTACAAATGCTTGTTGTTTGAGGTTAAAGACGGCATCGCCCTGGTGACCTTCAACCGGCCCGAGGCCCTCAACGCCCTCAGCCCCGAGGTCATGGCCGAGCTGGATGACGCCCTGAACAAGATCGCCGGCGACGAATCGGTGCGGATGGTCGTCCTCACCGGGGCCGGCGACAAGGCCTTCGTCGCCGGGGCGGACATCAAGGTCATGTCCACCTTCACGCCCTTGATAGCCAAGCGCTTCAGCGTGAAAGGCCAGGTCGTCATCGATAAAATCAGCCGCATCCCCCAGCCGGTCATCGCCTGCGTCAACGGCTTCGCCCTGGGCGGCGGCTGCGAGATCGCCCTGGCCTGCGACTTCATCTACGCCGCTGACACGGCCAAGTTCGGCCAGCCCGAGATCAATCTGGGCGTCATGCCCGGCTTTGGCGGCACCCAGCGCCTGGCCCGCCGCGTCGGGCTGGGCCTGGCCAAGGAGCTGTGCCTCACCGGGGAGATGATCAGCGCCGAGGAAGCCAGGAGGATCGGCCTGGTCAACAAGGTCTTTCCCAAGGCCGAGCTCTTGGCCGCGACGATGAAGACGGCCCAGAACATCGCCGCCAAGGGCCGGGTGGCCCTGCGCGAGATCAAGACCGCCATCGAGGAGGGCTTTGATCTCGACCTCAAAAAGGCCTGCGCCCTCGAGATCGACCGCTTCGCCCTGTGCTTCACCTCAGAGGATCAAAAGGAGGGCATGGCCGCCTTTTTGGAGAAGCGCAAGCCCGAGTTCAAGGGCGGCTACTGAGAGACATTGGCGAACTCTCCCCAGCCTTAAGGTGGGGCCTTGATGACAATCCGTTTCCCTCTCCCTCATCAAAGGGAGAGGGGGGAGGTTGGAATTAAATGGACTTCGCTTTAAGTGAAGAACAGAAAATGGTCCAGGACATGGCCCGGCGCCTGGCCGACGAGACGATCAAGCCCGTGGCCGCGGAGCTGGATCAGACCCACCGCCATCCCGAGGAGATCTGTGAGCAGCTGGGCGAGCTGGGGCTGATGGGCGTGGCCGTGCCCGAGGAGTACGGCGGCGCAGGCATGGACTACGTGTCCTACGCCCTGGCCCTGATTGAGATCAGCCGCGGCTGCGCCTCCTGCGGCGTGATCATGTCGGTCAACAACTCCCTCTACTGTTTTCCCATCCTGACCTTTGGCAGCGAGGAGCAAAAGAAAAAGTACCTCACGCCGGTCGCCTCGGGCCAGGTCAACGGCTGCTTCGGCCTCACCGAGGCCGGGGCCGGCTCGGATCCGGCGGCGCTGAGGACCACGGCCGTGCTGGACGGCGAGGAGTGGGTCTTGAACGGCGAGAAGAAGTTCATCACCAACGGCAACGTCGCCTCCTTGGCCGTCGTCGCCGCCATGACGGACAAGGAGGCCGGCTACAAGGGCATCAGCTCGTTCGTCGTCGATCTGAAGAATACGCCCGGGTTCAAGCTCGGACGGGTCGAGGAGAAGATGGGCATCAGGGCCTCGGGCACGGCCGAGCTGATCTTTGAGGACGCCCGCATCCCCAGGGACAACATCTTGGGCCAGCCGGGCGCGGGCTTGAGGCAGATGCTGACCACCCTCGATTCCGGCCGCATCGGCATCGCCGCCCAGGCCCTGGGCATCGGCCGGGCCGTGTTGGAGGAGGCGGTCGAATACGCCCAGACCCGGGAGCAGTTCGGCCAGATCATCGCCAAGTTCCAGGCCATCCAGTGGAAGCTGGCCGACATGGCCGCCGAGCTCGACGCCGCCGAACTCCTCACCCTCAAGGCCGCCTGGCTGGAGGACAATCACCTGCCCTTTGAAAAGGCGGCGGCCACGGCCAAGATGTGCGCCTCTGACGCGGCCATGCGGGCCGCCGTGGAGGGCGTCCAGGTCCTGGGCGGCTACGGCTACTGCATGGAGTATCCCATGGAGCGGCACATGCGCGACGCCAAGATCACCCAGATCTACGAGGGCACCAACGAGATAATGCGCCTCGTCATCGCCCGCAATCTTTTCAAGGGCAGATAGGGGGCCGGCATGCCCAAGCCCAAGCCCAAACCCTTGGGCCAGAGGATCAAGAGGCTCAGGCAGGAAAAGGGCCTCGGCCTCAACGATCTGGCCAACGAAACCGGACACTCGGTGGCTTATCTGGAAAAAATCGAGGCCTGCGAGATAATTCCGCCGGTGGCCCTGCTCATCTCTCTGGCCCGGGCCCTGGAGGTCGATTCCGGGACCTTTCTCAAGGAGGACGAGGCGGCCGGCAGACGGGCCGAGGAGCAGGCCAAGCGGACGGCCCACTATTCCTATCAGACCCTCACCCCGGCCGCGGCCCACAAGCATCTCAAGGCCTTTGCCATCAGCATCCCGCCCCACACGGCCCACGAAGGCGTCGGCTACCGCCACGACGGCGAGGAGTTCATCTACGTTCTCTCGGGCGAGGTGGAGGTCAGGGTCGGCGAGAACATCAATCATCTCTCGCCCTCGCAGACGCTCCACTTCAACTCGGCCATCAGCCATCACCTGGCCAACGTGGGCCACGAGGAGGCCAAGCTGCTGGTGGTGCTTTACACGCCTTGAGCCGCCAGCCGAGCGGGGATGAAGACCTGATGCCCTGCCTGCATCAGACCAGAGGCGGCCGCCTCGGGAAAAAGATAGTGTGTTTACGGGGCGTAGGCTAAAACCGATTGGCGATCATTCAAGTAAGGTAGTATTTTGGATTGGTTGTTCGAACGAATTTGAGGGTGAGGGTCACAGGCCTTGGCGAGCGGAAGGTAAAGCGGCCCCGTTGGAGAAGAATTCGACTCGGGGCCGCCCGTAAGCGAGCCTTAAGTATGTCCGAACCCTCGACCTGAAGTGAGAACAACCAACCAAAATTACACCTTTGAATGCAACTCGGTATAAACCCGCTCTCAAGGTTTGAGGTGGCGCTTCATGTCCTTTCCCTTGTCAGAAGAGCAGCGGATGATCCGAGCCATGGCCCGGGACTTCGCCCGGGAGGTGATTCTGCCCACCGCGGCCGAGCGGGACAGAACCAAGGAGTTTCCGGCTCAGAATCTGAGGCGGATGGCCGAACTGGGCTTCATGGGCATGATGGTCCCCCCACAATACGGCGGCGTGGGCCTCGACGCGGTCTCCTACGTCGTGGCCCTGGAGGAGATCGCCTACGCCTGCGCCTCCACGGCGGTGGTGATGTCGGTCCACAACTCCAACGTCTGCGAGGCCATCGTGCGCTTCGGCACCGAGGAGCAAAAGCGCCGCGTGCTCACCCGGCTGGCTCAGGGGGAGGTCATCGGCGCCTTTGCCCTGACCGAGCCGGACGCCGGGTCAGACCCAGCCTCCCAGAAGACCACGGCCGTCAAGGACGGGGCCCACTGGGTCTTGAACGGGGTCAAGCGCTTCATCTCCAGCGCGGCCAACGCCGGGTATTGCATCATCACCGCCGTGACCGACAAGACCAAGCGCCATCGGGGCATCACCGCCTTTGTGGTCGACACCTCCCAACCGGGCTTCATCGTCGGCAAAATCGAGGACAAGATGGGGCTCAGGGCCTCGGACACGGCCGAGATCATCCTCGAGGACTTGAGGGTCGGGGAGGAGATGGTCTTGAGCAAGGAGGGCATGGGCTTCACCGTGGCCATGGTCGCCCTGGACTCCGGCCGCATCGGCATCGCCGCCCAGTCGGTCGGCGTGGCCCAGGCCGCCTTGGATCTGAGCGTGGAATACATGCACCAGCGCCTCCAGTTCGGCCGGCCCATCGCCCAGCACCAGGGCCTCCGCTTCAAGGTGGCCGACATGGCCACCAACATCGAGGCCGCCCGGCTGATGACCCTCTCCACCGCCGCCCAGAAGGATCGCGGCGAGCGCTTCACCGCGGCCGCCTCCATGGCCAAGCTCTTCGCCTCGGAGATGGTCAACCGCGTCGTCTACGACTGCCTCCAGCTCCACGGCGGCTACGGCTACATCAAGGAGTTCCCCATCGAACGGCTCTTCCGCGACGCCAGGGTCTTCACCATCTACGAGGGCACCTCGGAGATCCAGAAAATCATCATCGCCAACAAAATACTGGGGCGCTGAGAGGCCTCGGTCCGGCCGCGCCTGGCCGCACGAATCTTCCAGGCGAGCCTGGGAGGCGACACTAGACCGCGGAGGTGGCGTGGGCAAAGCGGTAGTAGCGCCACTCCAGCCGGTGGCGTCTTTTCATCACCTCCTCGAAAAGCTGGCGGACCCGCTGATCGTAGTCTGAGCGAGGCGGCTGCTTGGTCTTGACGTAGCGCCTGAGGAAATAAGGTGAGCCGACGACCTTGTCGCAGAAGAACATGAGCTTGTCGAAAACCCCGCGCTCGTATTCGCACAGCTCCCGTTCATGGGACAGGAAATTCAAAAGAAGGGCCAGCTTCTCCTCGTAGGTCGGCGAGCGCTGTTTGTCCGAGGGCTGGATTATCCGCTTGAGGGTCAAAACCTCGTACTCTTGCTTGAGCGTGTCCATCAAGGCGACCACCTCCTGATGGCTCACCGAAAAATTTTTAAACTCTGCTTTCATGTCCTCGTCCCTTAAGAATGACTCCAGGGTGCGGATGACGTGGTCGAAGTTTTTGGGGGCGTAATTCAAGAGGTGTCGGCGGTGTTTGGTCAGCCAAGCGGCCAGAAACTTGAGCCGGGAGAGGACGTCCTCGGTGCCGTGGATGATCTCCTGGCCCCGGTAAATGATCTGTCCCTCGTGCTCGCCCCGCACGATGTCGTTGAGGCGGATGAGACGGCTTCGCTCGGTCCTGAGCAGATCCAGCTCCAGAGGCCGGCCGGTGCGGGGATGGAGGACCGCCTGGGCCACCACTGACAAGGCCCTGTCCTCCATGATGTTCTCGAGGTTGTACTGGTGTTGGGCGTAGGTGACCTTGAAGAGGACCACGCCCCTTTGGGCGTCAACAAAAAAGCCCTCCCGCATGAGCCGGCCCCGGAGGGCCTCGTCTTCGGTCTCCAGGCTGACCAGGGCGATCTTCTCGACCAAAGGCCAGCGCTCCCGGCCGCGGGAGGAGATGAAGGTCAGGACCCTGTCCGAGTTGCCGAGGACGGAGATGAAGTAATTCTCGTTCTGATTGCTGAGCTGGCGGGCGAACATGGCCGCCGAGGTCCGCCTCTCCGAGGAGATGGGAAATCCGAACAGCTCCATCAGGTAGCGGTACACAAAGAGCCGGTTGGCCTGATAGAGGGCGTTGTCGTGCAGACGGAACTTGCCGATCCGAAAGCCGAAGCGTTTTATCTCCCGGTCGAGGTCAGAGGGGAAAGAGGCGTAGAAGCCCAGAAGGCGATAACCTCCCTCTGGCGAGAGGGCGACGACGTGGGCCCGGTCCATGACCAGAATAAAATTCAACACGGCCGGGTAGTGCTTCAATCTGGTGATGTCCACGCGGCCGAGGCGCTTCTCCGCCTCGCCGTGGAACCGCCGCGGCAGCCGTTCCAAAAAGGCCTCCAGGTTGGCCCGCTTGATCTGTTGGGGCCGCTCATTGGTTCTGGGATCGTGGAGCAGATCGAACTGGAAGCATTCGGCCTGATAATTTAAAGTCCGGTCCAAGGCGAGCATGGAGAATCCGGGCAGGCCGAGGTGCTCCCACAGGCAGGGGTCAAAGGGCGGCTGAAGCTCGCGGCTTTCGATGACCGGATAGTCTTTGGCGTAGGGCTTGAGGAGGCCGGCCTCAACCTGGCAGTACTCCATGACCGCCTTGAGGGTGAACAGGTCCTTGATCTCTCGCTTTCCAGAGAGGCTGTCCTCCAAGGAATGGCCGGCGATCTCGACTTGATCGAAGAACTTCTTTTTCATTCAAGAAATTATTTATCCGCTAAGCTCAAGGCTGGTCAAGCTCAAACCGGACTGAGCGAGCGGAGGGGCGGCCAAGCCGCGGACCTGGTTCTGGTCAGGCTAAAGACAGCGCCGCAGAGAACTCCTCAGCTCAAAACGCGGCCCAGCTCTTTAATGAGTCTCTCGTTTTCCTCAAGCCGGCGCACGGCCAGGCGCAGGTGCCTCTCGTCCAGACCGACGAAGTCGGCGCAGTTCCTCACCAGAATGGCTTTCTCGGCCAGGCGACGGCCCACCTCCCCGGCCGAGGGATGCTTTTTTTTGAGGCGGGCCAAAACATAGTTCGCCTCCGAGGGAAACACCTCCAGGCCCAGGCCCCCCAGAGCCCGAGCCAGCCTGGGCCTCTCCGTCTGAATGAGGGTCCTCGTTCGGGCGGCGAACTCTTTTTGATCAAGGCAGCCCAGCCCGGCCTCCTGGGCCAGGCTGTTGACCGACCAGGGCGCCTTGGCCGCCTCCAGGCCCTCGATGATTTCAGACCCGGCCGCGGCAAAGCCGAGGCGCAGTCCGGGCAGGGCATAGAACTTGGTCAGGGAGCCCAACACGATCAGGGCTGGATGGCCGGCCAGTTCTTTAACCAGCGAGGGCTCGTCGGTGAACTCGATGAAGGCTTCGTCGACCACCAGCCAGCGGCCGCGCTTTTCCTGAAGCCGGGCCAAGTGAAGAATCAAATCCGAGGGCCAGACCTGTCCGGCCGGGTTGGTCGGCCGGGCCAGATAGACGAGCTCAAAGCCGGCCTCGAGCCTCTCCTCCACGGAGGCGAGGTCAAAACCTGGCCCCACGGGGCAGATAAAGTGCTCCACGCCCCAGCCGGCCGCTCTTAACCCGGCCTCGTACTCGCTGAAGGCCGGGGACAGGATGAGCGCCCGCCCGGAGTCAAAAAGCCGGGGCAGGAGGTGGATCAGCTCGTTGGAGCCGTTGCCGATGATGATCTGGTCCGGGGACAGGCCGAGACGGGCGGCCAGGGCGGCCCGGAAAGCGTGGGCCTCGGGCTCGGGGTAGTGGCGCAGCAGGAAGCCCAAGCGGGCGCGCAAGGATTCCAGCACCTCCATCGGCGGTCCGAGGGGGTTTATGGAGGCGCTGAAGTCCAAAACCTGCTCGGGCGAGATGTTAAGCCGCCGGGCCAGGGCGTGAACGTTGCCGCCGTGGGTCATTCTTTCTGGCCTCCCTGATCCAGCCCGTCCCGCTCCCGGGCGCCGAAGACGAGCCAGCCTAACAGGGGCCTCGAATCCTTGTCAACCAGACCCCCCTTGACAGCCCGCCCGACCTTGACAAGGGGTCTGTTTCAGCCTAACGTGTTGCGACCTTGAGGAGACGAGGAGGGACGGGCTGGTCGTGATCGAGCTCGATTTCAGCAAACTCGACGGCCTCCTGCCGGCGGTCGTCCAGGACGAGGCCAGCGGTCAGGTGCTCATGGTCGGCTTCATGAACGAGGAAGCCTGGCAAAAGACCATTGAAACAGGTCTGGCTCATTTTTTTTCGCGGACGCGGCAGAAATTGTGGCGAAAGGGGGCCACCTCGGGCCACGTCCAGAAGGTCAAGGAGATCTGGATTGACTGCGACGCGGACACCGTGCTTCTGAAAATAGAACAGGTCGGCCGGGCGGCCTGTCACACCGGGCACGTGTCCTGCTTCTTTCGCCGCCTCGACGAGCGGGGTGAGCTTGAGATCGTCGGCCGGCCCGTCTTTGATCCCCAGGAGGTCTACGGCTCATGAGCGTCCTCAAGCTGGGCGTGCCCAAGGGCAGCCTCCAACAGGCGACCATCGACCTCTTCACCCGCTCGGGCTGGCGCATCAGGGCCGCGGAGCGGTCGTATTTCCCCACCGTGGACGACCCCACCCTGGAGTGCACCCTCTGCCGGGCCCAGGAGATGTCCCACTACGTCGAAAACGGCACCCTGGACTGCGGCTTGACCGGCCAGGACTGGATCTTGGAGAACCAGTCCGACGTGCACGTGGTCGAGGACCTGGTCTACTCCAAGGCCACCCAGCGGCCGACGCGCTGGGTTCTGGCCGTGGCCAAGGACTCGCCGGTCAAAGGCCTCGAAGACCTGAAAGGCAAAAAGGTAGCCACCGAACTGGTCAACTTCACCCGGCGCTACTTTGCTAAAAAGGGCGTGGAGGTCAAGGTGGAGTTCTCCTGGGGGGCCACCGAGGCCAAGGTGGTCAACGGCCTGGCCGACGCCATCGTGGAGGTGACCGAGACCGGCTCGACCATCAAGGCCCACGGCCTCAAGATCATCCACGAGCTGATGCAGTCCCACACCCAGCTCATCGCCAACCACCAGTCCTGGGCGGACGAGTGGAAGCGGTCCAAGATAGAACAACTGGCCCTTCTCCTGAAAGGCGCCCTGCGCGGCGAGGAGATGGTCGGCCTCAAGATGAACGTGCCAGAGGCCATCTTGGATGACGTCCTGCCCCTCCTGCCCTACCTGGACGGCCCCACCGTGGCCGAAATCCACGGTCAGCCCATGAAGTCGGTGGAGGTGGTCGTCAACCGCCACACCGTCCGCGACCTCGTCCCGGAGCTGAGGCGCAAGGGGGTGAGGGGCATCATTGAATACCCCTTGCACAAGGTGATCTGATGCCGGTCTGCCAAAAAGCCAAGGACATTCCACCCTTCATCGTCATGGACGTCATGGAGCGGGCCCAGGAGTTGGAGCGCCGGGGCGAGCGCATCATCCACCTCGAGGTGGGCGAGCCGGACTTCGACACCCCTGCGGTGATCAAGGAGGCGGCCGTCCAAGCCCTCAACGCCGGCCGGACCCACTACACCCACTCCCTGGGCCAGTGGCGCCTGCGCCAGACCATCGCCGAATACTACAGCCGTCAATACCAGGTCTCGGTCGACCCAGAGCAGGTCATCGTCACCGCCGGGACCTCGCCGGCCATGCTCATCCTCTTCGCGGCCATCCTGGAGGCCGATGACCAAGTCGTTCTGACCAACCCCCACTACGCCTGCTATCCCAACTTCGTGACCTACCTGGGCGGCCGCCCGGTCTACGTGCCCGTCAGCGAGGAGGATGGCTTTCAGCTCCACGTCGAGGACGTCCAGGACAACCTCTCCCCCTCGACCAAGGCCATACTCATCAACTCGCCGGCCAACCCCACCGGCCAGCTCCTCTCGCCCGAGAACATGGCCCGGCTGGCCTCCCTGGGCAAGCTTATTATATCAGATGAGATCTATCACGGATTGGTGTACGAGGGCCGGGCCCACTCCATTCTCGAATTCACCGAAAACGCTGTTGTCTTGAACGGCTTCAGCAAGCTCTTCGCCATGACCGGTTGGCGGCTGGGTTATTTGATCGTGCCGCCGGCCTTGATCCGCCCCATCCAAAAGATCCACCAGAACTTCTTCATCTCGGCCTGCGACTTTGCCCAGGAGGCCGGCATCGCCGCCTTGACCAAGGCCCAGGCCGACGTGGCCGAAATGGTCCAGCGCTACGCCGCCAGGCGGCGGCTGCTGATTCAGCGCCTCAAGGCCCTGGGCTTTGGCATCAAGGTCGAGCCCTTCGGCGCCTTTTACGTCCTCGCCAACGCCAAGCACCTGGACGAGGACTCCTACCGGCTCGCCTTTGACATCTTGGAAAAAGCCCTCGTCGGGGTGGCGCCGGGCATTGACTTCGGCTCCGGGGCCGAGGGATACCTTCGCATCAGCTACGCCGCCTCCAGGGCGGCCATCAACGAGGGCCTGGACAGGCTGGAGGCCTATCTGAAACAGCGCGGGGCCATTTCTTAAAACCCATGGCCGAATAAATTGAGAGTTTCGACCAAGCCAGAAGCGTGCGTCGTTCCGGCGGCCGAGAAAGACGTCCCGATTTTACTGCGCCTCATCAAGGAGCTGGCCGAGTTTGAGGGCCTCTCTGACCAGGTCACGGCCACGGAGAAGGTCTTGAGGGAGTCCTTGTTCGGCCCGCGGCCCGCGGCCGAAGCGCTCTTGCTCCTTCACCACGGCCAGGTGGCCGGGTATGCAATCTTCTTTCACAACTTCTCGACCTTTCACGGCCGACCCGGCGTTTACATCGAGGATGTCTACGTCTCGCCGCCCTTCCGCCGCCGGGGCCTGGCCCGGGCGGCCTTGATTTACCTGGCCCGCCTGGCCCAGGAGCGCGGCTGCCCCCGCCTCGAGTTCGCGGTGCTGGAGTGGAACCAGGACGCCATCAAGCTCTATCAGGGTCTCGGGGCCGCGGAGCTAGAGGATTGGCGGCCGTGGCGAATCGCCGGCCCGGCCCTCGACGCCCTGGCCGCCTCTTCTCCATGAGGCCTGATGGAGCGCATTACCAGGGCGGATGATTTGAGCCGGCGGGCGGATTTAACCTCGGCTTTTGAGGATGACGATCACGACCACGAGCTGATGTTAAATTCAGCCGCGGTCACGCTCGGCTCACGTATGAACTTGACGCCGGCATTCAATTGGTTACGATAAAATCAGGTTCAATTTCAAACATGATCGGCATGACATCCAGATGACATCCAAATTCAAAGAAAAAACACATTCTCCCCCCAAAGGGCCCCAGGGCGGCCCACGAGGCCCCGAGCCCCTGGGCCAAACGCCCGGACCCGCGGCCGAGAGCTCGGATCACCTCCATCGGTTGCAAGAGTCCAACAGGGCCCTTCGCCAAGAGATCGCCAGGCGCGAGGAGGCCGAGGAAGAGATCAGAAGATCAGAGGAGCGGTATCGGACGCTCGTGGAGGATCTGCCCCTGGGCGTCTATTACAGCGACTTCAACGGCCAGTTCATTTATGGCAACCGCAAGGCTGAGGAGATAGTTGGTTACAAGCGCGAGGAGTTGATCGGCCAGAAATATCTCAAATTAAAAATTTTGTCTCCAAAAGAAATCATCAAAGCGGCCAGATTGCTGGCTCTGCACAGGCTCGGCCGAGGCACGGGGCCGGACCAGTTCACTTTGATCAGGAAGGACGGTTCGAGCTGCAGCGTGGAGGTTACGACCAAGGTGATCGCCATCGGCGGCCACAAAGTGGTCATGGGTCTGGTCGAGGACATGACCGAGCGCCAGCAGGCCCTCAAGGCGCTCCAGGACAGCGAGGCGCGCCACCGGCTCCTGGCCGAGAATGTCTCGGACGTGATCTGGACCACTGACCTGAACTTGAAGCCGACCTACATATCTCCCTCGGTGGAGCGGCTGTTGGGTTACTCAGCCGCGGAAGCCATGGCCCTGACCATGGAAAAAGTCATCGTCCCGGCCTCGGCCGAAGTGATCAGAAAAGCGCTGATCGAGGAAATCATCGCCGAGAAGACCGGGCAGACCGACCCGTCGCGGGTCAGAACCCTGGAAGTGGAGGCCGCCTGCCAAAACGGTTCAACCAAGTACGTGGAGGTCAGGGTCATCTTTCTGCGCGACGAGAAGGGCCAGCCGATCGAGATTCTGGGCGTGGCCCGGGACATCACCGCGCGCCGTCGGGCCGAATTGGAAAGGGAGGCGCTCATCGAGGAGCTCAAAGAGACCAAGGCCGAGCTGGAACGCCTCTCCCTGGTGGACGGACTCACCGGCGTCTTCAACCGCCGCTATTTTGACGAAGGCATTGAACGCGAAATGAAGCGGACCCAGCGGGAGGCCCGGCCGCTCTCTTTGATCATGATCGACATCGATTTTTTCAAGGATTACAACGACGCCTACGGACACCAGGCCGGCGACAACTGCCTCAAGGAGGTGGCCGCGGCCATGAGCGACGCCTTGCGTCGGCCTGGAGACTTCGCCGCTCGATACGGCGGCGAGGAGTTTGTTTGCGTTCTGCCCCGCACAGAGCCCCAAGGCGCCCTCGAGGTGGCCGAGGCCATACACGCCAACGTGGCCGCCTTGAACATCCCTCACCAACAATCGAGCGTCAGTGGAAGCGTGAGCGTCAGCCTCGGCGTGGCCACCTGGCGCCCTGACCTGGCGGCCTCGTCCGTTGACCTCATCGCCGCGGCCGATCAGGCCTTGTATGAAGCCAAAAGACAAGGCCGGAACAGAATAAAAGTGGCCCCGATGGCCTGGTCAGGCTCGTCTTGACATGGCCCATGAACAAGGAATCCCTGCAAAATCCTCCCCAGGCGATTGATGAGAGAGATCGTCTTTGGCCTTCAATAAAAAGGCGGGCTGACCAAAAGCTTGCCCGCGGCCTGGCTTAGGGGCTAAACTGAAGTTAGAGGGTCACTTAAGCGGTCACTCCAGAATCAAAGGAGGTCCCCATGGCGGTCAGGGTATTGATCACCCGACGGTTCAAGGA
>CAYXRH010000031.1:0-19573 GCA_964466355.1 uncultured Thermodesulfobacteriota bacterium
CTCTCGTCTCCACGGCCATTATCGAGGGGGTCAGGCTCAGCCTGGACAACCAGGGCCAGTGGATCAACTTTGACCCAGAGCTGAACCCTTGTCTTTGAAGCTGAACTTATTCACCGTCTTTCACCTCAACCTGGCCTATTCGTCCTTGAACGAGGAGGACCGGCCAGAGGTCTTCCGGCGTTGCTACTGGCCTCTTTTGGGCTTGATCGAAAAGCAGGCCTTCCCCTTGGGCCTAGAAGCCACGGGCTATACCCTCGAAGCCGCGGCGGCCCTTGACCCGGACTGGCTGGCCGCCTTCGTCAGGCTGATCAAGCAAGGGCGATGCGAGTTCATCGGCAGCGGCTACGCCCAGATCATCGGGCCCCTGGTGCCGGCCGAGGTGAACGCGGCCAACCTGCGCCTGGGGCAGCTGACTTACGAAAAGCTGCTCGGCCTCAGGCCGCGGATGGCCTTGATCAATGAACAGACTTATTCCGCCGGCCTGGTGCGGCATTACCTCGAGGCCGGGTTTGAAGCCGTGATCATGGAAAGGGACAACCCGGCCCAGTTTCACCCGGAGTGGGATACTGAATGGCGCTATCTGCCCCAAAAGGCCCGCGGCCCCGACGGCGAAGAGATCGCCTTGATCTGGAACGAGTGCATCGCCTTTCAAAAATTCCAGCGCTACGCCCAGGCCGAGATGGACGCGGCAGAGTATCTGGCCTATCTGAGCCAACACTGGGCCCCCCAGCCGCGGGCCTTTCCCCTGTACGCCAACGACGCCGAGATCTTTGATTATCGTCCCGGGCGCTTTGAGACCGAGAACCAGATCAAAGATGAGTCTGAGTGGGGGCGCATTCAGCGGCTCCTTGAGGTTCTGGCCGCCGACGAACGCTTTGACCTGGTGCGGCCCAGCGAGGTGCTCCATCTGATGGCCGAAAAAGAGGCCGGCCACGGCCTCTGCCTCGAGTCAGCCCCCCAGCCCATCGCGGTCAAGAAACAGGGCAAATACAACGTCACCCGCTGGGCCGTCACCGGGCGGGACGACCTGGGCGTCAACACCGCCTGCTGGCGGATCTATGAGGCCCTCAAAGAAAAAAGAATCGTGGATGACGGAGCCTGGCGGGAGCTTTGCTACTTGTGGAGCAGCGATTTTCGAACCCACATCACTCAAAAGCGCTGGCGCGAATACAAAAAGCGGCTGGCCTTGTTTCAAAAAAAGCTGGGCCTAATAAGTGTGGCCTCGCCCTCGGGGCCAGAGGCCCTGGGGCTGAAAGCGGCCGCTAAAGAGGCGCCGGCCGGAATGCGGCCAGAGCAAAACGGCCGCTTCTTGAGCCTGGAGACTGACGCCGTGGCGCTGCGCCTCAATCTTTGGCGGGGCATGGCCATTGAGTCGCTGTGTTTCAAGGGCGTCAGCCCAGAGCCTCTCCTGGGCACCTTGCCCCACGGCTTTTTTGAAGAGATCTCCCTGGGGGCTGATTTCTTCTCCGGCCATCTGATCTTTGAGGCCCCTGGACGGCCCAAGGTGACTGATTTAAGTCCGACGCCGCCGGAAATCGTCTCCGCAGCGGGCCAGGGCCACGGGCTGGCCGCAAAGGGGAGGGTGCCGACGCCTTTGGGCTCGGTCCACAAGACGATCTTGATTCATGCTGATCAACCCAGAGTGGACCTGAGCTATCGCCTCGAATGGCCGCGGATTCCCCTGGGCTCGCTGAGGCTGGGCTTTGTGACGCTGAACCCGTCAGCCTTCAAAAAAGACGACCTTTATTACGCCACCCACAACGGCGGCTTTGAGATGGAGGTCTTTCCCTTGGCCGGGACAACGGTCGAGCACGGCGAGGCGATCTCTTTTCTGGTCTCGGCCCGGCAGGCCCTGGGCGTCACCCAGGGCGTGGTCAAGCTGGGTGACGGCCAAAAGGGGCTTTGCCTCGAGGTGGACAAGCGCACCTCGGCCGCGGTGGGGTTGATGACCTTTCGTCAGGTCAAAGACAGCTTTTTCTGCCGT
This sequence comes from uncultured Thermodesulfobacteriota bacterium, assembly GCA_964466355.1. Lineage (GTDB taxonomy): Bacteria > Desulfobacterota > Desulfarculia > CAYXRH01. The sequence goes on from CAYXRH010000031.1 coordinate 1,985, forward strand.
CTTTGCTTCTCCTTACAAGAGCTGGACGAGACGAGCCGGGCTGAATCTAAAAAGCGGAGCGATCCTCTTTGTCTGAACATGACCATCTTGGCCCGGGCCGCTTCATAGAGTTAAGGGGCGAGTATCCTGCTCGTGTGGGCCGCGGCCCGTTCTGGTCAGGCCGACCAGGGCCGGCTGAAAGTTGGGCTTCAACGACAAGGCCTGGGCGTACGATTCGGCCGCTTCGCCGAAGCGGCCCATCTTGAACAGACAGTCGCCGCGCCGGGCCCAGGTCTGGTAGTCAGCCTCGCACTGGGCCAAGTATTTGTCGTAAGCCTCGAGGGCCTTCTCGTCCTGGTTCAGGAAGCGATAGAGATCGCCCATTTTGGGCAGGAAGGTGTTGAACTGCTCGCTTTTAGACATGGCCTCTCTGATCTCGGTCAATCCCTGATGAACCTGGCCCGCCTTGACCATGGCCACGCCCGTCTCGAAGCGATAGCGGGGGTTGTCCGGGAAAAAAGAGGTCAATTGGCGGTAGGCGACCAAGGCTTCGGGCATGCGGTTGAGGCGATAAAGGGTCGTGGCCACGCCCCATCTGGCCTCAGCTCTTCGGGGCAGCAGCTCCACCGCCTCCTTGAGGCAAGCCAGCGCGCCTTCGTAATCCTCGTGTTCACTGCCCAGGTCGCGGCTTTTGGCGATCAGCTCCTGATAGCGGATCAGCCGGCCGGCTTCGCCGGTTAGCTGTTTTTCGAGGGCTTCCCTTTCAGCCTCGGCCTGAGCGATTCGCGCGGCCTGGAGGGCTTCGGCCCGGGCCTTTATTTCCCGGGCCGCGGGATCCTCCGGCCGGGCGGTGAGGTATTTTGAGGCGTAGACCAAGGGGCGGGCAAAGTTGCCCACGCTGAAATCATCTTCATTTTTTTCCATGAGACGGGCTAAAAACTGATCGCGCTCCTTTTTCAGGCGCGCCGCCATCTCAGGGCCCTGGGGCAGCTTGACCAATCGAGTCAAAGCGTCTTCGAACTCGCCGAAGCGCTCCTGGACCAAGGCCAGCCTGGCCGCCGTTGCCTGGAATTTTGCCTTCTGGGGGGCCAGGTTGAGCAGGCGCTCGTAAACCCTGGCCGCGCCGCTGAGGTCGCCCATCTCTTCGAGCACGCCCCCGAAACAAAAAAGGTTCTGGGGCGAGTCAGCGGCGGCGTCCCGGAGGGCGACGTATTGCTCCAGGAGGTCGATGCTCTTTTGGTAGACTCCTTTGAGATTCAAGGCGGCTCGTCGCACGGCCTCGAGGATGGTCTGGTTGCGGCGGGCCCTGGTTTTGACGCTCTTTTTGTCCTGGGCGTCAAAGGTGACGTTCAGGTCTCGCTGCATGATCCTGGCCCGAGCGCCGTAAATGGCCAGGTCCAGAGCGGGGATCTTGTTGGCCATGTCTCTGGTTTGAATGGAGAAGCGGCTGTTTAGCTTCAGAAGCTTAAAAAAAGGGCCAGACTTGTCGCTGGCCTCGACGCCCGGGCGCTCCAGAAGCCGCCTCAGCCCGGAATTGGTCGCCAGACCGCGGCGAGCGGCCAGAATCAAGTCGCTCAGTCGGCTCCGCTCCTCTCTGAGAAAGGGCAGAACCTGATCGACCAGTTCATCTCCGTTGGGGGCCGGCCCGGACAAGTTCTTCAGCCAGGCTTTGCTCATCGGCGCGGCGCAGAATCTTTCGATGGCCTCCTTGAGGCTCATCTGCTCAGCGCCCTTGATGCGAGCGCCGCCTTCGGTGGCGTTGATGAAACGGCCCTTGACCTGCCCCAAGAGGGTTTCGAACAAGGTGAGGAAGGAGAGCAGGGACTCCAGAGTCGGGACCTGGCCGCCGTAGTAGCCGGGCACGAGATGATGTCGGCCTTTGTCTTTTTGTGATCCGCACTTTGCTCGCCGGGGATCCGTCAGCTTGGTCATCACCCGGCCCTGCTCGTTTATCTCGACCCTCATGCCCGCGTCGGCCTGATCAAAGTGGGTCGTCTGGCCCAAAGCCAGATCTTGACCGACAAAGATGATCGGCTCGGCGCCCAGCAGCCGGGCCACGTTGAAGGCGAGATGGGCCACGGAGTTGCCGGGGTTGACCACGCCCTTGATCAGCCACAGCCGGGAGAGATAGTAGTCTGGGTTGGGGTAGGCCGAGCCGACGACAAAGACAGGCCCCTGATAGTCGCGCACCAGGGGGGCGTAGGTCCGGCACAGGGCCACCAGAGGCACGTCGTCAACAGCCAGCAACCCCTCGTAATGGGGCATGTTTCCTGGGCCGAAGTCGATGGTGCAGATCAAATCCGGCTTGACGCCGTAAGCCAGCAAGGGCCTCAGGGCCTGGCCGGCGGCGATGATGAGCGCTCTTCCCTGGGCCTTCTTGAGAAGGTGGATGTTCCGGCCCAAGGAAGGCCCGGTGCTGACCAGGATGGCCGGACGGCCCTTGAAGGCGCCGGCCAGCTCGCCGACGCCCCGGGCGCGGATGACATAGGGCAGCGATTCGATCTCGTTGGCCACGATCTCCGCCCCCCTGGCCGAGACGGTGCCGGTGTTGGAGTGGGACTGATTGATCACGCGCATGAGATGCTCGGCCAAGGGTTTGTAATCAGAGGCGAAGCTGTGGATGTACTCCTCCATGGTCAGCTTCACCTCGCCGGCCATGATCACCGGCTCCAGGGTTTGCACGGCCCTGGTGATCGCCCCCGGTCCAGGACCGGCCAGGATGAGGTTCCGGGAGGCGATGGTCGCGGAGTAGTCAAAAAGGCTCAAGGCCAGACGCACGACGTGGACCTTGGGCTCGATGACGATGACGTGGTGGCCTTTCTCCATGATGGCCATGATGGCCTGAACCAGGTAACCGAGGCCAAAGCCCAAAACAACGCTGATGTCCTCTTTGAAGCGCTCGATCTCCTCGGCCTTGCGGCAAGGCAGGCCCCAGGGGTCGTCCATGTCATAGGCCACCACCTGGCGGGGGCCGCTTTTGAGCATCAGGTTGGGCGTATCGTCCCGGCAGCGGATGAGTTCAGCTTTGCTCCGCTCTTTCTGGCCCTCGATCCACTGGGCCAGCTTGGAATCGACCTGGCGCAGGGCGGCGAGATTTTTTTCAAAATAATCCATTTATTAATCTCCAGATGAGGTCATCAGATAATACCTTTAACGCTGGGCCGCTGGGCGCAGGTACTGGACCTTGTCCGGTGCTTCCAGTTCAGCCAGCATTTTTTTGAGATCTTTGATGCTCAGCCACTCTTCATTGGCGTCGCTGGTGTAGGCGAACTCATTTCTTTTGATCGAGGCCAGGCGGCAGTCAAGCTCGGGGTAGCGCGACGGATCGGTCCGGTTGAGGTTGGGCAGGACGATGAACATGTCCTCGCCTTCGATGAGGTGCCGGCTCTCCTCAACGGTGACGAGGCACTCGTGAAGCTTTTCGCCGGGCCGGATGCCGACCACGTCCAGGGAGCACTCCGGGGCCATGGCCTTGGCCAGCTCGACGATGGACATGGACGGCATCTTGGGCACAAATATCTCGCCACCGCGCATGATCCTGGTGCAGCGGATCAGAAACCGGCTCACCTTCTCCAGGGTGATCCAGAAACGGGTCATGCGCACGTCGGTCACGGTCAAGCGGCCGCTGAGGCGCTGCTTCTTGAAAAGCGGCACCACCGAGCCCCGGGAGCCGATCACGTTGCCGTAGCGGCAGCTGGAGAAGATGGTCGGCCGGGGCCCGGAGTAGTAATTCCCGTGAATGAATATCTTTTCAGCGCAAAGCTTGGTCGCGCCGTAAAGGTTCACCGGGTTGACCGCTTTGTCGGTGGTGACGTTGAGCACCCGGCTGACGCCGGTGTCCAGGGCCCCGTTGAGCACGTTTTCAGCCCCCAAGACATTGGTCTTGACCGCTTCCAGGGGGTTGTACTCGCAGGCCGGAACCTGCTTCAAGGCCGCGGCGTGGAAGACCAGGTCCACCCCTTCCATGGCCCGCCTGAGCCTCACGGCGTCGCGCACGTCGCCGATGAGATAGGAGACGTTGCCGCCCAGGCGCTCCAGCTCCTGGCGCATCTCCCACTGCTTCCAGTCGTCCCGGGAAAAGACCCGAAGCCCCTTGGGCTTGTATTCGCGCAGCAGCAGCCGGCTCAAGCTCCGGCCCAATGAGCCGGTGCCGCCGGTGATCAGCACGGTCGTCTCTGACCAGTCAATGGGCTTGAGTCGGCGAAGCTTGTTCATGGCTTGACCCCCTTGTGCTTCTCGATTCACCCTGCAAACAGCATGCTACTCTAATATATTCAGCGTGTTATGAGATTATACGTCAAGCTTATGACGCCAAACCGGGCCAATAGCGCCACGCTTTCGTCAGGTCAGGAAGGGCCGTGGTCCAACAAGCGAGCCCCTTTAAGTGGACTGGGGTGGTCATCCGGCGTCTTTGGTCCATTGCGGCGGGCTGGCACTTGTATTGCAGACCTGAAGGGCGAACATTGAGCAGACCTCCCGCGCCGAGAGGGGCGGGAGATGAGGAGAGGACAGGACAGGGTTGTTTCAGCCTGGCGATGCCCATTTAAAAGAGCGCCTGGTCGTCATTCAATGCCGCCTCGGCTCCCGCCGTCTGCCGGGCAAGGCGTTGTACCCCCTGGCCGGGAGGCCCATGCTCAGCTTTTTGCTGCGTCGTCTCAAGTCTGGCCTGCCTCAGAAAGACTACGCTCTGGTCCTGGCCACCACCCGGAAGCGCGAGGACGACGTGATCGCGCAGTGGGGGCGGGAGGAAGGCGTAAACGTCGTCCGCGGGGAAGGGGAGGACGTCCTGGCCCGCTATCTTCGCTGCCTGGAGAGGTTTCCGGCCGCAACGGTGGTCCGGGTCACGGCGGACAATCCCCTGACCTGCCCCAAGATGTTGATCCAGGCCGCGGACCTCCTGATTGAACGGAGCGCGGACTACGTCTGGCCCCAGAACCTGCCCTGCGGCGCGGCGGTGGACGTCTTTGCCGCTGGGGTCATTAGGCGCCTGAGCCGCGAGGCCGTGGAGGCAGAGGAGCGGGAGCACATCAACGCCTTCATCTTAAAGAACCCGGATCAGTTCCTCATTCTGAAACCAAAGGTCAACGGCGGCTTGGCCCGGCCCGAGCTGCGGGTCAGCGTGGACACGCTGGCCGATTGGCGGCGGATCGAGGCCATCTTGAGCCTCGAGGACCAGGAGCCGTGGAGGATGGACCTCGGTGAGGCCATTGAGCGACTGGATCGGCTCGCTCTTTGCTGAGGGGTCGGTTCCGAAAAAGATTCTTTTTCGGACCGACGCCGGCCGCATTCGCGGCCTGTCGTTTGGCCACGCGGCCAGGTGCCTGGCCTTGGCCAGGGCCTCCCGGGCCGCCTTTGGGGCTGAGTGCCTCTTTTTGATGAGGCCTCACGCCGAGGGCCAGGCCTTTGTCTCCCAGTTCGGCTGGGAGGTCTGGCCCTTGCCGGTTGATTCAGGGGCTGCCGGCGAGGCAAAAGCGACCCGCTTGGCCCTGGAGAGGATTAAGCCAGACTGGCTCGTCATTGACCTGCCTTATCCAGATTGCCTTCCTCCTCTGCCCAGGCGGCCGAAGACGTGGGTTCTTTTCATCGACGACGCCAGGTTCGCCTGTCCCAAAGGCGTGGACGTCTACTTGAACAGCTCCCTCTTGGCCCCCCAGCGGCTCAAAGCCGTCCTAGACCCCCGGGTGCGCTGCCTTTTGGGGCCGGATCACTTCATCTTTGACGAGGCCTTGTTGTCTGATCCGCCTCTCAGAAGCGACGGCTTGATGAACGTGCTCGTCACCGCCGGCGGATCAGACCCCACCGGCCTGACGCTGAAGGTGCTAGAGGCCCTCAGGGCCCAAAGATGGCCCGGGGTGTTGTTCCGGATCATTCTGGGGCCTGGTTTTACGGAGACTGAGGAGGCAGCGAACCTGATCCGAGGCCGGGCCAGGGAGTTCGAGCTGGTCAACTGCCCGGACAACCTGATGCCTTATCTAAGGGGCTGCGACCTGGCGGTTTGCGCGGGCGGACGGACCATGTACGAGCTGGTCTACTTGAAAAAAAACTTCCTGCCCCTCGCCACCGCGGCCCACGAAAAAGAGGCCGTCCGAGCCTTTGTCCAGGCCGGGTTGACGGGAAGCGACCTGGTTGAGTGGCGCCGGGATGCTTTTATAAAAGAACTCAACAAATTAATCACAGGCACCGGCCGCGAGGCCCGGGGCCCTGTTTGAAAGGAAGAAGAGCATGCACCCGGTGAAAGTGGGAGACTTCATTCTGGACGACGAACACCCGCCTTTTTTCGTGGCCGAATTGGGCATTTGTCACGGCGGGAGCGTGGATCTGGCCCTGGAGCTGGCCGAGGCGGCCGTAGCCGCCGGGGCCCACTGCGTCAAGACCGAGACCTTCAACCGTCAGAACATGGTCTTCGACCCTTCGGCCCAGACTTCTTTTTTCATAAACGGCGTCAAGCACGTCGTCCCCCTGGCCGAGCACATGGAGCGCTATCAGCTCACCCTGACCGAGCATCACCACATAAAAAAACTGTGCGACCGCCTGGGGGTGCCCTTCATGTCCACGGCCCACGACTTCAAGGCCATCGATTTTTTAAAGGACATCGGCGCCGCGGCGGTCAAGATATCTTCGCCAGACATCATCCATCACCCCTTGCTCCAGTACGCCGCCGGCCAGGGACTGCCGGTTTTTCTGGACACGGGCGGGGCTTATCAGCACGAGGTGGAGATCGCGGTCAAGATTCTGCGCGATCACGGCCTCGAGGATCTGGTCATCAACCACAACCCGGCCGGACATCCCGCCCCGGCCGAAAGGCACGACCTCAGAATCATCCCCAGGCTGCGGCAGATCTTTGAGACGCCCGTCGGTCTGGCCGACCATTATGAAGGCTACGAGATGCTCTGGGCCGCCGTGGCCTTGGGGGCCCACACCGTGGAAAAGCCCATCTCCATGGACCGGCGCGTGCCCGAGCCGGAGCGAAACTGGTCGGTCAGTGTGGATGATCTGCCCGAGGTCATCCAAACGACCATGGCCGTCCACGCCGCCTTGGGCCGCTCGGAGCGGGTCATGACCAAGGAGGCGGAGGCGTATCGGAACCAGAACCGGATGGCTCTCGCCGCGGCCGACGACCTCGCCTCGGGCGCGGAGATCAACCTGAATAACATCACCTTTGGCCGACCCCGGCTGGGCGTCGGCGCGGAGCACTGGGATGTCGTGGCCGGCCGGAGGCTGCGGCGGGCCAAGAAGAGGCTCGAGTTCATCCAGTGGGCGGATTTGGATTAATGGTGACTGCGCTTGACCAAAAGGCTGTTTGCATCATCGGCGCCCGCCAGGATTCCCAGCGGCTGCCGGGCAAAAACAAGGCCCTTCTGGCTAACCAGCCGCTCTTTGTCTGGACCGTCGAGGCGGCCGTGGACTCGGGCCTCTTTGGGGTCATCATCTTCTCGACCGACGACGAGGAGATTCTGGAATCACTCCACGATCACCCTGAAGTTCTGGCTGATCCGAGACCAAAAGACCTGGCCGACGCCCGAGCGTCCATGTGGGACGTGGGGGCCTACGTCATCAAAAAGCACGCCGCCGTTCTCCAGGAGGCTGAGGCGGTTTGCTTTCTGACTCCCTGTCATCCTTTCAGAAACAAAGATCACTTGCGCCAGGCCCATCAACGCTACCAGACCTCTAAGGCCCAGGCTCTGCTCAGCGTGACCGAGTTTCCCAGCCCCCCGGCCCTGGCCCTGGACCTGACAAATGGCCGCCTGCGTCGAGACTGGAGCGGTCTGGTGCGCCAGGCGGAACACCACAAAAAATACTATCCCAACGGCGCTATAACCATAATCGACCGGGCCTATTTTGAAGCCTGCCAGACGCCCTATTCAGACGCCACCGTGGGTTTTGAGATGGACTGGCCTGATTGTCTGGACATTGACGAACCCAAGGATCTGGCTCTGGCCATAAAGCTGGCGCCGGTGATGTGGCCGGGCCGCTCGGGCTTCAAGGTCTGAAAAATGTCTCCCACCCTGAATCCAGCCCCTTCAAAGGCCTTTCAGGACCGCGCGGCCAGGGAGCTGCTTTTTGAGCATTACGGCCTGGAGCCAGAGGGCGAGCTGACCCCTTTGGCCAGGGACGGCCTATTCTTTTTTGAGGCCAAGGGGCAGGGGCTGATCCTCAAGCGCCACAACCCCCTGACCCGGGCGAACCTCGGCCCTCTTTTAAAAATCTACGCCCTGGCCTCGAACAAGGGGCTCATCCCGACCGTGCGGCCCACCCGCCAGGGCCGCCTCCTCGCTCAGGACGAGGGGTTGATCTTCTCGGTCCAGGAGCACAAGAAGAACGCCTCCAAGAGGCCCCCAGAGCTTGGGCTCGTCTCGGCGCGTCTGGCTCGTCTCCACGCCGTTTTGGCTGACCTGGAGACAGAGCCGTTTTGCAATCATCTCCAGCGCGTCGTTCCTGACGTGGCGGCCGCGGCCAAGGCGTGGGGTTACGGACGCTTGGTCCCATTCATAAACCAGGCCCAGGAGATCCTGACCCAGGAGCGGCCCCAGGTAGTCCACGGCGACCTGCATCCTGGCAACGTCATCTTTGACCAGAGGGAGGTCTGGTTCATTGATCTTGATTCAGCCGCCACCCTGGCCGCTGCCTCGGACGTGGCCTTTGCCGCTTTCAGGTTCGGCGGTCTGGACGGCTTTGAGGAGTTTGTGCGGGGTTACAACCGCGCTGGTCCGCCCCAGCCCATGTCGCCTCGAGGCCTGGCCTCTTTGGTGGTTTATCAGGTTCTCCAGCGCCTGCTCTTCATCCTCATCGAGGCCGCGGCCGGGCGCGAAGAATGGCTGGTCGATTTGGAAAACCAGAAGAGGTTTTTAAATCTGGCCACCCAGAGGTTGGGCCGCGGGTGAGGGCCGTGAGACGGCGTAATTTGCCGGGCTAGGCAGTAGTCTCCGCTCAATCAATCTGAAAACACATCAAATAATCTTTGTATAATTAGCTGTTTATCTATTGGCACGGCCTGTGCGAGAGGATCTAGCGACATGGATTTGAAGGGTAAACTGACGGTGATCACCGGCGCTGGCGGCTTTGTCGGCAGCCACCTGGTGGAGCGGCTTTTGGAGGGCGGGGCCCGGGTTCGCTGCTTTGTGCACTACAACTCCCGCAACGACGACGGCTTGCTGAGCCAACTGCCCGCGGACAAGAGGGCCGCGGTGGAGGTTGTGGCCGGCGACCTGAAAGACCCCTTTGCCGTGAGCCGGGCCATCAAGGGTGCGGACGTCATCTTCCATCTGGCCGCCTTGATCGCCATCCCTTACTCCTACCTCCACCCTCGAGACGTGGCTGAGACCAACATCATGGGCACCCTCAGCGTTCTCCAGGCCGCCCTGGACCACGGCGTGGCCCGGGTGATTCACACCTCCAGCAGCGAGGTCTACGGCTCGGCCCGCTACGTGCCCATCAATGAAGAGCATCCGCTCCAGGGTCAGTCGCCTTACTCAGCCTCCAAGATCGGCGCCGACAAAATCGTGGAGAGCTTCCACGCCTCTTACGGCCTGCCCGTGGCGACCATTCGACCGTTCAACATCTTTGGCCCCCGGCAGTCGGCCCGGGCGGTTATCCCGACCATCATCACCCAGGCCTTGAAGTGTGGGCGGGTCTTTCTCGGGGCCCTGGAGACCACCCGGGACTTCACCTTTGTCAGCGACACAATCGAGGCCTACCTGAAGATCGCCGCCTGTGACCAAGCCGTGGGCGAGGTCTTCAACGTCGGCTCCGGGTTCGAGGTCTCCATCGCCCAGACGGTCCAAAAGGTGGCTCAGATCATCGGTCAGGACATCCAGGTCAACCAGGAGGAGAGGCGGATGCGGCCGTCCGGGAGCGAGGTCCAGCGCCTCTGGGCCGACAGCGGCAAGGCCAAAAAGATTTTCGGCTGGCGGCCTCAACTGACCTTTGAGCAGGGATTGAAGCGAACCATTGATTGGATCGCCGACAACATGGACCAATACTCAGTCGGAGATTACGCGATTTGAAAGCAGTCATTCTGGCCGGTGGAAAGGGCACGAGGCTGGCGCCGTACACCACAATCTTCCCCAAGCCCCTGGTGCCGTTGGGACATCGCCCCATCCTGGAGATCATCCTCCGGCAGCTGGCCCACTACGGCTTCAAAGAGGTCATCCTGTCCGTGGGTTATCTGGCCGAGTTGATTCAGGCTTACTTTCAAAACGGCACCTGCCCGTCCGGTCAAATCATCACCTACGTCAAGGAGCTGAAACCGCTCGGCACGGCCGGACCCTTGGGCGCGATCCCGGGCCTGGACGAGACTTTTTTGGTGATGAACGGCGATGTTCTGACCACCCTCGACTACTCCGAGCTGATCACCTGCCACCGCGACCACGGGGCCATGCTGACCATCGCCGTCTATGAGCGCCGGGTGCAGATCGATCTCGGGGTCATCGAAATCGGGCCGGGCAACATCGTCACCGATTACCTCGAAAAACCGGAGACGATCCATCAAGTCAGCATGGGCATTTACGTCTACGAACCCGAAGTGCTGCATTACATCGAGCCGAACACCTACCTCGACTTTCCTGATCTGGTCCACCGTCTTTTGGCCAGCGGGGAGTTGGTGGTCGGCTGTCCGGTCAACGCCTACTGGTTGGATATAGGACGTCACGATGATTACGCCAAGGCTCAAGAGGAATTCCAGAGGCTCGAACGTCAGTTTCTGCCCGGAACTTAAACTCAAGCCGCGGCCTGCCCCGTGGAAGGTTCCTCTCTTTGACGTCAGCCTAAACGACGACGAAATCCGAGCGGCCGTGGAGGTCATTCGCTCGGGCTGGCTGACCATGGGCCAGACCACCGAGGAGTTCGAACGCCGCTTCGCCGAGGCCGTCGGAGTCAGACACGCCCTGGCCGTGACCAACGGCACCGCGGCCCTTCATCTGGCCGGCCTGGCTGTGGGGCTGGGGCCAGGGGAGGAGGTGATCTGCCCGTCCTTGAGCTTTGTGGCCGGGGCCAACTCCATCCTTTACACCGGGGCCGAGCCGGTCTTCGCCGACGTGACCAGTCTAAATGACTTGACCATCTCCCCGGCCGACATCGCGGCCAAGATCACCCCCAGAACCAAGGCCGTCCAAGTCATGCACTACGCTGGCCAGCCCTGCGACATGGAGCCCATAATGGACCTGGCCCGGGCCCACCACCTGGCCGTGATCGAGGATTGCGCCCACGCCCCTGGAGCGGCCTTGAATGGCCGCCACTGCGGCGCCTTGGGTCAAATCGGCTGCTTCAGCTTTTTCTCCAACAAGAACATGACCACCGGCGAAGGGGGCATGGTCACCACCGACGACGACCAACTGGCCGCCAAAATCCGCCTGATGCGCTCCCACGGCATGACGACCCTCACCCTTGAGAGGCACCGAGGCCACGCTTTCAGCTACGACGTCGTCGCCCTGGGATACAACTTCAGGCTGGACGAGATCAGGGCCGCCATCGGCCTGGCCCAGTTGGACAAGCTCGCCTTGTTCAACGCCAGACGGAGCCTGCTGGCGGAGCATTATTGCCAGCGCCTCTCAGAAATAGACGGGCTGGCCGCACCCTTTGGCTTTGGGCGGGGGCTTTCCATTAATCACATCATGCCCGTCATCTTGGATCAAGACCTGGACAGGGCCGCCTTCATGCGCTTCATGAAGCAAAAGGGCGTCCAGACGAGCATCCACTATCCACCGATTCACCTCTTCGAGTTTTACAAGCGCCGGCTCAACGGCCAGCGGCCTTTTCTGCCCCTGACCGAGGCGGCGGGCCGCCGAGAGGTGACCTTGCCGCTTTACCCGAGCATGGACGAGGGCGACGTGGAGTTTGTCTGCCAGGCCATCGAGGAATTTATGTACCAAGCGAGGAGCCGGGCGTGAACGTCCTCGGCGTCGGCGCCCACTACGACGACCTGGAGCTCGGCTGCAGCGGGACCCTGATCAACCACGTCCAGCGCGGCGATCCCGTGACCATGCTGGTCATCACTGACTCAGCCTACAAAAACCCCCACGGCAAATGGGTCAGGCGGCCCGAGGAGGCCCACCATGAAGGCTTGGCCGCGGCCAGGATAATCGGCGCCGAGCTGACCAGGCTCGATTACCCGACCCTCTTGGTCCCTTTTGACGAAGAGCTGACGGTCAAGATTCTGCGGGTCATCGAAGAGAGAAACATCGACACCATCTACAGCCACTGGCTCTACGACCTTCACCGCGACCATCAATACGCCGCCCGGAGCACGCTCATGGCCGGCCGGCACGTGCCCCGCTTTTTGATGTACCGCTCCAATTATTACGACACCGACCAGCAGTTCAGGAGCAACTTTTACTCAGACATCTCGGCGGTCATGGACAAAAAGATCGAGGTCATCAAGGCCCACGAATCAGAGCTGGAGCGCGTCAGGCGGAAATGGCTGACTTTCTTCACCCATCAAAACCAGAATGACGGCCAAAAGATCGGCGTCGAATACGCCGAATGCTTTGAGGTGGTCAGGTACCTCATCTGAAAGGAGGAGGCGGGAAGATGATCGTCACCATCCACCAGCCAGACTTTTTGCCCTGGTTAGGGTTCTTCGATCGCTGGCGACGAAGCGACCTCTACGTCATCCTGGACGACGTGCAGTTTTTGAGACGCGGCTGGCACCACCGGGACAAGATCAAGACCTCTGAAGGCGTCAAATGGATGACGGTTCCGGTGATCAAGAAGGGCCGGTACTCACAGGAGATCCGCGAGGTCGAGATCGACTGGACCCAGGACTGGTCGCGCCGGCACCTGGGCACTCTCAAGGCCGCCTACGCCAGAGCGCCGAACCAGGAAGCCATCCTCGAGGGGTTGGAGGCGATTTACAAACTAAAAAAAGAACTGTTGATGGAGCTGAACATTGATCTTCTGAACTATTGCGCCAGCTTGCTCAGCCTGGCCACGCCAGTGGCCTTGGCCTCCAGCTTTGGGGTGAAGACCACGGGCGCCCAGCGGATTCTCGACCTGGTGACGGCCGCCGGCGGGGAGGTTTACCTCACCGGCACTGGCTCCAAAGACTACCTCGACGAGGAGATGTTCAGGCGGGCCGGGGTTGAGCTCAGGTGGCAGGCTTTTGAGCATCCAATTTATGCGCAGCTCCACGGGGCGTTCGAACCAGGGCTCTCGGTGGTCGATTACCTGATGATGGCCGGCCAACCTCAAAATTGAGCCCAGCCGCGGCCGCAGCGGGATCATGGCGCATTATTTGCAAAATAATGAAGCGATTATCAACGCCAAGGCAGCGGTGGGGCTGATGAACCTTTTCCCCAGAGAGCGCGAGAGACCTTCCCTGGACCTGTCTTGGCAAAGGTTGACCTGGGACAGCGAAATGCTCGGCCTCTCCTGCGGGCTCATCGACTGCGGCGATCCTATGGCGGAGATGGACGATGACTCACTCCGGCAGCAAATCGAGGGCTTGATCCTGGAGCACGAAGAAGTCGAGTTTTTGACCATCAAGCTGCCGACGCGCTTCAAGGAGGCGACCGATCGCCTCATCGGAAACGGCGCCCGTTTCATCGACACGGAGCTGACCTTCAAGTATCAGCCTCGCCCGAGCGCCGCCGCTTCCAGGAGCGTGGTCTTCTCGAGCAGCGCCGAGTTTGAGGCCTTTGCGCCCTTGGCTCAGGAGATGAAGTTCAGCCGCTTCTTCCTGGACCCTGGCATCCCGTTTAGCAAGGCTTTGAACCTGTGGACCGAATCCATCAGGAATTACTGTCAGGGCCGGGCCAATGAGCTGGCCCTGGCCTTTCGGCGCGGCCAACCGGTGGGCCTGGCCACGCTCAACCTCTGCCCGGGCATGGCCATCAAGCTTCACATCGTCGGCGTTCTCAGAGAGTTCCAGGGCCAAGGGGTCGGCTCAGAGCTGCTCTCAGCCGTGACCTCGAGATACGGACAAGACTACGACATCGCCGTGGAGACCCTGAGCATGAACACTCCGGCCCAGCGGCTGTATCAAAAGGCCGGGTTTGAGGTCGATTCCCGACGACACGTCCTGCACCTGTGGCATCAGCCACGGCAATGAGGTCAAAGGCATGGTCGAGTTGAGTTTTGACAAAGAAAACCAGATTCTGTCACTAACTTTTGAGGTGCCGGTGCCGAACGGCACGGCCGACGACCCTGAATTCGCTAAACTTAAAAAGGCCGTCGAGGCCGTGGGCGATTTAAGATGGCGGCAGAACGGCCACGCAGAACTGCTGGGCCTGTCCGGACCGCTGAAGGCCTGGCTGAGGTTGATCAACACGGCCCTGCCCCCCAAAGAGGCCGTCTTTCAGACAGAGATCATTAATCATCTCGTCCAAACCGGCTCCCCGGAGCAAGCCGAGGGGCTCAAGATCAATTTCCATCAAAACCCCTTTGACACGGCCGAGCGCTACTGGGCCTTTGTCCTCGGCCAGGGGCACTTCATTGACTACTTCTTCAACCGCCTGGATTGGTACCTGGCCCCCAAGAACCGGATCGTGACTCCTTTTCCGCTCCACGTTGACCTGGAATCAGCCAGCACCTGCAACATGAACTGCCCCATGTGCTACCGGGATCAGCTGAAAAACACCGGACAGATGGACTTTGACCTGTTTAAAAAAGCGATCGACGAGTGCGCCACGGAAGGGGTCTTTTCGGTCCGCCTCTCCTGGCGCGGCGAGACCCTGACCCATCCCCGCATCAAGGAGATGATCCGCTACGCCACCCCACGGGTCAAGAACGTCTCCTTTTTAACCAACGCCTTTTACATCGACGAGGACATGGCCGAATGCTTTGTCGAGGCCGGCTTGAGCTACGTGGCCGTGTCCTTTGACGGCATCAAGGAGATCTACGAGACCATCCGCCATCCGGCCAAGTTTAACGACAGCTATCAGCGGCTGATCACCCTCCAGGACAAGAGGCGGCAAAATGGCGGACAACGGCCCCAGATCAGGCTGTGCACCATCTGGCCAGCGGTCAAGGACGACCCCCAGGCTTATCAGTCGACCATGGCCCGAGTCTCGGACTACATGGTCTGCAACCCCTACATCAACTTCAAGGGCCGCCTCAAGATAAAACCGGGCTTTATCTGCCAGTATCCCTGGGAGAGGATCGTCGTCGGCTGGGACGGACAGGCCCAGTGCTGCACGGGCTGGAACGCCGACGACATCATTCTGGGCAACATCCAGGACAAGACCATCCGTGAAATGTGGCACAGCGATCAGATGAACCAAATCCGGCGGATTCACGCCCAGGGTCGGCGCATGGAGCTGCGCTCCTGCGCCGAGTGCCGCCACGGCGGCGAGGGCGATCCTGAGGCCGAAGTCAAGGACATCGTTAAAAGGAGGCACTGATTTGTGGCCTTTGCGCATAGTCTTGCTGGCCAACTGGGGCCTGGGCCTCGAGGCCTTGAAGATTCTCCATTCCTTGGCAGAGGTCGAGGTCACGGCGGTGGTGACCAGCCATGACCTCAAAAGCCAGGATCCCTGGCGCCACTGCGTGCACGATTTCGCTTCAAGGCACGGCTACCCTGTCTTGAACGAGGTGGGCCTGTCATTTGATCAATTGAGCGAAATGGTCACCCCGGCCCAGACCGATCTTTTGGTCTGCCACGCCTTCATGAAGCTGCTGCCCCGGTTGATTTTCACGGCTCCGACGTACGGGGCCATCAACATCCACCCCTCTCTGCTGCCCCGATACCGGGGGCCGTCGCCGACCTACTGGATCCTCAAAAACAAAGAAGCCGAGACGGGCTTGACCTGCCACTACGTGGACCAGGGTTTTGACACTGGCGAGATCATCTCTCAGGTCAGAATTGCCCTCGACCCCACCGACACGCTGAGTTCGATAATCGAGAAGCAGAAGCAGGCCCTGTGGAGGGTTCTGCCCCAGGCCCTGAGCCGGGTGGTGGATCCTTGGTTCGCGCCTTTGCCCCAGGATGATCAGCAAGCCAGCAACGCCCCCAGACCCGAAGCCTGAAGGAGCATGACCGTGCGAAAATCTGAGACTTTAACCCAGTTTAGCTGTGAGACCAGCCGGGAGTACTGGCAAAACGAGTTCCGGCGGAGCCGGGGCAAGGTCCTGCCCTACGTCTGGAACCGGGCCCAGTGGAAGTACTTTCCCAAGCGGATCACCCCTCGCTTCCCGCTGAACGTGGACATCGAAGTCAGCAGCAAATGCCAGATCAAGTGCGATCACTGCTTCAGACAATACATGGACATCGGCGAGAACGACTTTATGCCCCTGGAGATGTACCAAAAGATCGTCCGCGAGTGCGGCCGATACAACCTGTTCACTCTCAAGTTCAGCATGCGCGGCGAACCGCTGCTCCATCCCGACATCGTGGACATGGTCGCCTTGGCCAAGAAGAGCGGCGTCAGAGAGGTCTGGATCAACACCAACGGCGGCCCCCTGAACGAGAAGCTGGCCCAGGGGTTGATCAGGGCCGGGGTGGATTGGATCACCGTGTCCTTTGACGGCCTGGGCGAGATGTACGAGTCGATCCGCAAGCCTCTCAAGTATGAGGAAACGCTGGCCAAACTCAAAACTTTAAGGCGGGTGAGGGATGAGTTCAAGGCCAAGACCCTGCTCAACGTCCAGACCATCTGGTCAGCCATCAAGGATGATCCAGAGGGTTACGTCGAGCTGATGAAGGGCATCGTGGACCGCGTGGCCTACAACCCGGACATGAATTTCAAGGACGTCATCCTGGTCCCTGACGACGAGTTCGTCTGCCCCCGCCTGTGGCAGCGCATCTGCATCACCAGCCGGGGCAACTATCTCAAGTGCCCGTCCGACTTTCAGATGGAGGAGATTCTGGGCACGGTCCGGGAGTACAGCGTCAAGGAGGCCTGGGACATTCTTCAAGGGGCCCAGCGCCGACAGCATCTCAACGGCCGCAAGAAGGAGAGCGTGGTCTGCAACAAATGCCACCACGGCGCCAAGAAGAAAAAGGTCCAGGTCAACATCGAGGGCCAGGTCAGGGATGATTTCAACTACGATTACAAAAAGGACTTTGCTGGCTGTGGCTTGAACCGGCAGGGCCAAAACCAGGGGGAGGAGAGGCATGCCGGCCTGTAACCCGTACTGGAAGTCAGTGGCCGGGGTTGAGCTCTTCAAGGTCGAATATTACGCCAAGTACCTGCTTTACAGGCTTTTTGGCCTGAAGCTGCCCAAGCTCCGGGACCAGCGAGATTATTGGTCCCGCCGCGGCCAGGTGTACATGGACGAGATTCTGGGATCCGGCTATCTGGACCGCGAGGTTTTTTTTCAAGACATGCTGATCCATGAGCTGCGGGGGCTGGAATTCGCCAGCTTCTTTGAGGCTGGCTGCGGTTTTGGCTGGAACATCAGACGGGTCAAGGAGGAGTTCCCCTCGGCCAGAGTGGGGGGCGTTGATTTCAGTCTCAGCCAGTTGAAAAATTCGAGGCGTTATCTCAATGGTCAGGCCATCTCGATCATGAACGGCGACGCCTGCCGCCTGCCGCTTCAAAACAACGCCTTTGACGTCGGCTTTTCCCTGGGTGTCTTCATGAACATCCATCCTCAGAAGATCAAATCCGCTCTCAGCGAGATGATGCGGGTCTGCCAAAGATACATAATCCATCTCGAATACGACCAGAACCACAC
>CAYXRH010000032.1:0-19472 GCA_964466355.1 uncultured Thermodesulfobacteriota bacterium
CCCGCCCCGCGCGGCGCCCAGGCGGCCCGGGGGGGGGGCCTGGGCGTTGGGCGGGGGGGTCAACCCCACGCCCGCGGCCAGCAGGGCCGCGGCCACGGTGGCCGGCGGCTCCTGGCCGTGCTGGCCGGCGAGGGGCTTAAGAGCCAGGACCGTTTCGGCGCCCACGGCGCTGCAGGCCGCGGCCAGAGCCTTGCCCACGCTTACGCGGGCGGCGTCGGTCACGACCAGGGCCTGATGGCCCGTCTGGACCTTGATGACCTCTTTGACGATGGTGTGAGCCGTGCGGGCCAAGTCCAGTTCGTACATCAGACCACCTTTGCCGGCTGGGTTTGAGTTTGAGAGTGTTTAAAAACACTCTCAAAAGCGGGCCAGGGACGGCCCGCCAAATCGCGAGGTTTAAACAACCCGAGCGATTTGAGGGCCTTTAAAAAAGCCGCGCTTTTTTTAAAGGCGTGGTTGAAAAAGGCCCGGATGGCCTTTTTCAACAATCTCAGTTTGACACACTTCCCCCTGGTGTGACAATAACACAGTTCGGCGGCCGGCCCCTGGCAAGCTGAAGCTGGCCGTGAGGGCCAGTGGCGCCGGCCTTCGAGGCGCTGAGCCTGGTCTGAAGTGATTCCAGGGCCCGAGAGTGAAGGTCTGATGGACAATCAAGAGCCCTCCCCTGGGCTGGCGGCAGACGAAAGAGACGAGGCCAGGCGATACAGCTACTTGATTTGCCTCGTCATCTTTTTGAGCTACTTGCTGGTCTACTTCCACCGCGTCTGCCCCTCGGTCATCGCCCTGGACATGCAAAACGCCTTTGGGGTCGGCGGCGCCCTGCTGGGGGTGTTGGGTTCGGCCTATTTTTATCCCTACGCCCTGATGCAGCTTCCCGTGGGCTTGCTGGCCGACTCCTGGGGCCCCCGGCGCACGGTGGCCGTCTTGTTGGCCGTGGCCGCGGCCGGGTCAATGATCATGGGCCTGACTAGCCAGCTCTCCTGGGCCATCGTCGGCCGGGTTCTGGTCGGGCTGGGGGTGGCGCCCATTTTTGTGTGCAACTTCAAACTGCTGACCGAGTGGTTCCCCGCCCGCCAGATGGTCGTGGTCGGCGGCGTGTTCATGGCCGTGGGCGGCGTCGGCGTCCTGGGGGCCAGCGCCCCCCTGGCCTACCTCAGTGAGCTGATCGGCTGGGACGGGTCCCTGGCGGCGGTGGGCGGCGTGACCTTTGTCATGGCCGGGCTGGTCTACCTGATCGTTCGCGATCGGCCCTCGGAAAAGGGCTGGCCTGACGTCCGGACCGAGCCGAGCCCTTACGCCCCTGGTCTGCGCGGCCTGCTGGCGAGCGCCAAGGAGGTCGTCAGCGCGGCCCGTTTTTGGGTCTTGGGCGGGTGGAGCTTTTTCTGCGTCGGCCTCACCTTCGCCTTGGGGAGCATGTGGAGCGTGCCCTTTCTGCAGCACGTCTACCACCTGACCAAGACCGAGGCCAGCGGTTATCAGACCACCTTTGGCCTGGCCCTCATTTTTGGCAGTCCGGCGGTGAGCTTTCTGGCCAACCACGTCGGACGCAAGTGGACCCTTTGGGGCTGCAGCCTGCTGCTGGCTTTCGTTTGCGGTCTCTTCTTCGCGCGGCCCGACGGCTGGCCCCCGGCGGCGCTGTACGTCATGTTCCTGGGGCTTTTCCTGGCCGGGGGCACGCCGGGACCGGTTTTAGCCACTTTTGCCAAGGAGCTGTTTCACCCTTCCATGGCCGGCGTCTCGGTCGGGCTGGTCAATTGCTTCCCCTTTTTGGGCGGCGGTCTTTTGCAGGTCATCATGGGGGCCATCCTCGACCGCGGCGGACAGGTCGGCCAGGCCTACACCCTGGAGGCGTATCGCTGGGTCTTCGGCCTGTGCTTTATCGGCGCCCTCATATCCGTGGGCGCCTCCTTGTTGATGACAGAGACCCTGCCCCTTGGCCGGCGCGGCCGAAAGTGAAATTTAGTCTGCCTCCTGAAAGCCGCCCCGCCCCGAGGGGGGCTTGGCCGGCCGAGGCCTTTATGCTATGATGCATAAAATATGGAACTCTCGGCCTGGCAAGACCTTTTGACCGCGACCCTCGAAGAGCGGGTTCTCATCTTTGACCTCTTCGGCCGGCTGGTCCACGGCCACCCCAAGGCCTTGAAGCGCAGCCGTCTTTCCGGCGGCCGGGACCTCAAGAAGGTTTATCCCGCGGCCTGGCCCCTCTTTGAGGAAGTCATGCACGCCAACCGGGCCCGCATGGGCCTGCGGCTGGAGGCCGACCAGGGCGAGATCGTCGTTGACGTCCTTCCCATGCGTCGGCCGGACCAGCCCAGGGGGGTCCTCTGTCTGGTCAGAAGCGGCCAAGATCGGGGGGGCGTCTCGGGCTCAGGGCCGTGGACTCAAGACTTAAAGGCCATCCTCGAGTCCTCGCCAGACGGGCTTTGGATCTGCGACGGCCAGGCCAACGTCGTCCAGATAAACAAAACCTCGCAGAGGCTTAACCAGATAAGCGCCGCGGAGGTCATCGGCCGCAACATGCGCGACCTGGTGGCCAAGGGCTATTTTGATCGGTCCATCACCCTGGAGGCTTTGGAAAAAAGAGAGCCGGTGACCTGGGTCCAGACCACGCGCCGCGGCAAACGGCTGTTGTCCACGGGCAATCCGATCTTCAACGAAAAAGGCGACATCATCATGGTCGTGACCAACGAGCGGGACCTCAGCGAAATCGACCGCCTGCGCGATGAGATCATGTCCAAGACGGTTTTGTCGCAGCGCTATCAAGAGGAGCTGATCGATCGCCAGGTGGGGCGGCTCATCCAGGGAGACATCATCTTCCGCAGCCCGGCCATGTCCCGGGTGGTCGAGACGGCCATCCGAGTGGCCAAGGTGGATTCCACGGTCCTCATCACCGGCCCCTCGGGCGCGGGCAAGGAGATGATCGCCGACCTCATCCACCGCCATTCCCCCCGGGCCGAGAACCTGATGGTCAAGGTCAACTGCGGGGCCGTGCCTGAAACCCTCTTCGAGTCCGAGCTGTTCGGATACGAGCCCGGAGCCTTCACCGGGGCCCGGAGACAGGGTAAGCCCGGCCTGGTGGAGGTGGCGGACAAGGGCACCCTCTTCTTGGATGAGGTGGCCGAGATTCCCTGGCCGGCCCAGGTCAAGCTCTTGCGTTTTCTGGATGACGGCCTCGTTTTCAGGGTCGGCGCCACCGCCGGCCGGCAGGTGGAGGCGCGCGTCATCGCCGCCACCAACCAGAACCTGGAGGAGATGGTCGCCCAGAAGCGCTTTCGTCAAGACCTTTATTACCGGCTGACGGTCATTCCGGTGGTCATTCCGCCCTTGAAGGAAAGGCGCGAAGACATCCCGGCCCTGACCGAGCACTACATCCGGCGCTTCGGCCGCGACTTCGGCATGGCCAAGACCGTGTCCGCCCGGGCCATGGACCGGCTGACGGCCTACGACTTTCCGGGCAACGTCCGGGAGCTGATCAACCTGTGCGAGTGGTTGATGGTTATGAGCCAAGGCCCACGCATCACGCCCCAGGACCTGCCCCAGAGGATCCTCGACGCCCGTCTGAACCCCTTGGATCCAGAGACTGAGATGGGGGCGGATCAAGCCAAAGGCCGTTCCCTGAACCAGCGCCTCAATGATTACGAAAGGGCCGTCCTCGTCCAGGCCGTGAGCCAGCAGCGCACTCAGGAGGAGGTGGCCCGTGCCCTGGGCGTTAATCAATCGACCGTGGCCCGCAAGATGCGCAAATACGGCCTGTCCTTTTCATCCTCTCAACCCTGAGCTTAAGAAAAAGGCCCCGGCCGGGTCAGGCTTGACCCTGGCCTGGGCCGCCGGTTCACCTCCTCGAAAACCTGGCATGTTTCTTGAATCCTTAAGATCGCGTCGGCTGCTCCTTTAAGGATAAGGGGTTGAAAAAAGGGAACTTTAAAAAGAGACCACTATGTTATAACGCATATAATAATGCAATAATGCATAAAAAGGCTTTCACTTCCACAAAGGAGGGGATGATGAAGAAGGCGATTTTGGTCCTTTGTTTGGCCGTGGCCCTGGTTCTGCCGACCACGCTCTGGGCGGCCGGTGAGGCTTCCGAGGACACGGTGGTCTACGCCGCTTACGCTGACATCAAGGACTGGGACCCTTCGGTGGCCTCCTCCATGGAGGTCCTCATGCTCGTCAATGTCTACGAGCCCCTGCTCTGGTACAACCCGCCGGGCTCGAAGGACATGCTCGAGCCCGCCCTGGCCACCTCGTGGGAGACCTCGGCCGACGGCCTGACCTGGACGTTTCATCTGCGCCCGGGCGTCAAGTTCCACGACGGCGAGCCCTTCAACGCCGCCGCGGTGAAGTACTCCCTCGACCGCACCAGGCAGATGAAGAAGGGGGCCTATTACATCTGGGCCGCGGTCAAGGAGATCAAGGTCGTGGATGAGCACACCGTCCAGTTCCTGCTCAAGGAGCCGGCCTCCATCGACCTCATCGCCTCCTCCCAATACGGGGCCTACATCTTCTCCCCCAAGGCGGCCGAGAAGGGCACGGAGTGGTTCATGCAAGGCCACGCCTGCGGCACTGGCCCCTACAAGGTCGACAAATGGGACAAGAGCCAGCAGGTCGTTCTGTCCAAGTTCGACGATTACTGGGGCGGCTGGGCCGGCAAGCACTTCGAGCGGGTGGTCATCAAGGTCGTGTTGGAGAAATCGACCCAGGTGCAGATGATCAAGAGCGGAGAGGCTGACTTCGCCTCGCTGGCTCCATTGGACTCGCTGCCGGCCCTGAAGAAGACGCCGGGCGTGGAGGTGCTGACCCCTCAGAGCTGGAAAAACTCCCAGTTTCTCATCAACACCAAGAAGTTCCCCACCGACAACCTCAAGATCCGCCAGGCCCTCTGCTGCGCCTGGGATTATGAGGCCGTGGTCAACTCAATTTACAACGGCCTGGCCTCGGTGGCCCAGGGGCCGGTGCCGGCCAACATGTGGGGCCACAATCCAGACCTGAAGTGTCCCAAGTTCGACCTGGAAAAGGCCAAACAACTCGTCCAGGAGAGCGGCCTTCCCCCGGACAAGCTGAATCTCCGCCTGGCCTACCTCTCCACCTGCCAGGAGTACGAAAACTGCGCCCAGCTCCTCCAGGCCAACCTGGCCAAGATCGGCCTCAAGCTCGAGCTGTCGCCCGGCCCCTGGTCGGCCATCTGGGAGCAGGCCAAAAACCTCGAGACCGCGCCGAACCTGCAGTCCATGACCTGGTGGCCGACCTATCTCACGCCGAGCGATTGGCTCATCGGACTGTTCCGGACCGAGAAGAAGACCCTGTTCAACCTGTCCCATTATTCCAATCCCGAGTACGACGCCCTGGTGGACAGGGGCGTCAAGCTGGAGGCCGTGGACCGGGCCGGGGCCATCAAGGCTTATCAGGAGGCTCAGCAGATCGTGGTCAACGACGCGGCGGCCATCTGGTTACGCTGACATCTGCACCCGGATCGTCAAACGCTCTTCGGTCAAGGGGATGATCTACAATCCGGCTTACGCTGGCTTCTTCTTCCACCAGATGCATCGGGAGTAAATGAGACCGTGGCCCAACGGCCCTTCTGTCCCGATGACGGCGTTGCCTGGTCCTCGAACCAGAATGTGACTTCGCCACACTCTCAAGACAGGCTCGTCCAGGGGAGGCCCCAAGGGCCGGGCCTCCCCCGACCCTTGGCTGAAAAGCCCGAGCCGGGTAAAAAGAGGGCATGCGCCACTATCTGATCAAGCGCCTGGCCTTGGCTGTCCTGGTGCTCTTTGGCGTGTCGGCGATCACCTTCTTTCTCTCCCGCGTGGTGCCCGGCAATCCGGCGGCCATGTGGGTCGGGCCCAAGCCGACTCAGGAGCAGCTCGAGGCCGCGGTCAAGGAGTTGGGCCTGGACAAGCCCCTGGCAGTCCAGTACCTGATCTACGTCAAGGGGCTGATCCGGGGCGATTTGGGGGTCTCGCTTCGGACCAGGCGCCGGGTCTCGGCAGAGCTGGCCGAGCGCTTCGCGGCCACCTTTGAGCTGGTCACGGTGGCCATGCTGATGGCCCTCATCCTCGGCGTCCCCGTGGGCGTCGTCTCGGCCACGCGCAAGGACAAGCCCATCGATCACCTGAGCCGCGGACTGTCCATCTCCGGGGTGGCCATGCCCGTCTTTTGGCTGGGCATGCTTTTGCAGATGACTTTTCACGGCGCCTTGGGCTGGCTTCCGCTCCAGGGCCGCATCGCTTCGAAGGTGTTGATTGATCATCCCCTCGCCCCGCTCACCGGATTCTACTTGCTCGACAGCTTCGTCTCGGCCAACTGGCTTGCCTTTATGAGCGCCCTGAGGCACATCGCCCTGCCGGCGGTGTCCCTCTCTCTGGTCTCCCTGGCCGTGGTGACCCGCATGTCGCGCTCCTCCATGTTGGAGGTGCTCCGGGAGGAATACGTCGAGACCGCCAGGGCCTACGGGGTGAGCGAGAGAATCATCCTCTACAAGTACGCTCTCAAAAACGCCTTGATCCCCACCCTGACCGTCGTCGGCTTCAGCTACGGCTTTTTATTGGGCGGGTCGTTCATGGTCGAGTCCATCTTTGACTGGCCCGGGCTGGGGCATTACACGGTCCTGTCCATCACCCACAGCGATTTTCCCTCGATCATGGGCGTGACCCTCGTCTTCGCCGTGATCTACGTCTTCATCAATCTGAGCGTGGATCTGCTCTATTACTTGCTCGATCCGCGCATCAAGAAGCCGGGAGCCAGCGGGTGAGCCGAGGGGGGCGATCAGACCGAGGGGCCGCTCCGGACCCTGGGCGAGGGTGGCGTTACGCGGCCCATCTGGCCCGCCGCAACCCGCTGTTTCTTTTGGGTCTGGCGGTCGTCTTGGGCTTGGTCCTGGCCTCGATCCTGGCGCCGCACGTGACCCCCTACCCCCAGGACGCCGCCCACGGCATCAACTTCGCCGAGAAGCTCAAGGCCCCCAGCCTGAAGCACCTGTTCGGCACGGACGCCCTCGGTCGGGACATCTTCACCCGGGTCGTCTTTGGGGCGCGCATGTCGCTCAAGATCGGCCTGAGCGTGCTGGCCATCGCCCTGGCCATCGGGGTTCCCTTGGGGCTGGTGGCCGGATTTTTCGGCGGCAAGCTCGAAGAAGTGATCATGCGCTTGAGCGACATGTTTCTGGCCTTTCCGCCTCTCCTGCTGCCCCTGGCCATCGCCGCCGCCTTGGGTCCTTCCATCGTCAACGCCATGATGGCCATCGCCATTTCCTGGTTCCCCTGGTACGTGCGCCTCATCAGGGCCCAGGTCTTGACCATCAAGGAGGAGCTCTACGTCGAGGCGGCCCGGTCCATCGGCCTCGGCCGGGCCCGCATCATCGGGCGGCACATCCTGCCCAACTCCATGGCCCCGGTGGTCATCCAGGCCTCCATGGACATGGGCTACGCCATCTTGACCGCGGCCAGCTTGAGCTTCATCGGCGTGGGGGCGCGGCCGCCCACGGTGGAGTGGGGCCTCATGGTCACCTCGGCCCGGGCTTACTTCCTGGATTACTGGTGGACCGTCACCTTCCCCGGCCTGGCCATCTTTGTCAGCGTCCTGGCCTTTAACCTGGTCGGCGACGGGCTGCGGGACATCCTTGACCCCAGGATAAGGGACTGATGGACCAGCCTGTTTTGAAAATACGAGGTCTCAAGACCTACTTTTTCACCTACCACGGGGTGGTCAAGGCCGTGGACGGCGTGGATTTGACCCTGGGCCGCGAGGAGGTCCTGGGCGTCGTCGGCGAGACCGGCTGCGGCAAGTCGGTCACCGTGCGCTCGGTGTTGAAGTTGATCCCCGAGCCGGGTCGGATTATCGCCGGCCGCATCCGTTTCGGCGGCCAGGATCTTCTTTTAAAATCCGAAAAGGAGATGCGCCGCCTGCGGGGCAGACGCATCTCCATGATCTTCCAGAACCCGCTCTCCTCCCTCAATCCGGTGTTCACCATCGGCGATCAGGTGGGCCACATCATTCACATTCACCAGGAGGTGAATAAAAAGGAAGCCCGCCAGAGGGCCGCGGCCATGTTCGGCCTGGTGCGGCTGCCCGATCCGCTGAAGCTCCTCGACAAATACCCCCACGAACTCTCGGGGGGCATGCTCCAGCGGGTCATGATCGCCATGGCTCTCTCGTGCCGGCCGGAGGTGCTCATCGCCGACGAACCGACCACCGCCCTGGACGTGACCATCCAGGCCCAGATACTAAACCTCATGGCCCGCCTGAAACAAGAGACCCAGACCTCGATCCTGCTCATCAGCCACGATTTGGGGGTGGTGGCCGAGACCTGCGACCGCGTGGTCATCATGTACGCCGGCCTCGTCGTGGAGGAGGGTCCGGTGGATCAAATCTTCAGCCGCCCCGGCCACCCCTACACGGCCGGGCTGTTGGCCTCGATTCCGGGCCTTTCAGAGGGAGGGGAGGCGCTCAAGACCATAAAGGGCCTGGTGCCCAACCTGATCAACCCTCCGCCGGGCTGCCGCTTCCACCCCCGCTGCCCGGCGGCCGCGGAGGTCTGCCGGCGGGAGAAGCCGGGCCTCAAAAAAAGAAACGGCGGCCACGCGGTGGCCTGCCATCTGGTTTGAGCGTGGACGTGGCGGCGCTGGTTGAGGCTTTGAACCTGACGAAGCACTTCCCGGGGGAAGGGGGCGCCGTGCGCGCCGTGGACGACGTCTCCTTTGTCATCGAGCCGGGCCAGACTCTCGGTCTGGCCGGAGAGTCTGGCTGCGGCAAGTCGACCATCGGCCGCACGATCCTGAATCTCATTCAGCCGACCTCGGGCCGGGTGTTTTTTGAAGGCCGTGACATCTTTGACTTGCCTCGGGCCGAGCGCCGCACCCTGAGGCGGGAGATGGGCATCGTCTTCCAGGACCCTTACTCCTCCCTGTCGCCGCGCCTGAACGTGCTCGGCATCGTCGGCGAGCCCCTCAAGGTCCACACCGCCAAGAGGGGCGCGGCGCTGAAGGCTAGAGTGGTGGAGCTGTTGGAGCAGGTCGGTCTCGAGGCGGAGCATCTGGGCCGCTACCCCCATCAGTTCAGCGGCGGGCAGCGCCAGCGCATCGCCCTCGCCCGCTCCCTGGCCTTGAACCCCAAGTTCCTGATATTTGACGAACCCACCTCGGCCCTGGACGTCTCGGTCCAGGCCCAGGTCCTGAATCTGATTAAAAGGCTCCAGCGCCAAAAGGGCCTGACTTATCTGTTCATCACCCACGACCTCCAGGTCGTCAAGCACGTCGCGGATCGGATCATGATCATGTACCTGGGCCAGATCGTGGAGAGCGGGCCGGTGGCCGACGTCTTCGCCCGGCCCCGGCATCCTTACACCCGCGCCCTCATCTCGGCCATTCCCCAGGCCGATCCTTCGCGGCGGCGGGAGCGGATCCTCTTGGAAGGCGAGGTCCCATCGCCCGTGAACCCCCCGCGCGGCTGCCGCTTCCACCCCCGCTGCCCCGAGGTTTTGGAGATCTGCCGCCGGGAGGCGCCGGCGATGAGGCGAACGGGCAATCAGGAGGCGGCTTGTCACCTGATTCAAGATGATGATGATGAGGAGTTAATGGTATGAGTCGCAGATTGGGTTTCGCCGGCATCCAGATGGAAGTGAAGCCCGGCGATGTGAATTTTGAGCGCGTGCGCCGCCGAGTCGAGGAAGTCTGCTCCAGCCACCCCGGGGTGGATTTGATTCTTTTGAGCGAGCTGAGCCTGTTCGGCAAGGATTTGCGGTGGGCCCAACCCATACCCAGCGAGTTCACGCGGGAGCTGTGCCGCCTGGCCCTGTCCTGCGGCCGCTGGCTGGTGCCGGGCTCGATTTACGAGCGGACGGCCCATGGGGCCTACAACACCGCCCTGGTCATAAGCCCCCAGGGCGAGGTCAAGGCCCGCTACCGGAAGATGTTTCCCTGGCGCCCCTGGGAGAAATCCCTGGCCGGGGACGAGTTCTGCGTGTTCGACATCCCCGGACGGGCCAGGGTGGGGCTGTGCATCTGCTATGATCAATGGTTTCCCGAGGTGGCCCGGCAGCTGACCTGGATGGGCGCCGAGGTGATTCTCAACCCGGTCATGACCACCACCCCGGACCGGCCCTTGGAGCTGATCCTCTCCCAGGCCAACGCCATCGCCAATCAGGTCTATTTCTTGAGTGTGAACGGGCTCGGCGAGGGCGGCAACGGGCGCTCCATTCTGGTCGACCCCGAAGGCCGCGTCCTGAGGCAGGCCGGCGCGGCCGAGGAGGTCTTGATCGCCGAACTCGATCTTGACCTGGTGACGCGGGTGAGGGATAAAGGCACGTTGGGATTGTGCCAAGTGTGGAAGGCGTTCGGTTCGGGGCGGCGGCGTTTTCCGGTGTATGGTGATTCTGTTTCGCCTTGAGGAGACGAGGCCGAAGCGGGGTTTGAAAAGGCTGGTCAGAGGAGGAGTCATGTCGTCATACTTGGGCGTGGCCGGAGTGCAGATGGAGATCACCTCGGGCGACGCCAACCTGGACAACATGAGGAAGTACGTCACCTCCATCGCCCACAAGTTCCCCTGGGCCGAACTGATCGTCTTCAGCGAGCTGTGCCTCTTCGGCGGCGGCCGGGACTGGGCCCAGCCGATCCCCGGCGAGGCCGCGGACGAACTGTGCAAGCTGGCCCGCGCCGCCGGCCGCTGGCTCGTGCCAGGCTCCATTTACGAGAAGACCGAGACAGGGGTCTACAACACCGCCCTGGTCATCGACCCAAACGGCCGCATCGTGGCCCGATACCGCAAGATGTTCCCTTGGGCGCCCATCGAGACGGTCCTGCCCGGCCGGGACTTCTGCGTCTTCGACATCCCCGGCAAGGCCCGGGTGGGCCTGTGCCTATCCTATGACCAGTGGTTCCCCGAGGTGGCCCGGACTCTGACCTGGCTGGGCGCGGAGCTGATCATCAACCCCTGCCTCACCTCCACCTCGGACAGACCCCTGGAGCTGGTCTTGAGCCAAGCCCACGCCATCGCCAACCAGGTCTTCTTTCTGACCGTAAACGGCCTCGGCGACGGCGGCAACGGCCGCTCGGCCTTGATCGGACCCGAGGGCCGCGTTCTCCAGGAGGCCGGCGAGAGCGTGACCATTCTGGCCGACATTATTGACTTGAATCGGGTGGCCCAGGTGCGGGAGTATGGTACCATGGGCGTCTGTCAGGTCTTGAAGAGCTTTCGCGACGCCGGCTATGAGTACCCTGTCTACGCCCAAAGCCCGGCCGAGGGCGAAGGCTTTAAAAAATTGGGCCAGCTGGGGCCCAAAAAAGTGTAATCTCCGGTCGCCTGGGCGCGGCCAGCCACAACCGGCCCTCGAGGCCGACGGAACAAGGAGCCGCACAATGCCGAGCTGGACTGAACTGTGGACCGAAAGGCGGGAGGCGCACGTTCCCAAGGGCGTCTTCAACACTTCTCCTTTTTTCATCGCCCGGGCCGAGGGGGCCTGGATTCAGGACGTTGACGGGCGGGAGTTCATCGACTTCGCCGGCGGCATCGGCGTGAACAACATCGGCCACCGCCATCCGGCCGTGGTCGAGGCCATCAAGGCCCAGGCGGACGAATACGTGCACGCCTGCTTCCACGTCATGATGTATCAGCCCTACATCGAGCTTTGCGAGAAGCTCAACCAGATCGTCCCCGGCCGCGGCGCCTTAAAGACCATGCTGGCCAACTCCGGAGCCGAGGCCGTGGAGAATGCGGTCAAGATCGCCCGCTATTACACCGGCCGCCTGGGGGTCATCTGCTTTGACAACGCCTTCCACGGCCGGACCTATCTGGCCATGGCCCTGACGAGCAAGGTGAGGCCCTACAAGCTCAAGACCGGCGCCGTGTCAGCCCCAGGGGTGTTCAGGGCCCACTATCCCTACTGCTATCGTTGTCCTTGGGGCCTGAGCTACCCCGAGTGCCAAATCCACTGCGGCGAGGAGTACTTTGAACACGATTTCTTCAAGCACCACGTCGATCCCGACGAGGTGGCGGCGATCATCGTCGAGCCGGTCCAGGGCGAGGGCGGTTTCATCCATCCGCCTTTAGAGTACATGGGCCACCTCCGCCGCATCTGTGACAAATACGGCCTGGCGCTCATCGTGGACGAGGTCCAGTCTGGCTACCTCAGGACGGGCAAGATGTTCGGCCTCGAGCATTTCGGAACCGAAGCGGACATAATCACCACCGGCAAGTCCATGGCCGGGGGATTGCCCCTCAGCGGCGTGACCGGCCGGGCTGAGATCATGGACTCGGTCCACCTCGGCGGGCTGGGCGGCACCTTTGGCGGCAACCCCCTGGCCTGCCGGGCCGGCCTGGCCGTGCTGGAGGTCATCAAGGAGGAAGGCCTGGTGGCCAAGAGCGAGGCCCTGGGCCGCCAGGTCCGGGCCGCCCTGGAGGCCCTCGCGGCCAAGTACCCCATCATCGGCCAGGTCAGGGGCTTGGGCCCCATGCTGGCCCTGGAATTGATCAAGGACCCACAGACCAAGGAGCCGGCCAGCGAAGAGGCCAAGAAGCTGACCCAGTACTGTCAGCGCCACGGTCTGATCATTCTCGACTGCGGCACCCTGAGCAACAACATCCGCACTCTCATGCCCCTGACCATCACGCCTGAGCAGTTGGACAAGGGGCTTGGCATCCTCGAAGACGGGCTAAAGCACATCTCCGGGCTGGGCTGAGGCCCGGCCCGGGGAGGCCGAACCATCGGCCCGGGACCAAGAGACCCGGCGGGGCGGCTGTCCCTTCAAAGGCAGCGCCTGGCTCATCCCCTGCGGGAGCCGGTTCTGCGGGCGGCCATCACCGCTTTGGAACTGCCTTGGGGGAGCCGGGGGCTCGACGCCGGCTGCGGCGTCGGCCTTCCGGCCCTGCTGCTGGCCGAGGCAACGGGGCCCGAGGGGCGGGTCATCGGTCTCGATGCCTCTTTTGAATCGCTGGCTCAAGCCAAAAGGCTGGCCCACAAGGCCGGCCTGTGGGGCCGGGTGACCTTTCAGCCAGGGGACGTGAACGAGCTGCCCTTTGCCGACGGCGTCTTCGACTGGGTCTGGAGCGCGGACTGCGCCGGATTGACGGTCAAACGGCCAGGGTTTCAGATCGAGGAGTTCGCCCGGGTGGTCAAGCCCGGCGGCACGGTGGCCCTTTTGGCCTGGTCGTCGCAGCAGCTTTTGCCGGGCCATCCTTTCTTGGAGGCCCGGCTCAACGCCACCGCGGCCGGAGTCGCCCCTTTCACCGCGGCGATGGAGCCGGAGCGGCACTTCCAGCGGACCCTGGGCTGGCTTTGTCAGGCCGGCCTTGAGGAGACGGCGGTGGAGACTCTGAGCGGCCAGGCCCGCGCTCCGCTGAGCGAGGACATCCGCGCCGCCTTGATCTCATTGCTCGAAATGCGCTGGGAGGGGGCGCGTTCAGAGGCGACGGCGGAGGATTGGGCCGAATATCAACGCTTGTGCGATCCAAACTCGCCGGATTTCATCTTGAATCTGCCCGACTACTACGCCTTTTTCACCTATTCCCTCTTCTGGGGCCGGGTGTCCCGAAAAGTCATTTGACCGGCCTCGAGGCTTCATTCGCCCGCCGGAGCCGACTCCCTGACCTTGACCGGGACGATGTTGCCGATGGCCATGACCTTGCGGTTGGCCTTGCGCACCTCAGGCGCCATGTCCGAGCCCTTGAGGAAGAGGCGCTGATTGCCGTGGCAGTTGTTGCAGGCGCTGTTCTGGACCGTCTTCCGCCTGATGGTGTGGGGGGCGGCCAGCTTGAAGGTCGGCGCCACGTCGAAGTCGGGCAGGTCGCCGTGGGTGTAAAATTTGAATGTGTCCGGAGCCACCGGCGCTTCTCTGACGGTGACGAATTTCTGGGGGTGCTTGGGGCTTTTTTGCGGGTTGCGGCCGATGAAGAAGCCGACCTTGTGGGCTTTTAAATCATAAAATTTCAGGCCTTCCTTGGTCCTGCCGACGTGGCAGCCGGCGCAGTTCATGTAGGCCTGGGCGTGGCAGACCTGGCAGCTGGCCTTGTCTTTGTGGTCGCGGTGAACGGCCAGATTCTCGGCTCCTTCG
The DNA here is from genome assembly GCA_964466355.1 of uncultured Thermodesulfobacteriota bacterium. Lineage (GTDB taxonomy): Bacteria > Desulfobacterota > Desulfarculia > CAYXRH01. The sequence continues at coordinate 14,043 of CAYXRH010000032.1, forward strand.
GCGTAGATGTCCTCGTGGCAATCGAGGCACGTCGGCCCGCTCTTGACCTCCAAGCGGGAGGCGTACACCTGGCCGTCGCCGTGCATCTCCTCGAGGGGGTGGCAGTCGAGGCAGCCCATTTCGCCCTCCTGGCGGTGGACGTCGGCCGGCAATCCCTCCAGGCGGCCTAAATATTCGGCCCCCACGGTGCCGCCGTGGCAGGCGAGGCAGGTCTCCTCCATGGACGGATTTTTAAGATAGGCGTGGCCGTCGATGAGGCCGCCGCCCCCGCTGGGCGGCCGGCTGACGTGGCAGTGCCCGCAGCTGGAGTGACAGGAGAGGCAGTGGTAATCAAAACCCAGCTCCACCTGGGCCCGCTCGGCCGGGTCCTGGCCGGCCCGGGTTTTGAGGGCCAGCTTCATCGGCTGGATGGAGTGGTGGAGGCTCTGGGCGTAGTTCTTGGCCTCCTCCTCGTGGCATTCGGCGCAGATGCCTGGCGCCGGAAAGGAGGGATCCCTCTTGAGGCCGCCGTGGGCCATCCGCCAGTCGGAAGTGTTGGGATTGCCCCGGTGGCAGTCCTCGCAGCTCATGTCGCCGTGGTTCTCGTCGTCGAACATCTTCTTGTCGATGAGCAATCTTTGGTCGGCCGGGAGCGGCTTCGGCGTCCCGGCCATGCTCGGACCCCGGGACAGAGATTTCAGCTCTTCGGCGCTCGGTCGCCTTTGGGCCAAAAACTCGGTGATCTCTTTCAGTCTCTGGGGGTTGGTGTGACACTTGACGCATTCGCTCGCCGGAGATGAAACCACCCCGAACCCCCAAAAACAGACCAACGCCGCCACAATGGAAGCGGCTGTCATCTTGCCTCTGCTCACGACCACAACACTCTCCATCTTCAGCCGAGTTCTTCGCCGCTATTTATCATTACATTACACCGCCCGCGTCCGAGCCGGGGTGCGCGGGCTTTAATCACCATCTGGCCCTGACACTTTCTTGCCCCCGGCGCCAAAAAAGCGTAGCCAGTTTTACACTATCAAGCCGGGGAGGGTCAAGATGATTGATCTTCGCTGGCGGGCCGTCCCTGGCCCGCTCTTGAGAGTGTCTTTCGACACTCTCAATCCAGCCAGGCTTCCTCCTCCTCGACCCTGATGCCGCGGCGGCCCAGTTGGGCCATGAACTCCTCAAAGGGCAGATCGGTCACCGGGGAGAGAAAGCCTTTCTTTTTTATCTGCCCGGCGGCGAGCATCTGGGCGGCGACGCTGGCCGGATAGCCCACGGCCAAGTTCATGGCCAGAAGCCCGGTCTTGAGGTCTCGCTCCAGGAGCATGTTGATGACCACCCTCTTCGGCCGGCCGCCCTGGAGGCCCTCGAAGAGGTTTTGCATCAGGGCCAGGTCCTTCTGGTGGTCCTGGTAGCGCAGGCGGGGCTCCAGGAACCTGACCAAGAACTGGCGGGGGCTCAAGTTGGCGGGCAGCTCGGGCGCGGGCTCGTCGCTCAAAAAACCGAGGGCCTTCATCGGCCGCCAAAAGGCCGCCCAACCGGGCCAGCGCAGGGAGTAGCGGCCCGTCTCCTTGATGGTTTCGGCGAGGCCGAGGAGGTCGACGTAGAAGGCGGCGTCGCCGTTGGGTATGGCCTCCAGGGCGCCCAGGCGGGGGAAGTCGATCTGGTGGATCCACTCGGCGTCGTGCTGGCGTTCGGCCGAGATGACGAACCGCTGGCCGTTTTTGATGAAGGTCGCCTGGCGCATCTGGCTGCGGAGGACCATGTCCCAGTTCCAGCTTATCTTGTAGTTGAGCGGATTGTCGCAGGCCGCCTTTTCGGGGATGCCGCCGGCGTAGGACCGCAGAACGTGGACCTCGTCGAATCGCTTCACGGCGCGGCCGAAGATGACCAGGTCGATGCCCGGATCAAAGCCGCACTCCGGCAGCAGGGCGCAGCCGGCCGCCGCGGCCCTGGCGTGGAGGTGCTTCAGGTGAGGGGCGTAGTTCGTGCTCACCAAATTCACCCCGGCCTCCACGGCGGCCTCGAAGACCGACTCCATGAAAGGCAGGGGCAGGAGGTCGATGGCCGCGTCCACGCCGCCTTTAAAAAGGGAGGCCATCTCCTCGGGCCGGGAGGCGTCGAAGGAGACCAGCTTGACCTTCCGGGATTTTAAAAAATCGGGCAGTCGCCGCGCCTCGGCCGGTCCGGCGTCGGCGCAGATGACCTCCCCCACCTCTTCCGAGCGGGCCAGATCGTAGACCGCGGCCCGGCCCTGAAGCCCCAGACCGCCCAAAACCAGAATTCTCATCTTCATTTCTCCTCATCAAGAAACGAAACCTGTTTATGTCTCGATGAACCGCCGCTCCACCCGGGCCCCCACGGCGCAGGTGATGATCGTGCCGCTGGTCTCAAGAAGCCCGGCCAGGGTCACGGTCTCCACTTCGTCCTCTCCCTGGCGGCCGATGAGCACGACCTCCTCGCCGGGGCCAACGTCCGGAATGTGGCCCACGTCCACGGTCATGATATCCATGCCCACCAGGCCGACCACTTTGGCCCGTCGGCCTTTGATCAAGACCCAGCTCTTGTTGGAGAGCAGCCGCTGGTAGCCGTCGGCGTAGCCCACCGGCACCACGGCCAGGCGGGTGTTCTTTGACGGAATGAAGGTGTGGTCGTAGCCGACGCCTTGGCCCCCGGCCGCCGGGACCACGGCCGAGACGAGGCTGCGCCAGGTCATGACCGGCCGCAAAGGCGCCTCTGTGGGCGCGAAGCGGAGCCCGTAGATCAGGGTGCCGACCCGGACCATGTCCAGGTGGGCCTCGGGGAAAAAGATGAAGGCCCCGCTGCTGGCCAGATGCTTGAGCACCCTCCGGCCCGAGGGGAGGGGGAGCCCTTTCAAGGCCCGGTTGAACTCGTCAATCTGGGCCAGGGTCAGCTTCTCGACCTCGGCGCCGCGGCCCCGGTGGGAGCTGGAGAGGTGGGCGAAGAGGCCCTCCAGCTCCAGGTTGCCCAAGGAATCCAGGAGAATTAAAAATCGGCCCAGGTCCTCCCTCTTGAGGGCCACCCGCCTCATGCCCACGTCGAATTCGACGTGGACCTTCAGCGGCCGGCGCAAGCGGGCGCTGATGGCCCTGGCCCCGGCCGGGGAGGAGATGGTCGGGATGAGCGCGTATTTTTCCAGGGCCGGGGCCGAGTCGGGCGGCGGCTCGATGAGGACCTGGACGGGGACCTCGATTCCGGCCCGGCGAAGGGCCATTCCCTCCTCGACCCGGGCCACGCCCAGCCGGTCGGCCCCGCCGGCCACGGCCGCCCGGGAGACCTCCACCAGGCCGTGCCCGTAGGCGTCGGCCTTGACGCAGGCCATGAAGAGGGTCTTGGGCGAGGTGAGGCTCTTCAGGGCCCGGACGTTGTGCTTGACGGCCTCGAGGTCGATCTCGAGCCAACTGAGCGGCCCTTTTGACCGACCGCGGCCGCTTTTTTTTATCACCAAGACCCTGACTCCATCTCCGACCGCCAGTGAACCCTGGCCCCGGATAGCACTTTTGGGGGCCGGCGTCCAGAGGTTTGAGGCCCTCCTTTGACAACTATTTTGGAATGGTATAGTCGGTTAGCGTGAGCTCCCGCCCTTTTGAAAAAGCGCGGTTTCGCCCGGCCGGCGACAGGGGCCTCCTTGTCGAGTTCGGCCGTGGCATCGACCCGGCCACCAACGCCCGGGTGAGGGCCTTGTCCACGGCCCTAAAGGAAAGTCCTCTGGACGGCGTCATCGAATTCGTGCCGACCTACTGCGCCCTGCTCATCATCTATGATCCCCTGCTGATCATCAGGGAGGAGCTGGAGACGGCCCTCTTGAAGCTGGCAGAGGAGGCGGCCTCAAGGGAGTGGCCTCCACCTCGGACGATTGAAATACCGGTCTGCTACGGCGGCGAACACGGCCCGGACATCGAGGACGTCGGTCTGAGGTGCCGCTTGAGCCCCCTGGAGGTGGCCCGCCTCCACGCCGCGGTGACGTACGACGTCTACATGATCGGCTTCAGCCCCGGCTTTCCCTTTCTGGGCGGACTGGACGAGCGCCTCCACACCCCCCGCCTGCCCACGCCCCGGACCTGGGTCCCCGGAGGCAGCGTGGGCATCGCCAACGACCAGACCGGCGTCTACTCCGTGCCCAGCGCCGGCGGCTGGCGACTCATCGGCCGCACGCCCCTGAGGCTCTTTGACTCCGCGCGCCGCGATCCCTTTCTCGTCAAGGCCGGCGACAGGGTCAAATTCGAGCCCATCTCACCGGCCTGGTTCGAGCGCCTCAAAAAAAAGGGGACGGCCTGATGGGCTGCCTGGAGGTGCTCGCCCCCGGGGCCTACACCACGGTTCAGGATCAGGGCCGCTTCGGCTGGCAGAGGTTCGGCGTGCCCCCCTCCGGGTCCCTGGATCAGTTCGCCGCCCGGGTGGCCAACCTGCTGGTGGGCAATCAAGAGACGGCGGCCGTGTTGGAGATCACCTTTCTGGGGCCTCGGCTGAAGGTCCTGGCCGAGGCCGACGTGGCCGTCACCGGCGCAAAGATGAGCCTTCGCCTCAACGATGAGGCCGCGGAGACGTGGCGCTCCCTTCGGGTCAGGCCCGGCGACGTCCTTCACCTCGGCCAGGCCAGATCAGGCTGCCGGGCCTACCTGGCCCTGAGCGGAGGGGTGGACGTGCCGCTCGTGATGGGCTCCCGGTCCACCTACGCCAACGGCCGCCTGGGCGGCTTCGAGGGGCGGGGGCTCAGAAAGGGCGACGTTCTGCCCCGGGGCCGAGGCCGGCTTTTAAAAAAGCCCTTGAATTTGCCCCCTCGCTTCCGGCCGGCCCTCTCCGCGCCCATCCTTCTCCGGGCCGTGCCCGGCCCCCAGGATGATCTTTTCCAGGCCGGGCTGAAGATTTTGGGCCAGGCCGAGTTCAAGGTCAGCCCCGAGACCGATCGGGCCGGCTGCCGCCTGGAGGGGCCGCCCGTGGTCCGCGACCCCGGCGCCCCGGAGAGCATCGTCTCCGAGGCCAACATGCCCGGCGGGATCCAGGTGCCGGCCGACGGCCAGCCGATCATCGTTTTGGTGGAGCAGACCACCAGCGGCTACGCCAAGGCGGCCACGGTCGTCTCAATCGATCTGCCCCGGGTGGCCCAAGCCAAGCCCGGCGACCGCGTCTTTTTTGAGCTGATCGATTTGCCCGCCGCCCGCGCTCTCTTGATCGAACACCAGAGCCTCATCCAAGAAATCAGGTCGCATCTGGCCTCTTTGCGGGCTGAGGCCTAATAGCAATTAGCCATCATTCAAGTAGTATTTTGGTTTGGTTGTTCGAACGAATTTGAGGGTGAGGGTCACAGGCCTTGGCTTTTGGTAAGGATAAGCGGCCCCGCCTAAAGAAGAATTCGACTCGGGGCCGCTTGTAAGCGCGCCCTAGCCCGGATATTTCACGAAGGAGGTTGGCGAAGCAGCCATAGTCCCTTAT
>CAYXRH010000033.1:0-19329 GCA_964466355.1 uncultured Thermodesulfobacteriota bacterium
TTCCCGGCAGCGAAGCCGCCCGCGCGAAGCTCGACCTCTCGAGGTTCATTCCGACCCGAAAGGAGTGAACGCAGGCCGGCACACTCCCGCGGGTGCCGGCTCACTGCGGGGAGAACGAACCGGGTCGCTACTCCACCCGCTCGGCCACGCCATCAGCGTCGATGTATTCACGCGCCCAGGGCCTTCGCCTCATGACCACTTTCTGGCCGTGGACCACCCCCAATAATCCCAGCTTCGGCGAGGCAAAAGTGGCCACGTCGACGGTGTTGGTCTTGGTCACGTCCCGCGCGGCGTGTATTTCACCATTCAGGCAGACCAACACCCCCAGGTGGCGACAGGCCGAGGAGGCGGCGACCACGAGGGCGTCCTTTAGGTTACGCGGACCGTCGGGGCTGACCTGGATGGGATCCCGCATGGCGCCCGTAAAGACCACGCAGTTTTCGCCCGGAAAGCTCAGATCCACAAAGTAAGCCGCCTCTTCGAGGGTGTCGGTTCCAGTGGTGACGACGACGCCGGCCTCAGGGTTGGTCTGGCAGATCGCGTCGATCCTTCGGCTAAGGGCTAACAAATGTTTCCACTGGAGATGGCCGCTGGGGATGGGGTGGTGGTCTTCTAGGCGCAGCTCTCCCATTTGATCCAGACCTGGAACGGCCGCGAGGATGTCCTCCCCGGTCAATCGCGGGGCCACCGCCCGGCCGGGGGTTGAAGAACTCATGGCGATGGTGCCGCCCAAGGAAATCAGGTGGACGAGCGGGGTTGCTTGACCGGGCATTTTGACTCCGCTTTCATTCTAGCTACTATGTCCATGCTGGGTGATGCTCGATCCCCGATCGAGGTCGCGAGCGCCTTTGAGGTCTGGAGAAAGCGCCTTCAGGTCTTCGCCGGGGCCGTAATCTCATGGCGCGCCTCAAGGTTGATCAATCCCCGGAAAGACGACGCGGCCAAAGATCATTCAGCGCGGACATGGAGGAGCCCCTTTAGCCTCTGCTTCGAGTCCCTTGGAATCTGGGTCGGTAAAAAACGCTGAATGTGCCTGGTCATGATCCAGCCCGCCTTGGGCGGATGCCTTGTCTCCAAGGCTTCGAGGAGCTGACACCAATCCTCAAAGGAATCTTTCATGTTTTTCCACACCCTTGGCACCAGTTCACAGTTGTAGCCCTGGTAGTGTTGATACACGGTCAATAAAACGGACTCGAAGAGAGGGTTTTGGGTCATTTTGACGAGGGTTTGGTGCATGAGGTCTTCGATCCGATAATACTCATCCCACCCCGCCACCCCTTTTTCCAGATGCTTCTCCGCCTGGGCCATCAACTCCTTTAGTTGCGCGATATCTTTCTTCTCGGCCTCGATGGCGGCCAATGACGCGGCCGAGACCTCCAGGGTGCTCCTGAATACTAATAAATCTTCTGAAGATATCTGTTTTTGGCGAATCATCAGGGCCAGGCTGTCACCGATGCGATTCGAGGTGACGGCCCGGACGTAGATGCCACCGCTGCGACCCGGTTTGACTTCGATGAGCTCCTTTTCCTCCAGAATCCGCAACGCCTCGCGAAGAGTGCCCTGACTCGTGCCCAGGAGTCTTTGCAAATCCCGTGAGGGGGGGAGCTTGTCGCCTGGTCTCAGACCCTTGTTGATGATGGCTCCCTCGATCTGCTCCACCGCGAAGGCGGTGGCGCTTTTGGTGTTCTTTCTTTTTTGAAACAAGGCGGATGTTTTCATGGGACGCGATGCTTTACGGGTTTAATTATTTAATATTAAATTTTTTAGCCGCTGTCAAGGATTTTTATAATCAACCACCCTCAGCGGAGCCGGTGGGATGATACCAGTTAGCCATCATTCAAGTAGTATTTTGGTTTGGTTGTTCGCACGAATTTGAGGGTGAGGTTAACAGGCCTTGGCGAGCGGAAGGACACGCGGCCCCGTCGGAGAAGGATTCGACTCGGGGCCGCGTGTAAGCGAGCCTTAGACCTGTCCGAACCCTCGACCTGAAGTGAGAACAACCAACCAAAATTACACTCCTGAAAGCAGCTTGCTATTAATCATTGATAAAAAGATGCCGGCCTCTTTTCGTTGGCCTCGGCCAAGGTGGATCTGGCCGCCGGTCTGAGGCCCAGGTGATAGAGATTATTCACTCTGGCCCGCCTGGACCTCACGCCGTCGTGCCGGGAAGTCCGGCCGGTCAAGGGGATAAGCATGAGGTGGACAAACTGATCCCGACGGCTGAACGGCCGTGAGCCTTGTCCAGGGCGGCGGAAGCATGCTCGGCACAATTTTGAGCATCTGATGGAAGATCGTGTTATAATAAATAATAACTTGATTTATCCTTTCTAGCTGACAGGTTAGGCCTAACCGCCGATATGAGGCTGCGCTGAAATTACATTTTAGTTCGAGGACCAGGCGCGAGGTTTGGGGAAACTGAGGCCTCATATTCCACAATTCATGTAATGGGAAGGAAAGGCCATGAAACAGGGCAAAGAACTACTTCCTGGCATTTTCATCGAACCCAGAATCATTCAGACCGCGGCAGGCCTCGTGGAGTACGATCTCACTCCAGGAGACTCGCCGGTGATCCTGAGCTCCCACGGGGGCATCGGCGGCGTTGACCAGGCCAGGGTGATGGCCAGTTGGGTGGACGCCAGCGCCTTCCGGGTTCTTTCAATCAGCCGCCCAGGGTATCTGGGCACTCCCTTGGAGAGCGGACGGACAATAGAAGACCAGGCCGACCTGTTCGCCGCCCTGCTGGACGCCCTGGGCATTGACAAGGTCGCCGTTATCTCCGCTTCTGCCGGAGGTCCGCCGGCCTACATGTTCGCCGTGCGCCATCCTCAAAAAAGCTGGTCTTTGGTGCCCATTGACAGTGTCAGCGGCTACTACGACATGCCCGAGACGGTGGGACCCATCTCCGAGGCCATATTCACCACCCACCTCGGACAAAAGCTTCTGAAGATGATCGGCGAGGCCCGGCCGGACATTTTCCTCAAACAAATATTCCAGTCAGAGGCCTACTTCACCAAAAAACAGGCCGCCAAGCACCTGGAGTACGCTTTGGGCTCGGATGAGGCCAAGGTGTTCGTGCAGGCCTTCATGAACACCATGAATCCTTACAATACACGCAAGGTTGGCACTGAAAATGACATGGACCTCTATCGGAAGTTGACCCACCTGCCGGTGGAGCGGATAAAGTGCCCCAGCCTAATCATTCACGGCACCCATGACGCCGACGTCAAGTTCTACGACGGGGTCTACGCCTATGAGAACATCCCCGGGGCTGAGCGTTTCTGGATCGAGGAAGGCTCGCACCTCGGTTTCTGGCTCAGCGAAAATGGCCTAAAGGCCAGGGAAAAGGCCCGCGAGTTCCTGGCTCGACACCGTCCACGATCCGAGGCTTGATCCAAATCTAGTTCTGAAGGACAGCCTGCGCGATTCAGGGCAACTTGCCCAGCCTGTTCAATTCGGCGGCCACGTCTGAGAGGCCCAGCTCTTTCAACTTCGCTCCACTCGGCCAACCGGTCTTCAGGTCCCAGCCGCGGCGATGGTAGAATTCGTCCTTGATCTTCTCCCATTTATCATGGTCCAACGGCCCGAATGTCTTGAACATTCTGGCCATGCCGTTGTAAAAGAAGTCCTGGTCGAATTTCGACGGATAGACCGTGTCCTGCTCCCTGGTGCGACCTTCCCGGACCATGATCGCCCGGAGAAGATTCCAGGCCGATTCGGCAGCCTCGCGCAACCCCTCTTCGCCAAGGTCAAGGCCTGTCGTCGGGGTGAAGAGCTTGATCGGCAAGGCCATGTCGCCCAAACCGCTGGGCGTGTTCGGCGTGGAGATGCAGGGGAAGGCGAAGTCGCAGAGGGTGAGCATGTCCTTGTACATCTTGTTGTGCTGGATGATGACCAGCGCCTGGGGGGCCGGCTCGTAAGCTGTCGGCTCGGCCGCCCGGCTGTCGCCCCAGGCGAACTTGGCCGCGGCCGGGTTGTTTATGGCGTAGAGGTAGTCGTGGCCGGAATTGAAGGGATCGCGAGAGTCCATGGCCCACTGCAGGCAGCCCACGATCGAGTCGCACCAGTGGGTGTGCATGCCGTGGGCCATGAAGTATCTCTCATAAATGCCCCAAGACTTTTGGCCTAGGCTCTCGGCCGCCCTGGCCGTCCCCTCGGCCAGCACATCGCCAAAGCCCCGGCGATGGGCGACTGCGTTCATGAACGTGGTGAGGAATTCCTCTTCGCCGGCCGTACCGCCCAGAAACCTGGGCAGGGGCATGTCCTTCTCGGTGATGATCCCTTCCTGCAGACAATCTCTAAGCCAAAAGAGCATGCCGCTGGCCTCGACGAGGTCGATCCCCAGGTTGTCGCCCAGGTACTTGCCCAGGTAGGTCGCCTTGTCGCCCATGGTCGTGCCGTCGTGCTGGGGATCTCTCATGATGCCGAAGAACCACTGGACGCACATGCCTTGGCCGGAGGAAATGTCGGGCACATCGAAGTAGCCGCGGCAGCCCTTGCCGCAACCGCGACAGGCGTCGGAATGCAGGCCCCAGCCCTGCTCGGCCAGCCCGATGCCGGAATTCAGGCCCCAAAGGCGGCCGTCTGGACCAACCTGGCCCTCAAAAGAACCGGGGGTGCAGATGCCGAAGACCATGTTCTTGGCGTATGCGGCGACCTCGAGGAGATCCTTTGGCCTGGCGATGAGCACCGAACCCGTGCCCCTGACGGAAATGGCCTTCAGGTTTTTTGAGCCCATGACCGCGCCGAAGCCGCCCTGGCCGTTGGCCGAACCGGTGTCGGAGATGATGGCCGCGAAGCGGACCAGATTCTCGCCGGCTGGCCCGATGCAAAGGGTCCTCAAGGCCGGGTCGCCCAGTTCGGCCAAAATTCCCTTCTGCGTCTCGTAGGTGTCCAGGCCCCAGAGAGCGGACGCATCCCTGATCTCGACCCGGCCATCGCAAATCCACAGGAAGACCGGCTTGTCGGCCTTGCCCTGGACGACGATACCATCGAATCCAGCGAACTTCAGTTCCACCGGCCAATCGCCGCCCAGGCTGGAATAAGTGAAGGCCGGCTTGGGATGGACGTGGGGGCTGACGGCGCAGGTAGTGATTCGGCTGGTTCCGGGGACGTGGGGGATGCCGCCCAAGGGGCCGGTCATCATCATCAGTCTGTTCTCCGGGTCAAACGGTCCGACAGCGGACGGCAGCTCATCCCAGGCAAGCCGGGCGTTAATGCCTATGCCGCCAATGTAACGCCTGTACTTGGCTGTTTCTATCTCGGAAACAGCCCCTGTCGTCAGATCAACGCGCAGTATTTTCCCGACCCAGCCACACAGATCGTTCATTCTAATCCCCTCCCTGCTCTTTTGGGGGAGAAGCCAGCACCAGGATCTTTTCCGGACACGCCTCAACGCATTGGGGAGAGCCGCCGCAGAGGTCGCATTTGAGGCAGATGTCTCTCTTGGGGTCGTATTTGACCCGGCTCGTGGAGCGGACGACGAAGAGACAGGCCTCCAGACAAGCCTGACAGCCTGTGCAGGCCTCGGCGATGATGACCCTCGCCCCGGTCTTCTCGTCCACGACCAGGGCTCCCTCCTCAGGGCAGGCAGCGAGACATTTCGGATTCTTGCACTGGGCGCAGGGCTGCGGCTCGTACTCCCCGGTGAAGAGGTTCTTGGCCACGTAGATCCTGGCCTGGCTGATGCTGCTGGCCCCCTCGTGCCAGATCGAGCAGACCAGCATGCAATTTCCACAACCAGTGCACAGTCTTTTATCAATGACCTTGATGTACCTCGCTCGGGGTATCTCCGCCGGCTTTCCAGCCCCAACGTTCTCCTCGAAAGCGGCTGGTTTCAATTCTGTCCTCCTTTGATCCTCTCATCTCAGGCCAGTCCTATTATCCGACTCAAAAGCGATGCCGGGCCAATTTGTCCTGGGACGGGGGAGGGCTAGCAACCCCTAAAGTCCAAACGACCCGGCGAATAAATTTTCGGGGGTAGGACATCGGTTGTCTTTGAGGGCATCGGCTATCACCTCTTCATCCTGGGTACGGTCAGAATTTTTTCCGCTTCTTCTTGGAATTTAGCGAAATAATCGATTGTTTCGTCTGATACCGCCTCGGCGAGTTTCTCCAGATTGAAACAGTGGACCCAATGGTTTGCGCCCACCTCACGCCCGGGCGGCATCTGGCTCCGGCAACGCTCGTCCACCAGCGGGCATCGGCCGGCCAGGTAGCAGCCCTTGGGAAGGTCGATCGGGCTGGGGATCTCGCCTTCCAGACTGACGATGGAGGGCTGGACCAGATTCGGGTTGGGCAGCAGAACCGAGGACATCAGCCCCACTGCATATGGATGCTTGGGGTTGCCGAAGATCTCAGCGGCATTTCCGCGCTCAACGATCATTCCCAGATACATCACCGCGACGCGGTGGCTGAGGTAGCGCACTGTGTTCAAGTCGTGGGAGATGAACAGGTAGGCCGTGCCAAGCTCCTTTTGCAATCGAATCAGCAGGTCGATGATCTCTGCCCTGGCCGTCGGGTCCAAGGCCGAAGTCGGCTCGTCCAGGACGATCAGCTCCGGCTCGGTCACGATCGCCCGGGCGATGCCCACCCGCTGCTGCTGCCCGATGCTCAGCTCGGCAGGATACTGGTTCAGCGTTTTTTGCCTCAAGACGACCCGCCGCACCACTTGATCAATTTTTCGGTCTCGCTCGGCGGTGGGCGTGCCCAGGGCGCGCAATGGTTCGCAGATGATTTCGTGGATCCGCATGCGCGGTTCCAGGGATTCGGCCGGCTCTTGAAAGACCAGTTGGATTTTTCCCCGTAGCTGCCGTGAGCGGATGTTGCGTTTGCGGTCCACGGGCTGACCTTCAAAGAATATTTTTCCCGACGTCGGCTTGATCAGCCCCAGGACACAACGGCCGACCGTGGTCTTCCCGGAGCCGGACTCGCCGACCAGGGCCAATGTCTCGCCCTTTTCAAGGGTGAAGCTGACGCCGTTAACGGCCCGGACAACCTGCCTTGAACCGGCCAGAGGGAAATACTTGACCAGGTCTTTGACCTCCAACAGGGGCACAGCGTCTACCTTTCCAAAGGGTAATGGCAGCGGACAAAGTGACCTGGACCCACCTCTTGCAAGGGCCTTTCACCCTCTTGGTGGCAGCGCTCTCTGGCGCAGACGCATCTCGGGGCAAATGAGCAGACGTCCCCAGCTCCCCGTCGTTTTTGAAATTGTCCTTCCATGGTCCACATCTTGCGCAGGCTCGGGTTGTGACAAAAGGCGGCCAGGAGCATCACTGAATATGGATGGCTGGGATTCTGAAAAAACGCCGCCGTGTTGGCGAGCTCGACTATCTCTCCCTCGTAAATGACCGCGACCCTGTCACAAAAGTGCGCCGTGATGCCAATATCGCGGGTGATGAACAAGGTGGAGGTGTTGTGCTCGCGGACCAGGCGTCTGAGAAGATCAAGAACCTGGGCCTGGATCGTCACATCGAGGCCGCTGGTGGCGTCGTCTGAAATGATGAACTTGGGTGAGCAGACGAGGGCGTTGGCCATGACGACCCGTTGGGCCATGCCACCGCTCAACTCGTGGGGATAGGCATTGAAGCGGCGCATGTGGTCGGGTATCTGTACCTGGCGAAGCATCTCCAAGGCCAGCTGGGCGGCCTCTTGCTTGTTGATCCCCAGATGGAACCTGGCCAGATTGGCGATCTGACGCCCTACTTTCATCAAGGGATTGAGCTCGGTCCGAGGATTGGGAATGATCATGGCGATCTGGCGCCCCCGGATGCGGCTCAACTCCACCTCGGGCAAGGTCAAGAGGCTTCGCCCCTCGAACAAGACCTCGCCCCGGTCGATTCTGCCTGGTGGAGGCACCAAACCCATGATCGCTCTGGCCAGAACCGTCTTGCCGGAGCCTGACTCGCCAACCAAGCCGACGACCTCGCCCTGCTTGATGCTCAGATCGATCCCGCTCAGAGCGGTCACAGCCGCGGTCCCATATACCGGAAAGGAGACATGGAGGTCCTTCACCTCGATGACCGACCTGGCCGGCTTTGCCGGAGCCGTTTGCCTTGCATTCATGTTGGCGGCCACTAGGTTAGACATGCTAATCCCTTGTTCTCGGATCCACGGCAAAACAGATCAAGTCGACGATTAAATAGAAGACCAGAGAAAAAACGGCCGCGAAGAGGACGAAGCCCAGCACCGGGTTGATATCGGCATTGAGGACCCCTTGGACGGCGTACTGCCCGGCCCCGCCCCAGCTAAAGACGATCTCAACCAGCACCGCCCCCCCGATCAGGAAGCCGTAGAGTACGCTGACCATGGTGATTACCGGCGGCAGGGCGTTGATTAGAGCCTGCCTGACAATGACTTTCTTGGGCAAGCCGCACATTTCCGCATATCGGGTGAAGTCTGATTCGAGCATTCTCTCCGTCGTTGACTGTGTCATTTTGATGATCGGGCCGGCGGCGATCATGCCCAAAGTCAAAACCGGCAAGATCAGGTGACCGACCGCCGAGCCGAAGGCCTCCCAATCCCAGGCGATGGCGGAATCAATGGTGTACATGCCGGTCACCATCGGCGGGGGGATGATCGAGATGTCCAAGCGGCCCAGAGGAGCGGGCACCAATTGGAGAGTGGTGAAAAAGATGAAGATGAGAACCAGCCCCACCCAAAAGTCGGGCAGGGCCCCGGCCAGGAGACCATAATAATCGGAGACCTTGCGCAAAAATCCCTTCTTGTAATGGGCCCCGACGATGCCCAGGGGGATCCCGATGCTCAAGGCGACCAACATGGCGCAAGAAATCAACTCAATGGTCGCCGGAAATCGAAACAAGAGGTCTTCCAGGACCGGCCTGGTCGTCTGCCAGGAGCGTCCCAGGTCTCCATGGGCCAGGTTGACCAGGTAATACCAGAACTGGACGATCAATGACTGGTCCAGGCCCAGTTTGGCCCTCAGATCGGCCAGGCCCTCCTCGGTGGCGAAGGGGCCCAGCATCATCACGGCTGGATCGCCTGGTATGAGTTTCAACAGGAAGAAACTGACTATGATTATGCCTAAAAGTTGGGGCGCAATGAAGAGAAGACGACTGATGATATAGCGGAGGATTCGCATCAGGAAACCATACCTGAAAACTGTTCGCTCATGGCTATTGGCTTTTTTTCATTTCTTTCTTATCCGTAATCGTCCCGGCCAGGACCCTGCGCCTGGCCGGATCGGATATAACCTCGACGCTTGCACCGATGAGGGCGAAACCGAAGACAGTCAGGGCCAGGGCCAGACCAGGGAAGACCGAAGGCCACCACTGGCCGGTGACGATGTTTTGGAAGCCCATGGCGATCATCAAGCCCCACTCGGGCGTTGGCGCCTCGACTCCGGCCCCAATGAAGCTCAAGCCAGCGGCCAGCAGGACCGACCAGCCAATATTGACCGAAAGATGGGCCAGCACCGGCGCCATGGAATTGGGGATGACGTGCCTAATCATGATGGAAGAATCAGACATCCCGGCGATGTAGGCTGCCTCGACATAGCGCATCCGACGCACAGCCAGCACCTGGGTCCGCATCAGGCGCAAGTAGATTGGAGTGTTGACAAAGGCGATGGCCAAGATGACGCTTTGGATGCTCTGCCCGATGACGGCCACCACCGCGATGGCGAAGACAAAGAAGGGAAAGGCTTGCAGTACGTCCGAGGCCCTGATGACAAAGGCGGCGATGAAACTGCTCAACCCCCTTTCCTCTTGATAATATCCAACAATAGTGCCAAGGGCGGACCCGATCACAGAAGCCAACAAGGTGGCCACCAGGGCAATGGTCAGATCGTACCGGGGGGCATAGATGATTCGACTGAAGACGTCCATGCCAGTGGCGTCGGTGCCCAACCAGTGATTGAGGCTGGGCGGTTGTAGATACTCGGTTGGATTGGCTTCCGTGGGCGGATAAGGCGCGATCAGCGGCGCGAAGACGGCCACCAAGCAGACCATGGCGACCACGGCGTAGCCCAGGGCGAACATCGGTCTGGCGCGGAGTGCGGCCCAGAAAAACCTGATCTTGGAGCCAGCGGCGGCGATCCTTCCCGCCCTGGCCGAAGAGTGGCCCTGGTTATCAACTTGGCCATCTTTTTGAGGGGAAGGTATGGCCATCTCGTCTGTAATTGCTACCACCAATACCACATACACCTAGTCTGCTGCGTGCTTTGCTAACCGAGCGGGGGCCGGTCTACCCGGCCGCCGCCTTTAGTCTAGGCTTGGCGGTGGAAATCCTGGAATCGCATGTTGTTGGAGGTGTAATAGGTCCAACCTTTCAGATTATCCCGCCTGGCCATAGTATAACCTGGATAGGCGATGAAAGCCCACGGCGCCTCGTCCATGACGATCTTTTGAGCCGTGGCCATCCACTCGTTTCGGGCGGCCATGTCTCCAGTCCGGGCGGTGTTGTCGATGAGCTCATCCACCTTCGAGTTGGAGTAGTTGCTGTAGTTCACGTAGGACTTGGAATGGAAGTAGAGCCTCATGGAGTAGCCTGGATCAGGACACCAGGGCGAGTCGACGTAAAAAATCATCGGCTGTTTGCGCTCAGTGACATTGTTATAAAAGGTGGCTGCCGGAACCTTGCGCAACTTTAGATCAACGCCGATTTTCTTCAGCTCGGTCTGGTAAAGAATGGCAATCGGCTCCTGGACCGGGTCGCCGGCGTTGTAGCTAAGGACGGTCATAAAACCGTCGCCGTAGCCTGCCTTCTTGAGCAATTCCTTGGCCTTGTCAAGGTTGAACTCGTACGGATAGTACTCGGTGAAGCCAGGGTAAATGTCGGGCATGCAGCCGAGAAGCGGCTTCGCCAAAGCTTGATAAACGGTTTGCATGATTTGTTTTTGAGGCATAGCGTAGTTCATGGCCCGGCGTACGTCAACGCTGTCGAACGGCTTGATCTTGGCGTTGAGTTCGATCCAGATCATGAAGGAGGCATCAACCGTTTCGCAGACCACGCCGGGCACCTTCCGCAAGCTGATTATCTCCAGCGGCTGAAGGTACTGGGCGATATCGACCGCACCCCCCCTCAGCAGGGAGACCCGGGAGGCCGACTGGGGCACCTCCTTGAAAATAACCCGCTTCATGAAGGGCTTCTCCGGCTCATAGTAGTAGTCGTCTCGAGCCTCGAACTCGGCCTGCTGACCCCTAACCAGGCGCTTGAGCCTGTAGGGGCCGAATCCGGCCGAATCGTTCTCGATGAACTTGGTCGCCCAGGGATCGTCTTTGCTGCTTACCTCTTTGCACTTTTTGGAGTCATAGATGGGATTGTACAGGTTTGGCTGCAACTTGAGCATGAGCGGATTGGGTGCCGGCGGGTTGAAGATGACGGTGTATCTGCCTTCCGCCCTGATCTGGTCGGGGCTGGTGAGTCCCATGTTCGCCGTATAGAATGCCCCAAGTGAACCCAGGGCAAGCTTTCGATGCCAAGTCCACACCACGTCCTCGGCGGTCAACTCATTGCCCCAGTTGGACTTGACACCCTTGCGCAGATGGAATCTGCACCAGCGGCCGCCTGGATCGAGCTCCCAGCTTTCGGCCAGCTTGCCTCTGACGTTGACTTGGCCGACCATGCCTTTGTGGAAAGCGATATCTTCGCGCTTGGCCGTGGGCACCTTTGGATCTGGTATTGGGGCGAACTCGAGAATATTGTCGTAAAGGGCCCCGACAGCCTCGAAAGTCCCCAAACTGACGTCGTACTCACAGTCAAGACTCTGTGGCGTTGCCGGCGCGGCGATGACCAGTGTGTCGCTTTTGGCCGCCCAGGCCGGCTTCGTCCGCAGAAGCCACGGCACCAGAGCCGAACCGGCTAGTGAAGCCCCGCCCACCTGGATGAATTTACGCCGATTCAATATTCCTTTATTTTTGCCATCTCCATTCTTTTCTCGATACATCGTGACCTCCTTTTGACAAAGGTTTACCTCATTGTCCCCAACCTGATCGCTTCCCTTCTATTTTCTTGGATTCTGGGCCTTCCACTCGTGCGCGTACTCCTCGTAGAGGCAGAACTCGACACCGGAGTGGCCCAAGATATAGGGAATCAACCTCTCGTGAAGCATCTCGATCATCTGGGGCCGGCCGCTGGTGTCCGGGTGGATGGTGATGGGGAAAACCCCCTGCCCCTTCTTGTTGTACAGGAAGTCGAACTGGGCCTTCCACATGTCGAACAGGACGTTGGGGGAGACCCAGCCGAAGCTGTTGGGCGCCTTCTTGATGAACATGGTCGGAGGCAGATCGTCGAGGTACCAGTTGGCCGGAATCTCGATCAGGTCGGTCTCGGTCCCGAACTCCATGGGCTTCATCCAGGTGTCCGGGTCCTGGGTGTAGTCGATGGGGTACCACTTGTCGCCGGTCCGGACATAGTAGGCCTCGAAGTCTCGGTGCATCAGGCTGCTGTCGTACATCACCCCGTGTTTGACCAGCAGGTCGTTGGTCACTTTACTGAATTCCCACCAGGGAGCCCGATAGCCGACCGGCTTCTTGCCGGTCAGCTTCCGGCAGCACTCGATGGTCCGCAGCAGGATCTTCTCCTCCTGCTCGGGGGTCATAGCCAGTGGATTTTCATGGGAATAGCCGTGGAGGGCGATCTCGTGGCCTTCGGCCACCACCCGCTCGTGCTCCCGGGGAAAGGTCTCGATGGAGTGCCCGGGCGCGAACCAGGTGGTCTTGATGCCGTATTTCTTAAACAGATCGAGCAGGTTGCCCATGCCCACCTCGGCAGCCCACACTCCTCTGGAGATATCGTCGGGCGAGTCCTGCCCCTGATAGGAGCCCAACCAGCCGCAGACTGCGTCAACGTCGATGCCGTAGCACACCTTGATGTCTTTCATCTCTCCACCTCTCTTATCTTGTTTTGATCCTGGTCAGGGTTTAATGAGACGTTTTCCAAAACTTCCCCAGAAACAACCATTTTCTCTCGCCTGCCTCACAGCTTGCCCAACTCGCCGGCTATCAGTTCCTTCTCGTAATCCCTGAGATAGGGGACCTCCCTCCGCTGCCTGGGGACCAGGCTCAAATCCACCGGGGCGACGACGACCTCGTTTGGCTGACCGGCTTCGGCCAGGACTTCGCCCCTGGGGCTGACGATCCGGCTGTGGCCGGCGAATTCCACTCCGTCTTCCTTGCCGGAGCGGCCGGCGGCGACGAGAAAGACCCCGTTCTCCAGGGCCCGGGAACGGGTGGCCACATCCCAGACATAAAGCCGCGGCAGGCCAAAAGCGGCGGGATA
Source organism: uncultured Thermodesulfobacteriota bacterium (assembly GCA_964466355.1). Lineage (GTDB taxonomy): Bacteria > Desulfobacterota > Desulfarculia > CAYXRH01. Next base: position 13,240 of record CAYXRH010000033.1, read on the forward strand.
GAGAAGAAGGTCGGCTCCCTTGAGGGTCAAGATCCTCGCTCCCTCGGGAAAACCGATCTCGTAGCATATCTGCAGGCCCACGGTGCCGAGGCCGCTCTCAAGGACTGGAAAAGAAGAGCCTCGCTTGAACCTGACTCTCTCCGCGTCCCAGAGGAAGATCTTGCGGTAAGTCCCTTCCAGACCGGCGGGGGAGATGAAGACAGCCGTGTCGTAGACCACCCCCCTCGCCTCTCCGTGCTCCAGGATGGTGGTGGCGATGTGGATGTGGCGGTCCTTGGCTAGGCGCTCTAATTCCCGAGTGGTCGCCCCTGGAATCTTTTCGGCCAGCTCCACATCCCTCTCCTTGACCAGATATCCCGTCGAAAACAGCTCCGGCAAGACGACGAGCTCGGCTCCCGCCCGGCAGGCTTCAGCCACCAGAAGCGACCCTTTCTTGAGATTGGCCTCTTTGTCCCCCAGCCGGCAGTCCATCTGGACTGAGGCGACCTTGAACTTCTCTTTTTTTCGTGTCGGCGACATGTCCCTGGCCTCAGGCTTTCACCCTCGTCATGGCTCTCCTGGAGAAATAGAATAAAACCAGGATGATGGCGAAGGACAGGACGAGATTGTTTTCCCGGATATCCTTCTCCGTAATCATCTGCCGCTGTCCTCCGTCAGTGCCTCGGCCCTGGGGGGTGGCCGCATCACTAATTGATCTGCTTCTTAAAATAGGATATAAAAGGAATGGAAGCTCCTCCGCGTGAGGTTCCGCTGAAAGGGCCTGCCGGCTCGCCTCGTCCAAAATACGATCCCTAACGCCCAGGTTGTCTTGTCGTTTGAAGACGACTCTCGTCTAGCTTGTTTCGACTCTGGCCCAACCCGGATGACCGTTCCGGGCCGAAGTTAGGTTGATTATCAGGTTGCCATAAACGGATTTTACATGCAAGATTTTTTTACGGGCAAGTGAAAAAGTTTATTTCCAGTTTTTAATGTTCTCTGATATAACTTTATTGTCATAGTTTTCTTCGAAAGGACCCGTGTGCCGGGATGTCGTTTAATCGTTTATTGTATGCACTATGCGATTAGAGAGGGACTCTTTCGTTCGGCCGGGGGACGACCCCGACGGGGCACCGCGAAAGGAAAAGGGGCTGGGCTCCTGGTCCCGGCAAAGGGGGGCCGGGGGCGGGCGGATTCAGGGCGGGTTGGACTGGCTGATCCAGGGCGAATTTCAGCTGGCCCCGAAAGCTTTGCCGGCGGCGAGGCACCAGGTCTTGACAAAGAGGGCGAACTTTCGGGAGGGCGGCGATGGTTCAGCCCAAGCCTTGTGATTGGTGACGCGCGGACTGGAACCATATTGGCCGAAAAAATGAGGCTTGACCGGTTCGGCGGTCCGGGCGAACATTACCTCATGTTCTCCGTGGCTGGCGGTGAAGTGGCAGAGGTGAACGAAAAAAGGACCGCAGGTTAAAATGGCCCGCTCAACCACCGCCACGACGCCCCCCTATCTCTACGAGATCGTCCGCCATGTCTTGCGCCACCACATCCTGGCGGGCAAGCTGCCCAGGGGGCTGGTCCTACTCGAACAACCCATCGCCGACGCTTTCAACGTCAGTCGGGCCCCGGTCAAGAAGGCTCTCAAGATGCTCAACGAGGAGGGCCTGATCGAACGTTTCGACGGCCGGGGATTCATAATCCCGGCCCCGGAAGGGAACACCCACCCCCTGCGCCTCGACATTATAAAGGCGGGCCTGGACATCACAGAACACGTGGACGAGGAGGAGATGTCTTCTCCCGCCTGGGAGAGGATTTACGCCCAGACAGAGTACGAGGTCGGGGTCTTCCTCGCCTTCGGGCGTTTCCGGGTCCACGAGGCGCGCCTCGGCGACTACTTCAATGTTTCACGGACAGTCGCCCGGGACGTCCTCGGCCGCATGCACGAGCGCGGTATAATCACCAAAACGCCGAGATCGCACTGGATCGCAGGCCCCCTGACCGCCAAGTCCCTGCGCGACTATTACCAGATCCGGCGCATGCTCGAGCCAGGCGTCTTGGTGACCGCCACGCCCCGGCTGAAGACGGCCGAACTGGCGGAGATGAAGGCCCGCCTGGTCGAGCTGGAAGGACGCGACCCGACACAAATCTCGGAGGAAGAACTGGATCGCGTCGAGACCGACCTTCATCTCACCTGCCTGGAGCAGGTCGATAACCCGCACCTGGTCGGCATGGTCCGGCGGGCCCAGATACCGCTCATCATCAAACACACCTTCCTGAAATACCTGGGCATTCCAGGCGCGCTGCCGGAATTGGTGGAGCACCGGCTCGTCTTGGAGCACCTCTTGCAGGGACAATTGACCGCCGCCTCGGTCTCGCTCGAGGCCCATCTGAGGGCTGCCCTCGAGCGAATGCTCTCTCGCCTTAAGGTGTTGTCCGTTGTCCCGACGCCGGAACCGCCGCCCTATCTGGTGCCGGTCGAGCCGTGAGGCCGACCGCCGTCAGCCCCAGGGGAGAAAAGGGAAACCCCGCCTTTTTCAGGCAGAGACGAAGTCATTCCAGCGGCGAACGAGGTAATTGTGTTCATCGATGGTGGAATTCCAGACCACTATGTTCGAGACCCGATCCCAATAGGAACCGCCGTTGCGGCGCTCGCCCCTCTTAACCACCACTTCCCCGGTGGGTCCGACCAGGTCGGCAGCCGCCGGCTCGCCCCGGTACCAATAGGCCCACTCTTCGGGGCTAACGAAGGAGCGGAGTGTCTCCAGAACAGAGATGTAGTAACCCTGGCGCATCATCAACGCCCCCGGCCACCCGGACAGCCACCAGTTGAGGAACTCGTAGGCGGCGTCCAGCACCCGGCCACGGGCCCGGGAGGAGATTCCGAGGCAACCGTACCAGGCGCGGTAACCCTCCTTGGGCGCGGCGTAACGCACCGGCACCTTGCGCGACAGAAGAGAGACCAACGTGGGCGACCACATGCTCTCCAGAGAAATCCCTCCTGAGATCATCAGCTCGGCCGCCTCGTCCACAGACTTCCACAGGGCGCGGAAATGCCCGGCCCGTTTCAGCTGTATCAGCGCCCGAACCAGGGCGTCGATCTCCTTGACGGTGAGGTTGCCGATATTCTCGAACGAAGCCAGCCCCTTGGCCTGGAGAGCCAGGGCCGCGTCCGCAGCGCCGATGGCGGGATCGTCCAACAAGGCCACCCGACCGGCGAAGCGGCTGTCCACCAGCCAGCCCCAGCTTTCGCTCTCGTCTCTCTCCAGAAGCGGGGCCAGCTCCTCCGGCAGGTAGCCGAAGGCGTCCACGTGGTGAACCCCGGGCATGGCTGAGATCAGCTCGCTGGGCCGCGCCCCCAAGCGTCCGTCGGGTTGGACGTAGAGGCGCTTCACCGGAACGTCGCCCTCGCCCACCAGAACGCGGCCTGAGAGCATGCCCGTCTTGGCCAGGCTGGTGATCTTGTCCCAGTATTTGAGCCGCGAGATCTCTATCGGCTGCAAGGCCCCCGAGGCCCAGACGATGTCTATGTTGTTGTACCACTGGTCGTAAACGTCGAAGGAGTCTGGATTCTTGGCCGCGACCTCCTGACAGGAGACGCCGTCGTAAACGATGAATTCGATGGGAAAGCCCAAATCCTCCTCGGCCCGCGAGCGGATCTTCTCGATCAGGGTGACCTGGGTGCCGAGGACGCGAAGTCGGACCGGCTTCGCCGTCTTGACCAAAGGAGCCGGGATTGGGGGCTGATCGGTCATAAAACTCGCTTTCGGAAACGGCACTGACCCTGGTCGCGCCCGGTTAGCCTCGGTTGAGAGTAGACGATGTTTTTTATGAAATCGGCACCCAGCAAACGCAAGATGTCCTCGACGCTTAGTTGAAAGTATACGCTGTTTTTATGAAATCGGCACCCCTGAAAACGTGTCCCCGAATCTTGAGGCTCTCCGGAAAACGAGGGCAGATTCAGTCAGATTATATCACAGCGCCCGACCCCAGGGTTGATTTTCGAGGATAATACCAGCTAATCGAAGGGCAGGGCAACCGTCAGGGCAAGGCCTTGCCCGGCTGGAAGCCGCGACCTGGCAGCCCGGCGGCCAGAAACGACCGCCCTCTCCTCCGGCGGACAGCAGCGGCAGGTGATCGGCGCCAAATCGAGCCTGCCCCTTGGCCACCGCCCGAGAGGTGGCCGACGTGACTGACTACTGCCGGGGGGAGTGCGACCACCAGCCGGCGGCCGGATGAGGCAAGTTGTCCAGGCCGATATATCTCATACTAATTAGCCATCATTCAAGTAATATTTGGTTTGGTTGTTCGAACGAAAAGGTGGCCCGCGGAAACTCCGCGATGATCTCCTCGTTATACGGATTGCGCGACTCCTCGATGATCCTCGACCCCGACGCCACCCATTCCCCGTCTATGAACAGCTTCAGCCGCCCGTAATGCTTTTTCACTTCCGATAACACCGCCATTTGCTTTCACCCCTTTCGCGCCTTACCAAATTTGGCTATATTTTGAGGATCAGGACGGAGGCGCCCGTCTGTTCGTCGGCCACAAAGGCATGGGTCAACCCCGACGGAATGTGGGCGTAGCCACCCGCCTCCAAAGTGACCCACTCCTCGCCCAAGAGGACTCGGCAGCGACCATCAACGATAAAGATGGCGTGCTGGTCCGCGTGGAACTGCTCGGCCACCTCCCCGCCAGGAGACATCTTCAGAATGTTGAACGAAAAGGAGGTTCCGTGCTTGCCTTGGGTGACCAACTCCAGAAGCTGCGTGTTCTTCAAGCTGGGAAGCCCTTTAGGTTCCACCTCGGCCATGGCACCGTAAAGATTATTGATATCCATGTCAAATACTCCCTGTTCTAATCACCGGTCAGGTGATAGAATTGAATGCGACATGATCACTAAAGCCGGAGCCGTTCCCGGACCGGCGAAACGGGTTGTTAATAACTTGATCAATCAAAAGAACCATTTGGCCGTAACCATCACCGCTCGTTTGAGCCTGCCGGAGTTTAAGCGGGAGATCCTGGCTTGTCAAGTTTTTACTGCATAGATCAAATATATTTGTACAATGCGGAAAAATATTGACACGACCCGTCGAACGGGCTATTTTCGCTTGGTCGCCAGGAAGGGTGTGAGTGAATGAGTGCCTTGATGAGAACGACTCGCGGTGGCGGTTCGCCGAAAAAGAGTTTCACGGGGGTGCAGAGCATCCATCGCGCCGTTGAGTTGCTGAGAGTCATCGCCCGGAGCAACGAACAAGGCATCCGGCTGACCTCGATCAGCCAGGAGTTGGGGATCAAGACCACGACCACCCATCGTCTCCTCTCCTCCCTGGTCGATGAGGGTCTGGCCGCTTATGACAATATTTCCAAACACTATTTCCTCGGTTTGGAGTTGGCCAATTTGGGCGTCGGGGCTTACAAGCTGACCCTCATCGACGCCTGCCGCAACGTATTGGATCGGGTCTGCCAAAAGACGGAGGACACGGTCTTTCTATTCATGAGATCTGGTTCGGCCGGTCTATGTTTGAAAAGGATCGAAGGTCGGTACCCGGTCAGGACCTTGACCATCAACGAGGGCGATTATAGACCTCTGGGCATCGGCGCCGGCAGCTTGGCCATCTTGACCTATTTACCGGACAAATTGATCAAGCGCATACTGGCCGGCAATGGAAAAACGTACGCCCAATTCAACCACTCGGCCGAGACCGTCCTCTCCTGGATCGAGGCCACCCACGACCTGGGTTACGCCTGGAGTGATCAGGATATTTCACGGGATGTCTGCGCCGTGGGTCTGCCGGTCAGAAACCGGGACGACGAAGTGGTAGCCGCCGTCTCCGTGGCGGCGATCCCCAATCGGATGACCAAGGCCAGGCGAGAGAAGATAGTCGAGCTGATCAGGGAGGAGATCAGGCATGTGGTGATTCCTTTGTCAAGCCAGAGATGACAACGGGGTCTACTAATACCGTGTTGAGTGTGGTCAGTGGAAGCCGGACGGTCGCGCCAGGGTCGCGGCTTGTTTACAAGGCGGACCTTAATTCCAGGCTTACCTAGTCGCCTCCTTGGTCCCAACGATAAAGATCGTCCCCGTGATCGACCACAGCCCCGTACGGGGTATTGACC
>CAYXRH010000034.1:0-7190 GCA_964466355.1 uncultured Thermodesulfobacteriota bacterium
CTGTCCGAACCCTCGACCTGAAGTGAGAACAACCAAACCAAAATTACACCCTTGAGAGCAACTTGGTCTGAAAACCGAACAGGCATCACCTCTAGAGAATAATTCTCCCTCGCGCTCTTCGTCAATATGAGGCCGGGCGGCCTTGATCGGTTTGACAATCCTCGGAGCCTGATTGTAGCCTTGAGCATGCTTTCGGTGCTGCTCATCTCCATCGACACCTTGCGGGCCGATCATCTGGGCTGCTACGGCTACCGCCGCCTGACCTCGCCCAACCTGGACCGCCTGGCCGCCCAAGGAGCCGTCTTTGAAAACGCCGTGGCCCCTTGCTCCTACACCGCGCCCTCGTTCGCCTCCCTGATGACCAGCCGCTGGCCGAGCTGGCACGCGGCCGGTTTCAGCAACATGCCCCGGGTGGGCTTCAGCCCCGAGACGATCCTTTTGGCCGAGCTTTTCGCGGCCAAGGGCTTTCTCACGGCCGCTTTTGTCAGCACCGTGGTTTTGAGCCGCCTCAGCCTCGGGCTCGATCGCGGCTTCGCCATTTATGACGACGAGACCACCCTGGCCGAGGAGAACCGCCCCCTCTTCACCCGCCGCCGGGCCGAGGACACCTTGGCCCGGGCCGCGGCCTGGCTGGAAGGGGCGGCCAGCAGACCCTTTTTTCTGTGGGTCCACTTCATGGACGTGCACGGGCCCTACCAGCCGCCGCCGCCCTACGAGCATTTCTTTGACCGCGACGGCCTGCCCCTGACACCCTTTGACCGCCTCCATCTGCCCCTCATTCCGGATCCGCAGTTCACGGCCACGGCCCCGGCCGACTACGTTCCGGGCATTCCGGCCTACCAGGCTCTGGCCCCAGAGCCGTCCCGCCAAGGTGGTCAATCGGCCTGGGAGCCGCGGTTCAGGTCTTATCTTGACCGCTACGACGGGGCCGTGCGCTACGTTGACCTGGCCTGCGGCCGGCTGCTGTCCCTCTTGAAAAAGCACGGCCTCGGCGACAAGACCGTTGTCGTCGTCCACTCCGATCACGGCGAGGCCTTCGGCGAGGAAGGGGTCTTCTTCTTCCACGGCCTGAGCGTCACTTGGGACCAGATCCACGTCCCCCTGATCATCAAGGCCCCTCACTTGAAGCCAGGACGCCGCCTCGACCCGGTCTCCCTCTGCGACGTGACGCCCTTTCTGATTGAGGCCCTCGACCTGGAGGCGCCCCCTGGTCTGATGGGCCGCTCCCTCCTGGCCCTCCCGGAGCCCCACCGCCTTGTCCCGGCCCAGGTGCTGCGGCAGCTGGCCGTGGTCAGGGGCGGGGATTTGTTCCTCTACGGCCGAGGCTGGTTCGAGGCCGCGGAGAACAGCCGGCTCTTCGACGATCCCCGCTGGCGGGCCCACTGGCAGCAGCGGCCGGCTAGGCGGTTGGATCTGGCCAATGACCCGTGGGGGGTTCGCCCCCTCGACCCAGGTCCAGCGGGCCTCGAAGTGGAGGCCTGGGCCGAGGAGTTCGTCGCCGCGGCCAACGCCCGGCGACGCCCTCCCACGCCCCCGCCGGCCAGGGAGGCGGCCAAGGAGGATCTGGCCGAGAGATTAAAGGCCCTCGGTTACATGGACTGAGGGGCTTGGCCCTTCGGCCGCGCGGAGTGAACCTCATGAGCTTGGGAGAAGACCGCCATGAATGATCTGGACCCCATCATCGTCAGCGCCGTGCGCACCCCTTTTGACCGCTTCGGCGGGCCGACGCGCTCGCTGAGAAGCGCGGACCTCGGCGCCGCGGTCATCAAAGAGGCCCTCGGCCGGGTGAACCTAAGGCCCGATGAGATCGACGAGGTGACCTACGGCCTCTCAGACCTGGCCGAAGCGGCCCAGGAAATGGACGTTCCGGCCCGCTGGGCCACTCTGGGGGCCGGCCTGCCCCCGGAGACCATCTCCCTGACCATCAACCGGGCCTGCTGCTCCTCGCTGACGGGCCTGCGCCTGCTCTGCCGGGCCATTAGGGCCGGCCAGATCGAGGTCGGGCTGGCCGTGGGCGCGGACAACATGAGCCGCACGCCCTACATCGTCACCCCGGAGATCCGCTGGGGCGCCCGCCTCAAGAACCTGATCATGAAGGACCCTCTCTACGAGCTGGGTTACTACGACTTCAACCCGGTGAGCGTGGACGCCAGCGAGGTGGCCCTGGAGCACGGCGTCACCAGGGAGATGCAGGACGAGTGGGCCCTGGGCAGCCACCAGAAATATTTTGAGGCTTTTGAGGCCGGGAAGTTCAGGATCGGCGAGGAGTTGATGGCCTTGGAGATTCCTCAGCCAAAAGGGGCCTCGCTGCGTCTGGATCGAGACCAGCAGCCCCGGCCCGAGACCACGCTGGAGAAGCTGGCCAGCCTGCCGACGGTCTACGACACGCCGACCATCACCGCCGGAAACGCGCCCGGCCTCAACGCCGGAGCCACGGCGGTCGTGGTCGCCAGCCGCCGCCAAGCGGCCCACAAAGGCCTGCCCCGGCTGGGAGAGGTCGTCGCCTGCGTCCCCTCGGCCACGGCCCCCCGATACATCGCCACCATTCCGGCCAGAAGCATCGAACTGGCCCTCGATGAGGCGCGGATGGCCTTGGACGATCTGGAGCTGCTCGAAATAAACGAGGCCTTCGCGGCCGTGGTTCTGACCAGCGCCAAGATTCTGGCCCGGGGCGACGAGGACAGGTGGCGGGCGATCTTGAAAAAGACGAACGTCAACGGCGGGGCCATCGCCATCGGTCATCCCATCGGCGCCAGCGCCCTGCGCATCACCATGACCCTCATGTACGAGCTCAAGCGTCGGGGCGGCGGCTGCGGCGCGGCGGCCATCTGCGGCGGCCTGGCCCAGGGGGAGGCGATCATCCTCAAGGTCTGATAACGGGGCAAAGGCTCATTTTCTGAGCTGGCCGGCCGCCCGGCGAATCCTGTCCAAGGTCAAAGCCACGTCCTCCTCGGTGTGGGCCGCCGAGATGAGCCACAGGCTGCGGGCCGTGTTCCAGACCCGCACGCCCCGCTCCAGAAGCTCCAGCCAGAAGCGGGCGTAAAGCTCGTGGTCCAGCCGGAAGGAGTCGCGGTAGGTTCTGAGCGGTTGATCGGTGAACAGGGCGCTGAACATGGAGCCGAGGCCCTGAACGACCAGGGGCAGGCCGAACTCGACGAAGATCTCCTCCATTCCGCGCATGATCCGGGCGCCGAGGTCGGTCATCCGCTCGAAGGCGGCGCCGTCGTCCCGGGAGAGCTCCTCTATGACGGCGATCCCGGCGGCGACGCCGATGGAGTTGGAGTTATAGGTTCCGGCCCGGCTGACCTTTCTTTCGACGATGAGGTCCATGATCTCCTTGGCGCCGCCGAACCCGGCCAGAGGGTAGCCCCCGCCCATGGCCTTGCCGAAGACGGTCAGGTCCGGGCGGACGTCAAAGTAGGCCTGGGCGCCGCCCAGGGCCACCCGAAAGCCGGTGAAGGTCTCGTCAAAGATGAGGAGGCTGTCGTGCTCCTGGGTGAGCTGGCGCAGCGCCTCGAGAAAGCCTTCCTCGGGCAGGATGACGCCGTTGTTGGCCGGGATGGGCTCGAGGATGAGGGCGGCGATGTCGCCGCCGTGGCGCTGAAATATTTTTTCGACCACCTCCAACCGGTTGAAGGGGGCCACCAGGACGTCCTGCAGGACGCTTCGGGACTGCCCGGGCCCCTCCAAAACCGGGCTCGGGGCGTGCTCCAGGCCCATGGCTCCGGGGAAGCTGGGGTGGACGCTGATGTAGACGTCGTCGATCCAGCCGTGATAACAGCCCTCGAACTTGAGGATCTTCGGTTTTCCGGTGAAGGCTCTGGCCAGGCGGCAGGCCATGTGAACCGCCTCGGAGGAGCTGTTGGCAAAGCTGACCAGGTCAAGGGCAGGCATGGCCTGGCAGACCATTCTGGCCAGAACCTCCTCGCCCGCGGCCGCGGCGCCGAAAAGGGAGCCCAGGTCGACCTGCTTCTTGACCGCCTCCATGACCGGCGGCGGGCAGTGGCCCAGGATCAGGGGCCCCAGCCCGAGGACGTAGTCGATGTACTCATTGCCGTCGAGGTCAAAGATCCGCGAGCCGGCGCCACGCTCAAAACAGACCGGCTCCAGGCCGGTGGTCAGACGGAAGTTGCTTCCGACACCGCCGGCCAGGTGACGGCAGGCCTCCTGGTAATGCGCCTTTGATCTGGTGTGATCGAGCACCTTCCTCCTCCTCTCTGGTCGTGGAAAGCGAGCACCATGAATATCGTTAAAAATATGTAATTTTTTGGATGGGCTCCGGCTCGCCGCCGCCGCTCCAAAAGCGGGGCAGGGTCAAGTTGTTCATGGTCTGGAAGCCGGGCTCGGCCTTCAGGACCACCGGGATCATGTTGACGGCCACGCCGGCCGTGCCGAGGCCGCCTTTCTGGGAGATCTCCTCCTTGATGGTCACGTCCACGTTGGGCTGACCGTTGATCCTGGTGTAATCACCCAGATCCAGCCCGTCTTCCTTCTGGTCAGGCCTTAAAATGCCGACCATCTGGAAGTCGAGGATTTTATCCCCGCCGCGCAGCCCGACGACGTTTTGTTTGAAGCCGCACACCTCCCCGGGCTCGATGTGGATGAAGTCAGTCTTCCTGGCCCGCTCGGAGACCAAGGGTTTTTTTGTCTGGCGCAGCTCGTCGATCTCGAGGCCGAGGCAGTGGGCCACCATGGCCGCGGTCTCCAAAAGCCCGACGTGGCCGATGAGGTCCTTTTCGACGCCGTCATCAAACTCCTCCGGCTTGAGCCCGGCGCCGATGTGCTTCATCTCGTCAGGGCCGTAGGGAGAGAAGTCGACGATCCGCCTCACCAAGACGCTGTCCACCTTCCAGCAAGGCGAGGAGCAGACGATGGGCACGATGTCCATGGCGAAACCGGGATTTATGCCCACCGAGGTGACGCACACGCCGGCGCGTCGGGCCTGTTGGTCGATCTGGGCCGCCCTGTCCAGGTTGGGCCCGAGGGGAAAAAACAGCTCCTGGCAGATGCTCACGAGGTGCTGCCGCCTCTTCAAGACGGGCGTCAATTGAGCCAGGGCTTCCTTGGCAAAGGCGGTCGTGGCGTGAACGACCACGTCCGCCTCGACCCGGTCGAGCACCTTTTCGGCGGGGTGGTCGACCACGACGCCCAACTTGCCCTTGAGTCCGACCACCTCTCCGACGTCTCGGCCGATCTTGGCCTCATCGGCATCGATGGCCCCGACCACCCGGACCGAGGATTTTTGGCTCAGAAGCCTGACCACGTTGCCGCCCATGGCCCCGAGGCCGTATTGGATGACCTTGACTTGCTTCATTTTCAAAGACCTCCGTCTAAAAAAGCCTTGAAGACAACCTGGGGCCGCTGAAGGCCTTTCTTGTTTTTATCTAACGGTCGAGACCCGGATGCCGCAAGCCCGAGGCCTATCTTGATCGCGCGCGGGTGAACATGACGACGATCCGCTCCTCGGCCCCGCTGAGGTCGGCCCGCAGCCACTTGCAGACCTCCTCTGGATCGCGGCGGCTCATTCCCTCCAGCATGCCTTGATGACTCTTGACAGTCCAGTCTACCTCTAGCTGGTCCAAAAGCTCGCGCATCAGAATGTGCAGATACGGCCCCATCTTCATCCACAGATCATCGATTATCTGTTGCAGAATGGGCATGTCGGCCGTGCGGTAGATGGTGTGGTGGAACTCCTTGTTGAATTTCAAGAACCCCTCGACGTCCCTCGCCTTTGTCGCTCGGATGAATTCCTGGTACCGGAGCTCAAGCTGTTGGATTATCTCTGGGCGGCAAATTGAAGCCGCCTTGGACGCGGCCATGGGTTCGAGGGTCAGTCGGATCTGGTAGATCTCCTGGAGGTTTTCGGGGGAGAGTTCGTTGACGACGCTGGACCTTCTCTCCCGGGGGGTGATCAAGCCGGCCGCCTGAAGACGGTGCAGGGCCCCGCGGACGGGGGTCTGGCTGACGTTCATCTGTTTGGCTATCTTCTCCGAGACGAGCCTTTCCCCAGGGGGGATGCGCCCCGAGAAAATGGCCTGAAGCAGTTCTCGATAGACCGTCTCCTGGAGGGTGAGCGCCTCGACGGGCTTGAAGACGTCCGCCGAATCATTATAGTTCGCCAGCTCCCCGGCCGTTTTTGATCCTAAGTGGTGAAACCGCTGCCACGTCTTGCGCAGGGTGGTCGCCCCGGCCAGGCCGTCCAGGTTGGCCGCCTCGAACCACCGCTTCACCAGGTGGGAAGCGCTGGAAAGGTTGAGGGGCCCGGAGCCCTTCCGGGAGCGTAACAGGTAATCCTCGGTGCCGAGACCGGCTTGGGCCAGGTATTTATGGAGCGTCCGGTGGATAGTCTAGTCCAGGGTGGGAGCCGAGGGCGGGTTGGTCTGGGGGCTTTTGAGGGGCATCTTGTCGCCGACCTCGAGGCCGACCAGCTCCTTGACCTTGAGTTTGAGGATGTCCTTCATCCACAGCCCGGTTCGCGTGGCCAGGTCGAAGAGGAGAAGGTCGCGGGGCTTGTTTTTCAGAAGATGCCGCAATCGCTCCAGGTCTTCGAAATTCCTGATCGGTTGGACGGGCCTTTGGGGACCGGTTCGGGCCGACCTGATCGATGCCATGAAATCCATCCTGCAATCACATACCTTAAGGCCAATCCTATGTTAGTTGTGATTTGAAGTCAACTGCAAATCAAGCCCAAAAAGAAAATGGCCCGGCCGACTCATCTCCCTGGGGGGATTCTTCGCCGGGGCGTGAGGAGGCCATGAGGGCCGATCAATCAGGGGCAACAATGTAATATCTATTTAATATAACTTATTTTTATACGGTACAATGAAAGTGAGTCGACGCCGAGGGAAGCACCGACGCCCGAAGGGCTTATTCGTCGGAGCTTGAGTCTGGTTATTTTCTCCTTGACAAGTGAGATCGATCTAGATCATATGTATTGTATCAAATCTCAAGATGCCATTTGTCCTGCGGGCCAAAAGAAGCGAGTAAAAACGAGAGGGCTCAAAAAAGAGGGATGATGAGAGCCTGGACAGGCCAACCCCTCGCTGAGCAGCCCTCGACTCAGACAGCCCGCGGCTCTGGCTCGCCGGAATGAGGAGTTCAGCGCAAGTTGTCCTTTAATGCCGTTCGTTGATTCACTTCTTTGCGGCCACCTCGAGGGGAGAAGGGTCAAAAGATGGATCGAGGGCCAG
>CAYXRH010000034.1:7200-18081 GCA_964466355.1 uncultured Thermodesulfobacteriota bacterium
GATCCCTTTAGATAAAAAAATGAACGATCCTGGCCAGTTTTTTTGGCGTCTCATCGACCTCGGGCCGGAAGCGGCCGGCCCGGGCGCCAAAGCTTTGATCAAAGGAGGGAGAAGATGAGGAAGTCATTGGCAACGGTGGTGGTGTTGAGTTTGGCTTTAACGTTTTTGATCTTTTCTTTGACCCCGACGGCCGCGGCGGCCGCCGACAAGGTCTTCAAGGCCCGCATGGCCACCTTGTACCCCCGGGGCATGGCCTTTGAGCAGGTTTATCAAGCTTGGTGCGACAGCATCGCCGCCATGTCGGGCGGCCGGCTGCTCATCGAGGACATTTACGACGGCGAGGGCGTGGCCGCGACGGAGATCTTGTCCGCCGTCAGCTCGGGGCTCATTGAGATGGGCAACCCCTACATGGCCCTTCACGCCGGGGAGATGCCGGCTGGTCTGGTCGAGCTGGGTCTGCCCGGCGGCCCGGACGACCTTTTGTCGCTCTCGACCCTGTTCTACGACACCAAGTTTTCCGAGGTGCTCGAGAAAGCGTACAATCAGCAAAACATCCACAACATGGGCGAGTTCTTCCAGCCGTCGTGCTGGATGCTGAGCAAGGAGCCGATCAAGAACCTGGACCAGCTCAAGAAGATGAAGATCAGGGCTCCGGGCGCCTACGGCAAGATGCTGCGGCAGCTTGGCGCCGCGCCGGTGACGATGTCCTTGAGCGAGGTCTACACCAGCCTGGCCACCGGCGTGGTCGAAGCCACGGCCGGAAGCAACATGATCGACTTCCGGGACGTCAAGCTGTACGAGGTGGCCAAGTACGCCTACCCCTTGAAGCTGGCCGGCTCTCAGGTGGCCCCCTTCATCGTCAACATGGACTACTGGAAGAAGCTGCCCGACGACATCAAGGCCATCTGCCACATCGCCACCCGCTGGACCGGCATCGACATGGCCAACAAGTGCCTCCTGTGGGAGTCGGACGCCCTGAAAGAGATGATGGACCACGGCCTGAGGTGGGGCCCCCAGCCGTCGGCCGAAGACGTGGCCAAGTGGAAGGCGGCCGGCCGGGCCATCTGGCCCGAGTACGCGGCCATGGACAAGTACTGCAAGGAGATGCTGGATATCCAGGCTCAGTTCATGGATAAATACGGCCGCTGAGGCCTCAAGGCTAGCTCGGCCTAAGACCACGAAACCGGCCTCGCCTGAGGCCGGTTTCGGCGACAGGGAGCGGGATGGCCCATGGAAGCGCTCAAGATCTTTATTCGCTTCATCGACAGGCTCAACACCTGGATCGGAGGCGCGGTCAGCGTGCTCCTGCCGGCCATGACCGTCGTCCTGACCTACGAGGTCACGGCCAGATACATTTTCAGGCGTCCGACCATCTGGGCCTACGACACGGCCATATTCATGTTCGGTTACTGCGGCCTGCTGGCCGGAGGGTTCGTTTTAAAAAACAGGCAGCACATCAACGTCGATATCATTTACACGCAGTTTTCGCGCCGCGGCAAGGCCGTTATGGATTTGATCACCGGTCTTTTGTTCTTTTTTTTCGTCATCCTGGTCGTCATCTACGGCTGGAAGGAGGCCCTCTTCGCCATTGAGCTGGGCAAACGGACCAACACCGAGTGGGCGCCGCCGGTGGGCCACTTCAAGCTCATGATTCCCCTGGGCGCCTTTCTGCTGCTCTTGCAAGGACTGGCCAACTGGATCCGCGATCTTTACCTGGTCATCACCAATGAGGAGTTGGAGACGTGAGCATCGGCCTGCTGACCGTCCTGCTGTTCTTGAGCATTCTGATCGTCTTCGCCACCGGCACGCCGGTCGGCTTCGCTCTCGGCGGTGTGGCCATGCTCTTCGGGGCCATTTTGTGGGGCCCGCAGTCCTTCAACATCATTCCCCACACGGCCATGAAGTCCATCTCCGGCTTCATCATCCTGGCGGTGCCGCTTTTCATCTTCATGGGGCAGATTCTGCAGCGCTCCGGCCTGGGCGAGGCCATGTTCCACGCCATGCACGTCCTCGCCGGCCGCATCAGGGGCGGCCTGGCCATCGGCGTGATCATCGTCTGCTCCATCATGGGGGCCATGGTCGGGATCATCGGCGCGGGCATCATGACCGCCGGCACCGTGGCCATCCCGCCCATGCTCCAGCGCGGCTACAACCGCCACCTGGCTTTGGGCTCGGTCATGGCCGGCGGCGGGATGGGCATCCTCATTCCGCCGAGCATCCCCATGATCCTCTTCGCCTCGGTGACCCAGACCTCCATCGGCAAGATGTTCGCCGGAGGGATCATCCCCGGATTGATAATGTCAGGCTTTTTCGTCATCTACATCGGCGTCCGGTGCTTCATCAACCCGGAGCTGGGTCCGGCCCTGCCCAAAGAGGAGCGGGCTCATTTTCGGGACAAGCTCATCGCCGTCAGGGACGCCATTCTGGCCTTCGCCCTCATTTTTCTGGTCTTGGGCTCGATCCTCTTCGGCGCGGCCACGCCCACCGAGGCGGCGGCCGTGGGCGCGGTGGGGGCCTTTTTGATCGCTCTCATCTACCGCCGCTTCAACTGGACGGTCCTCAAGGAGGCCTCCTTCAACAGCATGCAGCTGACGGCCATCGTGGTCTGGATCATGATCGGGGCCACGGTCTTCAGCAACTTCCACATGTTCATGGGCGCCGGACGGCTGATGAAGAGCATGATCACTGACCTGAACCTGTCCCCGTGGGGCGTGATCATCTTGATGCAGCTCAGCATGATCGTTTTGGGGTGCATCATGGATGAGTTCATCATCGTTCTCATCTGCGCGCCCCTCTACACCCCCATCGCCGTGTCCCTGGGCTTTGATCCCATCTGGTTCGGCATCCTAATGATCCTCAACATGGAGATCGCCATCCAGACCCCGCCCTACGGCTTCGCCCTGTTTTACCTGAAGGGGGTCGCCCCGCCGGACGTGACCATGATAGACATATACAAATCCATCGGCCCCTTTGTGAGCATCAAGTTCGTCGTTTTGCTGCTGTGCATGATCTTTCCCCAGATCGCCACTTGGCTGCCCAACCTGATATTCGAGTGAGCCTCGGGTGGGGCGGCTTGGAGGTGAGCTTAAGCGCCGGGGCGTTGAGGGATCATCTCCCTGACGCGGCGAAGGAGTCACATGATGGCCGAGCCAGCGATTGAAGAGGTGGCCCTGGTCGGCGTCGGGGTGATCGGCCGGGGCTGGCTTCAGGTCTTCAGCGGAGCGGGCTTGCGAACGCGGATGTTCGACCCTGATCCCGATCAAGCGGCCAAGGCTTTGGCCTGGTTCGAGGAGGCCCTCGACCAGGACGTGAAGGACGGCTTCATCACCGCCTCGGAGGCAAAGAAGCGCCGGGGGCTCATCTCGGCTCATTCGGTTCTCGAAGACGCCCTCGGCCAGGCGGCCTACATTCAGGAGAGCGGCCCGGAGCGCCTGGAGGTGAAGCAGAGCATCTTCGCCCAGATAGACCGGGCGGCCGGAGGTAAGGCCATCATCGCCTCCTCCACCTCCTCCCTGGACATAAACCAGATCGCCGCCGGTCTTGAGGGCGTCTCCCGCTGCCTCATGGCCCACCCCTACAATCCGCCCCACGTCACCCCGGCGGTGGAGATTCTGCCGACAAGAGAAACCGATCCCGCCATCACCGAGCGCGCCGTGGATTTCTTAAAGAGCGTCGGTCAGGAGCCGTTGGTCATGAACTTTTATGTGCCCGGCTTTCTGGGGAACCGGATCCAGGCGGCGGTGGTGCGCGAGGCGATTCATTTAGTCAACAGCGGCGTGGCCGGGGTGAGCGCCGTGGACGGAGTGATGCAGCACGGTCTGGGGCTCAGATGGGCCCTCATGGGCAGCTTCGGGGTCAACAACACCAACGCCGACGGCGGCGTAAGGGAGTACTACACCCGGTATGGGGAAGTGTATAAAACCTTGATGAACGCCCTCGAGGCCAGCCCGCCGTCGTTTGACGCAAAGATGATCGAGCTGATAGCCCAGGGGGTCGAGGCCATGGAGGGCCGCGCCGGGGTGGGCCAAGTCTGCCGCTGGCGGGACCGCCTCATCCGCAAGATCCGCCGTCTCAAGGAGGAGGACCCCCACCCTTAGGTCGCGGCGATTTGGCCTTGGCCGTCAAATAAATCTGCCGGGCCGAATATTTTCGGCCGGGAGGGTGTGGATGGCGCGAATGGAAGAGACCAATCGAGCCCTGGACTCCATCTTCAAGGCCCGCTCGGTGGCCGTGGTCGGGGCCTCGAGCGATCCCCGCAAATTCGGCTACATGACCCTGTCTTCCATAATCCACGGCGGCTACGAGGGCCGGATTTATCCCATCAACCCCAAGGGCGGGGAGATTTTGGGGCTCGAGGGCTTCAAGTCCCTCTCCGAGCTGCCCGAGGCGCCGGACGTGGTCGTCGTCGTCGTGCCGGCCAAGTTCGTCAGCGGAGTGCTGAAGGAAGCCGGGGCCAGGGGCGTCAAGGGCGGGGTCATTCTGACGGCCGGCTTCCGCGAAGCCGGGCGGATGGACCTGGAGGCGGAGATCGCCGCCGCGGCCAAGGAGCACGGCCTCAGGTTCGTCGGCCCCAACGTCCAGGGGATCAACTACTTGCCCAACAAACTGTGCGCCATGTTTTTCCCGGTCATAAAAACCAAAGGTCCCTTGGCCGTCATCTCCCAAAGCGGCACCGTCACCGCCGCCTTGTCCGAGTGGGCCGCCGACGAGGGCCTGGGCATTTCGGCGGCGGTGAACCTGGGCAACCAGGTCGATCTGTGCGAGGCGGATTATCTCGACTACTTCGCCACGGACGAGAGCACCAAGGCCATCGCCATGTACATTGAAGGGGTCAAGGACGGCCGGCGCTTCCTGGAAACCATGAAGCGGGTCGCGCCCCTCAAGCCCATGGCCATCCTCAAGGCCGGCCGCTCGGCCGCTGGTCAAAAATCGGCCGCCTCGCACACCGGCTCCCTGGCCGGCAGCCACCAGGTTTTCAGCGCCGCCTGCCGCCAGTTCGGCGCGGTCGCGGCCCGCGATCTGGAGACCCTCTACGACGCAGCCAAGGCCCTGGCGACCATGAAGCCGCCCCGGGGCAATCGCGTCTTGACCATCTCCACCTCGGGCGGGGCCGGCACCCTGGGGGCGGACGAGGCCGAGGATTTGGGCCTGGTCCTGCCCGAGCTGCCGGCCGATTTCGTGGCCGAACTGAAAACCCTGGATCTGCCGCCCCTGGCCACAATGGCCAACCCCTTTGACATGGCGGCCATCTTTCCCGAGGAGTTCCGCAAGGCGGCCGTCCTGGCCGACAAACACGACGTGGCCGACGTCATCCTTCTCAGTTACGGAGATCCGGTCGTCGGCGGCGCGGATTTGGCCCAGGAGTTGAATTTGACGCTGAAGGCTCGAATCGCGGTCGTCTACTTCGGCGGCGGCGAAGAGGAGAAGGCCGGCCGCGTGGCCATGCAGCGGGCCGGGGTGCCGGTCTTCGCCTCTCCGGAGAGGGCCATGCGGGGCATCGCCGCCGCGGTCTGGGACGCCGGGTATCGCCGGATTCACGCGGCAAAGGAGTGAAGGCTAATGTCAGAACAAGCGGGGCGCTTCATTTTGGAGCCGGAGGCGGTCAAATACTTGGCCGAGTATGACATTCCCTACCCCGAGCACGAGCTGGCCCCCAGCGCCGAGGCGGCCGCGGCCGCGGCCGCCAGACTGGGCTATCCGGTGGTCTTGAAGGTCGTCTCTGCGGAGGTGTCTCACAAGAGCGACGTCGGCGGCGTGGTCGTGGGGCTCGACAACCTCGAGGCGGTCAAGGACGGCTTTGAAAAGATGACGGCCCAAGTCAAGGCCGCCGTTCCCGAGGCGAGGATCGAGGGGGCCTTGGTCTGCCGGCAGGCGCCCCCGGGGCTGGAGGTCATCGTCGGGGCCCTCGAGGACCCGGTCTTCGGCCCGACGGTGATGTTCGGCCTCGGCGGCGTGTTCACCGAGGTGCTGCGCGACGTGGTCTTCCGGATCGCGCCCCTGAAGAGGCTCGACGCCGCGGAGATGATCCAAGAGATAAAGGGCTATCCGCTTCTCCAAGGGGCGCGGGGCGGCCGGGCGAGGGACGTCGCCGCCCTGAGAGACCTGCTGGTCGGCGTCTCGCGTCTGGTCACTGACCGGCCGAAGATCAAGGAGCTGGACTTGAACCCGGTGCGCCTTTTTGCAAAAGGCCTCGTCGCCCTGGACGTCAGGGTCATCGAAAAAGACACTTCTCCCGGATGAGAGGGGCGTTCAAGCCCACAGCCGGGGATTGAGGAGGGGTGATTCGTGGAGCTGAGCGCGGAGGAACGGGACATTCTGGAGGGCGGGCAGGGGCCGACTCTCCAGAAGGTCATGAAGACCTTGGTTCTCTACGCCGAGGCCCTGGGCGCGGAAAGGTTCGCCGACATTCAAGGGCCGGGGCACTTCTCCATACCGTTCGCCATTCCGGGCGCTGGTCCACCGGTGGCCATGCTCGACGAGCTGGCCGCGGCGGGCCTCAAGACCAAGCACCCCTTCACCCTCGATCCGCGGGCGCCCCTGGACTTCGAGAACCTGGGCCTGACGCCGGCGCAGAAGGCGGCCTTTGAGGACATCTTTTGCCACCAGGCCCGCTACGATCAAAGGATGCTCGAGCTGGGGCTGCGCGACGAAGCGGCCTACACCTGCACCCCCTACCTGCCCCAGGTGGGCAACATCCCCGCCCGGGGGAGCGTCCTGGCCTGGTCCGAATCCTCCTGCGTCGTCTTCGCCAACTCGGTCCTCGGCGCCCGGACCAACCGCAACGCGGCCATAATGGACATCCTGTCCAACATCGCCGGCAAGACGCCCCTCTGCGGCTTTTTGACCGACGAGGGCCGGCGGGCGAAGTGGCTGGTCAAGGTCCAGACTGGGGCCCTGCCGAACCCCCAGTTGCTGGGGGCGGCCGTGGGGATGAAGGTCTTGGAGGACGTGCCCTTCATCGTCGGCCTCGACCGCTTTCTGGGGCCGGAGCTGAATGAGCAAGTCATCGATTACCTCAAGGAGATGGGCGCGGCTTGCGCGGCCATCGGGGCGGTGGGCCTCTATCA
Organism: uncultured Thermodesulfobacteriota bacterium; assembly: GCA_964466355.1. Classification (GTDB taxonomy): domain Bacteria; phylum Desulfobacterota; class Desulfarculia; genus CAYXRH01. The sequence goes on from CAYXRH010000034.1 coordinate 14,268, forward strand.
CGTCGAAAACCTGACCCCCGAGGCCAAGGAGCAGGGCCGGGGCCTGCTCGTCCCTGATCATGAGACTTACCAGGTTTCGGACCAAGAGCTGGCGGCGATGATGGCCGCCTATCCCGTGATGTGGTCGGACGAGGAGGTCCGGCCCCAAAAAGGCCTCGTCGGCTGCCCCCACTTGAGCTTGCGGGAGCTTCACTGGTGGGCCGAGCGGATCGACGAGGCCTTGAAGAAAAGCGGCCGGGGCGAGGTGGTTGTGGAGACCATCTTGTGCGCCGCGCCCCAGGTCTTGGACCGGTTCAGAGCGGACAAAGAGGCCTTCGGCAAGCTGAAGCGGGCCGGCGTCAAGCTCAGCGCCACCTGCGCCGAGTCGTACATGGACAACCATCTCTGCGCCCGCGAGGCCGTGGTCACCAACTCCAACAAGCTGCGGGCCTACACCACGGCCAGGATGTTTTTGGATGAGGACCTGGTCAGGGTCGTGGTCTCGGGAGAGGTGAAGGGAAGTATCTGACATGGAAAAGATTTTCAAGGGCAGGCCGGTTCTGGCCGGCCGCTTTGAAGGCCAAGCCCTGGTGACGCGCCGCGGATTCAACACCCTGGCCTCCTTTTACAAGAGCATGCTCGAGGGGGCCGCGGCGGCCATCTGCGGCGATCAGGACAACGAGGCCCTCTTCGGTCAGAACCTGACCGACAAGATCATCTGCCTGCCCAAGGGCATCGGCTCCACCTCGGCCGGGGCGGCCTGGCACCGGGTGGCCGAGATGGGCATCGCGCCCAAGGCCATGCTTTTCGCGGAGCACATCGATTCCTTGAGCGCCGCCGGCCTGGTCCTGGCCGACGTGTGGGTCGGCCGGCGCGTCTTCGCCGTGGACCAACTGGGCCCCCAATTTTTAACCTCCGTCAAAAACGGCCAGCGCCTCGAGGTTCGAGAGGACGGAACGGTGACGGTCTATTGAGGTCAGAGGAGAGATGAGCATGGACATAATTGTCATCGCCCGGGTGGCCCTCATCGGCGCCGGCAATCAGGGGCCCAAGATAGCTTATCGCTGCGCGGTTTCCGGTCTTAAGGCCTTTCTTTACGACAAATTCCCCGAAGCCCTGGACCGCGCCTTAAAGCAGATCGACGGGTGGCTGGCCAAAAACACCGGCCAAGGCTTTCTCACGGCCGCGGAGGCCGAGGCCGCCCGGGGCCGGATTTTCCGTTGCCACAGCCTGGCGGAATGTCTCCAGGAGGCTGATCTGGCCATCGAGGCTGTGCCGGAGAGATTGGAGCTGAAACGCGAGGTCTTCGCCGAGGTGGACAAAGTGGCCCCGGCCAAGACCCTCTTGGCCACCAATTCCTCCTCCCTGCCCTGCTCCCGCATCGCCGACGTGCTCCGCCGGCCCGAAAGGCTGTTCAACGTCAACTTTTCCAACCCCCAGGAGCACCACGACTTTTTAGTCGAGCTGATGAAGGGCGCCCACACGGCCAACGAGACGCTCTTGGCCGGGGAGAGGTTCGTCCGCTCCCTGAACATGGTGCCCGTGGTCACCCTCAAGGAGATCATGGGCTTTTCATTCAACCGGACCTGGCGGGCCATCAAAAAGGAGGTCTTGCACCTCGTGGACCGGGGCTACGCCAGTCCCGACGATCTGGACCGGGCCTGGATGATGGAGTTCGGCTCGCCCTGGGGCCCCTTCGGACTGATGGACATCGTCGGGCTGGAGACCATCCGGGACATCGAGAATCAATACTACCTCGACAGCGGGGACGAAAGCGACAAGCCGCCCCAGCTCTTGGATGACATGATCGCTCAGGGGCGGCTGGGGGTGAAGAGCGGTCAGGGGTTTTACACCTATCCTGATCCGGATTACAAGAACCCGGCCTGGCTGCGCAAGGAGGGCCCCTGGGGCGATGAACTGTTAGTCAGACTTGGTCTAAAGGAGGAAAAATAATGGAAGGAGCCATCTGGGATTACCGCAACCCCTACGAGTGGATGAAGAGGGTCCAGAGATCCTCGATGCCGCCCTTGATCGTGTGCTGCGCCATCACCGGCGGCATCCAGGGCAAGGAGGCCAACATAGACCTGCCCGAGACCCCACAGGAGCAGGCCGAGCAGACCTACGAGGCCTACAAGGCCGGGGCGACGATGGTTCACGCTCACGTCCGCGACCCCAAGGCCTGGTACAACTGCTCCGGCGACCCGGAGCAGTACCGCCTCGTCAACGGCCTCATTCGGGAGAAATGCCCGGACATCATCATCAACAACACCACCGGCGGCGGGCCGGGCATGACCCCTGAAGAGCGCCTGTGCGTTCTGGACGCCAACCCCGAGGTGGCCACCCTGAACATGGGCCCCGACGTGTTCAAGATGACCCTCAAGGAGCGCAAGGCGCCTCTGCCGAGCCCCAGAGAGACGTTCCCCATCGAGGGCTGCACGCCCATAGACTACGCCGAGGTGGAGCTCTTCGCCGGGCGGATGAAGGAGAAGGGCATCAAGCCCGAGATGGAGCTTTATCAGCCCGGTCATTATTGGACCGCCTGGGACGTCATCGACCTGGGCCTGGTGGAGCCGCCCTATCTCTTCCAGTTCGTCATGGGCTACATGACCTCTTTCTACGCCACGCCGGCCAACCTGCTCTCCTTCATCAACGAGCTGCCGGCCAACTCGGTCTACGAGGTGGCCGGGCTGGGGCCCTACCAGCTGCCGATGACGGTGATGTCGATTCTTTTGGGCGGGCACGTCAGGGTCGGCATGGAGGACAACATCTACCTCAAGCGGGGCCAGCTTTTTAAAAGCAACGCCGAGGCGGTGGAGCGCATAGTCCGCATCGCCCGGGACATGAACCGCCAGATCGCCACGCCGGCCCAGGCCAGGGAAATCATGGGGCTTTCGGCCAAGCCGACCCAGTACTGAAGACGTGGCCGGCCGAGGCGGGGCCAGCGTCGATGAGATCGCCGCCCCTTAGAGAGGGTCGCATGATCGAGGAGCTTTTCAGCCTCAAGGGCAGGGTGGCCATGGTCACCGGCTCGACCCGCGGCCTGGGCGAGGTCATGGCCAAGGCCCTGGCCAAGGCCGGCGCGGACGTGGCCGTGTGCGGCCGCAGCGAAGCGGACCTCAAACGAGTCGCCGCGGACATCGAGGCCCTCGGCCGGCGGACGGCCGGGTTTCACCTGGACGTGTTGTCCCGGTCGAAGGTCCAGGCGGGCGTCACGGAGATATTAAACCATTTCGGTCACATAGACATTCTCATCAACAACGCCGGCCTCAACTACCGGGTCCCGGTCCTGGAGTACCCCGAGGACAAGTGGGACCTGATCATAAACACCAACCTGAAAGGCTACGTCCTCGTCGCCCAGGCCGTGGCGCCCCAGATGATCCAGCGCGGCTACGGCAAGATAATCAACATGTCCTCCATCCTGGGCACCATCGCCTTGCCCCATCAACTGGCCTACTGCGCCGCCAAGGGCGGGGTGGATCAGATCACCAAGGTCATGGCCGTGGAGTGGGCCCAACAAGGCGTCAGGGTCAACGCCATCGGGCCGACTTACTTCGAGACCGAGATGGTGACCCAGATCCGCAACGATCCTGAGCGTTTCAATTTCATAAACGAGCGCACGCCCATGGGCCGCTGGGGTCAGCTCGAGGAGCTGGAGGGCCTGGTCATCTTCCTGGCCGGACCCTCGTCTGATTACATCACCGGGCAGACCATTTACATCGACGGCGGCTGGCTGATCTGGTAGGGGGAAGCTGTGCTGATCCATCACCTCCTCGAGGCCGCGGCGGCCCGCCGACCGGAAAAGCTGGCCTTGATCGAAGGCGAGCGGGCCCTCACC
>CAYXRH010000034.1:18091-19144 GCA_964466355.1 uncultured Thermodesulfobacteriota bacterium
CTGGCGGCCGGTCTGCAGAAGCTCGGCCTCGGCCCCGGCGACCGGGTCGCCTTGCTGTTTCCCAACTGCCTCGAGTTCTGCGTGGCCTACTTCGCCGTCTTGAGCTTGGGCGCCGTGGTGGTGCCCCTCAACAACCGTCTGGCGCCCCAGGAGTTCAGCTACATCTTGAACGATTCAGGGGCCGAGCTTGTGATGGTCGCCGATGAGTTCTGGGCGGCTTACGAGGCCTTCAGGGCGGAGCTGAAGACCGTCAAAAGGGTCGTCAAGACCGGCGGCGGAAAAAAGAAAGGGGCCGCGGCCTGGAGTGAAGTGATGAGGTCCGGCGAGGGGCCGAGCGGCCGGCCGGAGCTGGGCAAGGACAGCCCGGCGTGCATCATGTACACCTCCGGGACCACCGGACAGCCCAAAGGGGCGGTCATGTCCCACCACAACGTCTTCATCAACGCCCGCAACTGCGGGGCTCACATCCACTACCAGGACGGCGACGTCACCCTCATCGTCGTCCCTCTCTTCCACGTCACCGGGCTCAACAGCCAGCTCGTCGCCTTTGTCTACGTCGGCGGGACCTGCGCCATCATGCGGACCTACAACACGGCCGGCATGATCGAGCTGATCGAGCGGCACAAGGTCAACGTTTTGGTGGCCGTCCCGACCATGTGCACCCTCATGCTGGCCCATCCGGCCCTAAAAAAACACGATCTGTCGACGCTTCGCACCGTGGCCTACGGCGGCGCGCCCATGGCCCCGGAGACCATCAGGGCCCTCCACGAGCGCCTGGGCGTCGCTCTCTTCAACCTCTACGGCCTGACCGAGACCTCTTCCCTGACCACGGTCATGCCCGCCTGCGACGCCGTGCGCAAGGCCGAGGCCACCGGGCTGCCGGTGGTCGGCGTCGAGGTGAGGATCGTGGACGAGGCGGGGCGTGATCTGCCCGCGGACGTCGTCGGCGAGCTGTGGGTCAAGGGGCCCAACGTGGTCGCCGGCTACTGGAACAAGCCCGCGGTCACGGCCGAGAACATCACCCAGGGCTGGCTCCACACCGGCGACTACGCG
>CAYXRH010000035.1:0-18955 GCA_964466355.1 uncultured Thermodesulfobacteriota bacterium
CTAAGGCTCGCTATAGGGCGGCCCCGAGTCGAATTCTTCTCCGACGGGGCCGCTTATCCTTCCGCTCGCCAAGGCCTGTGACCCTCACCCTCAAATTCGTTCGAACAACCAACCAAAATTACACCTTTGAAAGCAGCTCGGTATAAATCTGTCTAGACGTCTTCCGTCAGCCAGGCCACCATTCGTCCGCTCATAATGGAAAAATGACCTTACACCTTCAGGCAGGCGACCCTGTGTCCGCCGTTGACGTCGCGCAGCAAGGGCGCGCTTAGGCGGCAGTCTTTGTCGGCTGCGGGGCAGCGGGGATGGAAGCTGCAGCCCGCCGGCGGGTTGAGAGGGCTGGGCACGTCGCCCTCCAGAACGATTCGTCGGCGGCGCTCCTCGACAAAGGGGTCAGGGATGGGCACGGCCGAGAGAAGGGCCTGGGTGTAAGGATGGAGGGGGGTTTCGTACAGCTCGCGCCAGCCGGTGACCTCCACCAGGCGGCCGAGGTACATGACCGCCACCTGGTCGCTTATGTGGCGCACCACGGACAGATCGTGGGAGATGAAAAGGTAGGTCAGGCCCAGCTTTTCCTTGAGCTCCTCGAGCAGATTGGTGATCTGGGCCTGAATGGACACGTCCAGGGCCGAGACCGGCTCGTCGCAGACGATGAACTCGGGCTCGGTGGCCAGGGCCCGGGCGATGCCGAGGCGCTGCCGCTGACCGCCGCTGAACTCATGAGGGTAGCGGCTGGCCATCAAGGGGTCCAGACCGACGATCTGAAAAAGATCAGCCACCTTTTCTTGATGCGCCCGAGTGCTGAATTTATGGTGTATTCTCAGCGGTTCGCCGACGATGCTGCCGGCGCTCTGCCGCGGATCCAGGGAAGAGTACGGGTCCTGGAAGATCAGTTGAATCTTGCGGCGCAAGGGCCTCAGCCTCCTCTCGGGCAAGCGGCAGACGTCCTCGCCTTCAAATAGAATCCGGCCGGCCGTGGGCTGGTAGATCCGCAGGATGCAGCGCCCAATGGTGGTCTTGCCGCAGCCGCTCTCGCCGACCAGGCCCAGGGTCTGTCCCCGCGATATCTCAAAGCTGACATCGTCCACGGCTCTGACGTCAGCCGTCTTTTTCCGGCCCAGCATCCCGCTCATGATGGGGAAGTACATCCTCAGGTTCTCGACCTTGAGCAGGACGTCCTCGGCCGGATGAGTCATTCATGAACCCCTGACATCGACGCGGCAGGCGATCTCGTGGCCGTTGTTGATAATCCTCAGCGGCGGCCAGGGACCTCGGCGGCACTCTTGATTGGCGTAAGGGCAGCGGGGCAGGAAGGCGCAAAAGGGCGGCATGTCCACCAGGTTCGGCAGCGCGCCGGCGATGGGCACCAGCTTCTTTTTCTTGGGCTCGTCCAGGCGGGGGACGGACTTGAGGAGGCCGATGGTGTAGGGGTGCTGCGGGCGGCTGAAAATGTCCTTGGCCGCGCCGGACTCGACGATGCGCCCGGCGTACATGACGTAGATCCTCTGGGCGTAGCGGGCCACCACCCCCAGGTTGTGGGTCACGATCAAAAGGGCTGACTTGAAGGTCTTGACCATGTCGGCCATGAGCCGCAACACCTGGGCCTGGGTGGTCACGTCCAAGGCGGTCGTCGGCTCGTCGGCGATGACCATCTTGGGGTTACAAGACAAGGCCATGGCGATCATGATCCGCTGGCGCATGCCGCCGCTGTATTGGTGGGGATAGCTGTTGATGCGGCTTTCGGCGTCGGAGATGCCCATCATTTTTAAAAGATCGCAAGCCCTCTCCCGGGCCTGTCGGCGGTCCATCTTCAGATGCAGCTCCAGGGCCTCGGTCATCTGCCTCTCGATGGTCAGCACCGGGTTGAGGGAGGTCATGGGCTCTTGAAAAATCATACTTATCTGGCCGCCCCTCACGGCGCGCATCTCATCGCTGTGGGGCTTGAATTTGAGCAGGTCCCGGCCTTCCAAAAAGACCTCTCCGGCGACGATCTCGCCCGGCGGCGAGGGAATGAGCTGCATGATCGAGAGCTGGCTGACCGACTTGCCGCAGCCGCTCTCGCCGACCAGACCGACGATCTCGCCCCGGTGGATGTCGTAGGTGACGCCGTCCACGGCCTTGACCAGACCCTGGTCGGTGTGGAAGTGGGTCTTGAGGCCTTCAACCTTGAGCAATCGCTCGGACATGACTAGACGGCGCCCCTGAGCCTGGGGTCCAGGGCGTCTCTCATGCCGTCGCCGATGAGGTTGAAGCTCAAGACCACCAGCATGATGCACACGCCCGGCACAAAGGAAAGATGGGGATGAGTGAACAGATACTTGTAGCCCTGCTGGAGCATGGAGCCCCAGGCCGCGACCGGGGCTTTGACGCCCACGCCCAGGAAGCTCAGGGCGGCCTCGCTCAATATGGCCACGCCCATGTTCAAGGTGATGAGGATGATCAGCGGCGGAAAGCTGTTGGGCAGGACGTGGCGGAAGACGATCCGCCAGCTCCCGCCGCCGATGACCCGGGAGGCCATGATGTAGTCCGTCTCCTTGATGGACAGAACCTGGCTGCGGGTCATCCGGGCAAAGGCGGGCAGCAGGGACACGGCCACGGCGACCATGCAGTTGAGAAGTCCGCCCCCGAGGACAAAGGCCAGGCTCAGGGCCAAGACCAGGGGCGGGAAAGCCAACAGGGCGTCGATGAACCTCATGGCCACGGCGTCAACCCAGCCGCCGAGGTAGCCGGCGGCCAGGCCGAGCAGGGTGCCGACCACGGCGGCCAGGCCCACGGCGATGACGCCCACCTCGAGCGAAGTGCGGCAGCCGTAGATGATCCGGCTCAGGACGTCCCGGCCCAAGGCGTCGGTGCCGAGCAGGTGCTGGGCCGATGGTTTGCGCAGATGGTTTCTGAGGTCTTGCTTGTAGGGATTGTAAGGCGTCAGCCAGGGGGCCAAGAGGGCCGTCAAGATGAGACAGCCGATGACCACGCCGCCCACCAGAACGATCTTGCGGCGCAGCCAGACCCTGACCACGCGGCGAAACTCGCTGGCGTGTGAACCCGTGTCCATCGATCCGGTCCGCTTCTTCCTCAGGCCAAACTCAAAATGTCCCCTAAGACAATCAAGCCCGCGAGGCCGCCTTGGCCTGGCCGGCGGCTCATTTGTAGCGTATCCGGGGATCAAACCAGGCGTAAGAGATGTCCACCACCAGATTGATCAACGCCACCAGCAAGGCGATCATCACCGTCGCCGCCTGGACCAGGCCGTAGTCGCTGTCCAGGACGCCGCGCACGATCAGCCGGCCCATGCCCGGAATGTTGAATATGGTCTCGGTCAGCACGGCCCCGCCGGCCAGTTGGGCGACGATGATCCCAAACATGGTCACCACCGGGCTGAAGGCGTTCTTGAGGGCGTGACGGGAGATGACGATTCTTTCCTGCAATCCCTTGGCCCAGGCGGTCCGAATGTAGTCCTGGTGAATGACCTCGAGCATGCTCGACCTGGTCTGGCGGGCCAGAAAGGCGGTCGGGTAGACCGAGAGGCAGACCACGGGCATGATCAGTTTTTGGATGCTCTCCGCCACGTCTTCGAAGGGCGAGGTGTAGCCCAGGATGGGCAGCCAGCCGAGCTTGAGCCCGAAAAGATAGATGAACAGGATGCCCAGCCAGAAAATGGGGATGGCCACGCCCAGATTGGAGGCCACGGTGACCAGGGAGTCAACGAATTTGCCCCGTCTGACGGCGCTGATGACCCCGGCCGGGATCCCGACCGCGGCCCCGAGCAGGATGGCCAGAGAAGAGACCAGGAGGCTGATGGGCCCGCTTTTGGCGATGAGGTCGAGCACCTTCTCGTGGGCCTGGAGGGAGAGCCCGAAATCACCGCGGACCATTTTGTGCAGCCAGTGGCCGTATTGAATCAAGAGGGGCCGATCGAGCCAGAGTTCACGCCTCAACTTCTCGGCTTCCTGGGGCGAGGATTCGAGGCCCAAAATGGTCGTCACCGGGTCGCCGGGGATGAGGTGGACCAGCATGAAGGCGATGAAGCTGACGGTCAAGACGGTGAAGACCGTGTGCACCAGCCGCCGGATGATGAACGCTCTCACGAGGACACCCCTGGCCCATCCAGGCGGGCATCGACTCCCGCCTGGATGGGCCTAGACGCTGTTCCCCAGCCGAATCAGTTGTCGAGCCAGATGTTCTCCGGGGTGAACTGGGAGAAGTTCACCTCGAATATACCGCTGTCGTGGACCTTCTTGGTCAGGGCGCAGACCTTGTTGTCCACGAAGATCCAGTTGACCAGACAATACTTGTCCACGATCATCTTGTTGTATTCCCTGGTCAGGCGCACCTTCTCGTCCCAGTCGGTCGTCTTCAGCGCCTCCAGAAGCTTGTCGTCCGCCTCCTGGGGCTTGAGCATGCTGTCCCAGTACTTGACCCTCGAGGTCAGGTTCGCCTCCGGGTTCCTGGTGTCGTCGGTGTGGGTCTGTCCCATGCCCACGGTGTGCATGCCGTTTTTCCAGCCCGTCTTCATGAGCATCTCGGCCCAGGCGCCCCAGTCCTGGGGCACGAATTCGACCTCGACGCCGACCTCGGCCAGGTATCCTTGCACGGCGGTCTGGACCTCGGCGTAAGGGGAGACGTTCAACCCCCAGAGCTTGCACTTGAACCCGTTGGCATAACCCGCTTCGGCCAGCAGTTTCTTGGCCTTGGCCGGGTCATACGGATAACCGACCGTGTCCGGATTGTAGCCCCAGCTGTTGGGGTGGACCCCCTGGTTGGTGGCCGGGCAGAGCCCGTGGAGGATGGACTCGGCGATGGCCTGGGAGTCTATGGCGTAGCTGACGGCCTGCCTGACCTTCAGGTTGGCGAAGGGTGAATCCGGGTTGGCGCTGTCGCCGGCCGTCCCCCAGACAGCGTACTTGATCGTTCTGATGTCATACTGGCCCGTCTTCTTCAGGGCCGCGGCGTCGGACAGGGGCACGCCCCAGAGCACGTCCGCCTCCCCGGACTTGAAGTAGGCCAGGGCGGTCATGGGGTCTTTGATGAGGACCCACTCCAGGGCGTCAAGATAAGGCTTGTCCTTCTGCCAGTAGCCGTCGAACCGCTCGAACTTGATCGAAACGTCCCGCTCCATGCTCTTGAACTTGAACGGACCGGTGCCCACCGGGGCGATGCAAAAGGCGTCCCGGCCCATCTTTTCGCCAGCGGTGGGCGAAGCGACGACGCCGGCGAAATAACACAGGTTTGAGAGCAAGGTGTTGTTGAAATAGGACAGGTTGAGCCGCAGGGTGTAATCGTCGACCACGTCAATGCCGGTGACCATCTTGAATTCGGCCCGACTCGCCTTTCTGAAGAGCTCGAAGCTCCACTTCACCGCTTCGGCGTTGAAGCCGGTCCCGTCGTGGAACTTGACGCCCTTCCTCAGAAAAAAGGTGATGGACTTGCCGTCCTTGTCGATCTCCCAGCCTGTGGCCAGATGCGGCGAGGGCTTGCCGTTCTTGTCATACCTGAGCAAGGTCTCAACGCATGGATATCCATAGGTGATCTCAAGAACCTTCCTCACGTCGGCCGGCCAGCCCAGGCAGACCGGCGTGCCCACGGTGGTGGCGATCTTGAGAGCGCCACCGCGCTTGGGGCCGCAATGGGCCGGGCCAGCGGCGGCCAGCACCAGAGAAGCCGCGGCCAGAAAAACCAAAAGCCACCTCAATCTTCCCATCTCCATCCTCCTCCTTTGACGAATCATAATTCGTTGACGCAAATAACCCCTTCCTTGATGACCAAGCTTATGCATTCCCTTTTCTGGAGAAGCTTGACGTCCGTCAGGGGATCGCCCTTGAGGACCAAAATGTCGGCCAGCTTGCCCGCTTCGATGGTCCCCAATTGGCCGTCCAGCTTCAACGCCCTGGCCGCCTCCCGGGTGCCGGCCAGAATGGCCTCCATGGGCGTGAGCCCCCACTCGGTCAAAAATTCAAACTCAGCGGCGTTGGCGCCGTGCAGCACGGGGTTGTAGCCAGCGTCGGTGCCGAGAGCCATCTTGACCCCGGCCTCGAGCGCCCTTTCAAAACTCTGCCGCTGCAGGGCCAGCACAACCTTGGCCCCCGCAATGGTCTTGGGGGGCAGGTTGAACTCCTCGCCGCGGCGAACAATGGCCAGGCCGGCCGAGAGGGTGGGGATGAGATAAATGTGGCCCTCGACCATCCTTTCGATGATCTCCGCGGTCAGCTCGTCGCCGTGCTCGATGGTGTCCACCCCGGCCCTGACCGCGGCCAGGGTGCCCCGGGCGTAGAGGCAGTGGGCGGCCACCGGCTTTCCCTTGTCGTGGGCCTCGGCGACCAGGGCCTCGATCTCCTCGTCATTGAAGCTCTGCTTCAGCCAGGGCGTGACCAGGCCGCCGGTGGCGCAGAATTTGACCCAGTCGGTCCTCATCTTGATCTGCCGCCTCACCGCTTGGCAAACCCCGGCCACGCCGTCGGCCACGTTGGCGGTGATATCGGTGCGCTCCAGCCACGGCAACAGGGCGTTGCCGTGGCCGTCGGTGGTGTTCAAGTACTGGCCGCTGGCCACGATCCGGGGCCCCTCCACCAGACCGGAGCTGACGGCGTCCCTCAAGGCCACGGCCGCGTAGCCCACGTCGCCCATGTCCCGCAGGGTGGTGAAGCCCATCCTCAAGGCTCTCCTGGCCCGGGAGAAGGCTTTGATGCCCACCAAGGTCAAGGGGTTGTCCATCACCGGCGGGCAGGTGCCGCCCGGCCACACCGGCGCGTCCGAGCGCCCCCAGGTCAGATGGACGTGGGCGTCGATCAAGCCCGGCATGATCGTCTGGCCGGCGACGTCAATGATCCGGCAGCCGGGGGGCAGGTTTATCTCGTCTCGGGAGCCCGCCTCTTGGATCAAGGGGCCGTCGATGACCACGGCGGCGTCTTGGCGCGGGGTCCGGCCAGTGCCGTCAATCAATCGCCCTTTGACCAGGGCCAGGGGATTTTTTGAAGCCTGCGCTCTCTGGGCCATCGAACACCTCTAGAAAAGAGAAGCCGGGCCTGACAGCCTGTTGACCATGATCCGGCCTTCCTTGATGACCAGGGCGATCTCGTTTTTGTCCTGGAAGATGGTGAGGTCCTTAAGCGGATCGCCCGCGACGACGACCACGTCGGCCAACTTGCCCTTTTCCAGGGTGCCCAAGCGATCCTCCATCTTGAGGGCCGCGGCCGCGTTCCTGGTGGCTGACTGAATGACCTGCATCGGGCTCAGGCCGATGCTAAACAAGGCCTCGAGCTCCACGCCGTTGTCGCCGTGCTTGAGCATGTTGAAGCCGGCGTCGGTGCCCAGGGCGATGTTGACGCCAGCCTGGAGGGCCAGATCGAGGCTTTTGAGGCCCCTGGCCAAAAACGGCCGGAAGCGTTCGACGTAGACCGGGGGCAGGCCGAATTCCTCGCCCTGGTCAACCACGGCCTGAGCCACGGCCAGGGTGGGGACCAGGGAAGTCCCTTTTTGGACCATGAGCTCAACGATTTCCTCTGTCAGATCCGAGCCATGCTCCACGGTGTCGAGGCCGGCCTTGACCCCGGCCAGGGTGCCCCGGGCGTGCATGCAATGCCCCATGACCGGCTTCTCCTTGGCGTGGGCCTCGTCGATGGCCACCTTGAGCTCTTGATCGTTGAACTCCTGCTTGTCCTCGGGATCCATCACGCCGCCGGTGACGAAAAGCTTGATCCAGTCCGTCCTCATCTTTATCTGCCGGCGCACCGCCTTTAAGACCTCATCAACCCCGTCGGGCACGTCGGGCACGTCGTCACGCCGGCTCAGCCACAGAGGCAGAAAGTCGGCGTGGCCGCTGGTGGTGGTCAGCCAGTGGCCGCTGGCGATGAGGCGCGGGCCTTCGACCAGACCCACGTTCACGGCCTCCCGCAGGGCCACGGAGACGTAGCCCACGTCCCCGGCGTCCCTCAAGGTGGTGAAGCCCATCTCCAGGGCCCTTCTGGCGTAGGCGAAGCCTTTGATGCCGATGTAAGTCAAGGGTTGCTCCAGGTTGGGCGGCAGTCCGCCCCGGGGCACGACGACGTCGTCTTCGCCGAGGCAAAGGTGGACGTGGAGGTCCATCAAACCCGGCAGCACGGTCTTGCCAGTGACGTCTATTACTTCACACCCTGGTGGCAAATCAATCGCATCTTCAGGGCCCGCTTCCTGAATCAGGCCATCCTGAATTAAAACCCTGCTCGGCGCGACGGGCTCTCGGCCCGTCCCGTCGATCAATCGGCCGCCGACTAGCGCTTTCATCTTTCCACCCCGCTGATTTCAGCTTTACGAGCCGTTGTGGCGCTGTTCTCGTAATCTATTGTAATTCTATCTTTTAGTGACTCAGTCCCGCGATCGACTTCGCCGCCGGCCAAAAACTTCTCCAACCTCTTCACCGCCACCCTGAAGTCGCTTTTGAGCCACTTGCACAGCTTCACCGGATCTTGCTCCACCATGGCCTCCATCATCTTGCGGTGGTATCTGATCCCGATCTTTGGATCGAGGTCCTCGTACTCTGAGATGACCATGGTCAAGTAGGGGCTGAGCTTCTCCATCAAGAGCTTTATGACGTTTAAAACCATCGGCTGATGGCAATCCTGGTAAAGGCATTGATGGAATTCATTGTGGACCTCGTAGAGGCTCTCCCTGTCGCGGCGTCTGGAGCACAGCTCGTATTCATTCATTAAAAATTTAAGCTTCTCCACGGTTTCAGGGCCGCGCCGCGCGCAGGCTTTTTCGGCGGCCATGACGTCGAGGAGCATTCTCATTTCATAAATTTCTTTTACGTTATTGATAGACAACTCATTGACCGTGAAGCCCCGCTTCCGCTGGCTGGTGATGAAGCCGGCTCCTTCCAGCTTCAACAAGGCCTCGCGCACGGTTATGGGGCTGACCTTCATCTCCTCGGCGATCTGGGCGACGGTCAATCTGGCCCCGGGGCGGACGCGCCCCGAGACTATGGCCCGGTAAAGCTCTTTGTAAACCGTCTCCTGCAGAGTCAGAACGCTGACCGGATCAAAGGTCGGACGAGCCAGGCCGCGGTCCGGCGGCGCGTCGTCTGGGGGGGGTCGGTCTTGATAGTGAACCGCCCACGTCTTGCGCAGGGACTTCACCCCAAACAGCCCCTCCAGGCCCGCGGCCGCAAACCACTTTTTGACCAACTCAGAGACCGAGCTGACGTTCAAGACCCCGGAGCCCTTGCGCGAGCGGAAGAGGTGGTCTTCGTCCCCGAGGGCGTTGGCCTCAATGTGCCGCCTCAAGGCCTCAAAAATTGTTTCAGTCATGGCGCTTCGGGGGGCGTTTTTCCAAAGACCGCTCATAATGGGCATTTCGTCGCCAACCCGCGAGCGGGCCAAGTCGCCCGCCTTCAGGCCGAGGATCGACCGCAAGCTCGCCCCGGTCTGAATCAACAGCTCAAAGAGGAGCAGATCCCTCGGCGTGTCGCGGAGCAGGGCCCTGATCCGATGGACGTCGGCCCGGTCAGCGATGGGGCGCACGGGCCTGTGGGCCAGCGGTGCTTCTTTTTTGTTGCGATTCAAATCGATCTATCCGCAGTTAATCGAAAGTCACCCCAGGAAAACCTAACCGAGGTCAGCGCTCTTTGTCAAGCCCAAAAGAGCGGCGGCGCCTGAGCCGCCGTCGTCGATAATCTGAGGTCAAGACAGTTAAACCATTTAATATAACAAGATGTATTATACTTTTCAGACTTTGAAGAAAGATATCTTCATCCTCTAGATCGACCGCCTCATCAATCATTCAACCTAAAAACCAATTATAAATTTTAATTTATAATTTAATTTTTATCGATCTCACTCTGCCCGCTGGTCCAGAGCGAGCGCGCGGGCCCGCGGGAGGGGATCTGCAGCTCAAGCGGGTTTTTATCTTGAATTATCTTGGCTGTCAGAAGAGAGGACGAGGCGGGTTTGTAATTTTCAGGCCTCACTTTGAGACTGTGGCGAAGCCACATTTTGGTTCGAGGACCAGGCAACGCCGTAATCGGGACAAAAGGGCCGTTTGGCCACAGTCTCACTTTAAATTTCGCACGTCCACCAGCCTGATGTCCGCGGTGAGCCTCTGGACGCGGCCGATGTCATCGTTCAGCAGAGCGAAGCGGCGGCGGTCTCTGGTCATCTCTTTAATCTCAGACCCAAAGGGCTCGAAAAAGGGCTCTGCGGTCAGAAAATCCGGGCTGAAGTGCCGCTCGTCCACGACGATGTAGTCCACGCCGTATTTCCGGCAAAACCTTTTGACCGTCTCGGCGTCCTCGGCGTAGTAGGCCTCGAAAAGCTCCTCCAGGCGGGGCCGCAATCTTTGCCACAGCCCCTTGGACCAGGGATGGGCCAGCTCAAACGAGGCCAGGACCGGGCGGCGGCCAAAGGTGATGACGTTGTCCATCAGATCTGGATGACCGGCCACTAAGGCGTTCTTGGGCGTTTGGGCCAAGGCGGCGTAGAGCGGCTTGGCGGCTGAATAATCATAGAGCCCCACCCCCTTGAGCCGCGCCCCGGCCGTGACGGCCACGCTTAGGATGACGACCACGGCCAGGCCGCGGGGCCAGCGGTGAATTTTAAAAAGCGCGCTCAAAAAAAGGGCCAAGGCCAGGCAGTAGAAGAGGTTGATCGAATACTGGACGTAGCGGGCCGGGGCGAAGAGCTGAAAGAGAAAAAGGCGGGCCAGAAAGTATAGAATCAGCGAGGCCAAGGCCAGGAAAAAGATCGGTTGGCGAACGCGGAGGGCAAAGAGGCGCCAGTTTGCGCGCCGAGCCCCCCAGAGGCTCAAAACGATGATCAAGGCGCAGACCAGGCCGCCGAAAAGCAGGCCGAACTCTTGAAAGGGGGCGATGCGCTCCCAGGGGCGGTAGGTCACCTCGTACAGCAGCGAGGGCACCGGCAGAATCTGAAACCGTCCCGCGGCCGTGAACTCAGGCTTGCCGGCCATGTCCGCGGCGCTGACCAGGGGCCCGTAGCCGGCCGCGGCGAGGCTGTGGTTGAACCAAAAGGCCAGGCCCGCCGCTATGACTAAGAGGGCGTAATGGCCCGCCCGGGTCGGGAAGGGGCCCGGCGCACTCCAGCCCGCCCGGCCGCCCAGCCAGGCCAGGCCCACGGCCAGAGCTGACAGGACGAAGATGTAAGGGATGAACAAGGCCTGCAAAATCAGGCTCAGGCCCACGCCCCACGGCCGCCGCGCCAGCCAGCACAGCCAAAAGAGGGCCAGCAGCGGGCTGGCGAAGCTGCGGGCCAACCCGCCGGACATGTTATAAAGGAAATAGGGCATCAGCCAGCACACCGCCGCGGCGGACCAGGCCAGCGGCCGCCCCCTCATGTTCTGGCCGATGAGAAAAACGAGGCCGCTCAAGAAGACAAACAAGGCCCCGGTGAGCAGCTTGCCGAAATAGAGCGGCGCCCAGAGCCTGGCTCCCAGCCAGTAGAGGCCCTTGACCCCCCAGGGGACGTAGTGGCGGGCGTAGTCGGTCAACCAATGGCCCTCGAACAACTGGGGGTCTTTGTATTGGGCCATCCAGTAAATCTGCTGCCGCACGTCGTCGTTGATGACGTAAGGGTTTAAAAAGGCTTCAGCGTGGGCGTAGATGAAGATCAGGGCCGACAAGAGGCTCACCAGAATCAGGTCGCTCGAGACGGACTTGAGGCCAGATGAGGCGAGGCGCTGATTCATGTCCACCCTTCAAAGGAGCCGCGGCCGGGTTGGGGGCGATGTTAACACGGGCCCGGCCGCGGCGAAAGGCCCTTTCCAAGCCTTCTCAACGGGCCAGAGAGGGCTCGCTGGAGAAAGCGCCGCCAGGCGAGCCTGATAATCAGTGGCCAACAGGGCCGGCTTTCAGGTATCCTCGGGGACGAGACGCCACATGGAGAGACAGGATCAAAGGAGGCCTTGAGATGTACACGGCGGAATACAAGCGAAAACTGACCACGCCCTCCCAGGCCGTGGCGAGCCTGAAGAGCGCCTCGACCATCGTCCACGGCATGGCCACCAGCGAGCCCCCGGCCCTTCTGGAGGCTATCGCCGCCCGAATCAGGAACGGAGACCTCAAGGACCTGAAGGTTTTCTCCCTTTTCCCCATGGCCCACGCCGCCAGGACCATCCTCGCCCCTGACCTGTGCGACTGCGTCTTTCCCCACTCCTGGTTCGTCAGCGCCTCGGACAGGGCCCTGGTCAAGGTCGGCTTAAACTACTTCGTGCCCAACGAATTCCACCAGGTGCCGAGGCTTTGCCGCGAGTTCATGGACATAGACCTCACCGTGACCACGGTCTCGCCCATGGACAAGGCCGGCTTCTTCACCTTCGGCGCGGTTAACGACTACATCTCCACCGCGGCCAGACACTGCCGGCGACTGATCGTCGAGGTCAACCCCAAAACGCCCCGCGTCTTTGGAGACTCCTTGCTGCACATCTCCGAGGTTGACGCCGTGGTCGAAAATGAAGCCCCCTTGATGGAGGTCAAGCCCTCGGCCCCCAAGCCCGAGGCCAAAATCATCGGCCGACTGATCGCGGAGTTGATCCCCGACGGCGCGACCATTCAACTGGGCATCGGCGCCATCCCCAACGCCGTGGCCGGGTTTCTGGAGGGTCACCAGGACCTGGGGATTCACACCGAGCTTTTATGCCCGGGCATGGTCGACCTCATCAAGAAAGGGGTCATCACCGGCCGCAAAAAGAACATCCACGTCCGCAAGCACGTCTTCACCAACGCCCTCGGAGACCGGGAGCTGTATGAGTTCATGGACGACAACCCCTCTCTGGAGAGCTACCCCGTGTCCTACACCAACGCGCCCGAGGTGATCGCCCGGAACGACCAGATGATCTCCATCAACTCCACCATCGAGGTCGATCTTCTGGGACAGTGCAACTCCGAGTTTCTCGACAAAAGCCAGTTCAGCGGTACCGGCGGTCAGCTCGACTTCGTGCGCGGCGCCTTCAACTCCAAGGGCGGCAAGTCGTTCATCGCCTTTTACTCCACGGCCCACGGCGGCCAGGTGTCGCGCATCGTGCCCCGCTTCGAGCCGGGGACGGCGATCACCACCCCCCGGATGGACACCCACTATCTGGCCACCGAATACGGGGTCGTCAACCTCAAGGGCAAGTCCACCCGGGAGAGGGCCCTGGACATCATCAACCTCGCCCACTCCAAGTTCCGCGACGACCTCTTGAGGCAGGCCGACGAAATGCGCCTCCTTTGAGGCGGCGCCCCGGGCGCGAGGATCGATCATCCCCGAGGCGCCATCGCCGACCCGGAAAGAGAGCCACCGGGACGGCCCCGCGCCGTCTCTTCGAAACCGAGAGGCCAGGCCCTCAGTCTCAAGGCCCCTCGTCTGTCAGGTCAAGATTCAGCTCCATCATCCTCACGCAGGCCTTGATTCGCTCGGCGTTGCGCCACAGGGCCGGAAAATCCTCCGCCTCCCGAGCGATCGCCTCGGCCGAGCGCCGCAACGTCAGGACGTGCTCGCTCAAGAGGGACGCTCTCGCCTCGTCCATGTCCGCCTCCGAGTCAATGAACCCGCCGTTGGTCCTTGAACCGCTTGGCCTTGACCTCATAGCGGGGTAGCGCGCCAAAAGGATGGACCTCGATGGCGTAGCCCAGGTTTGTCTTGAGCCTCAGCTCGTCTTTGAGCCGGGCGAGGATTTGTTCTTGGGAGGCCTCCACGCCAGGCCTGAGCTCGATTTTGAGGCTGATCTTGTCGGTCTCGCCGCTTCTTTCGACCACGACCTCGTATTCGTCGCTCAGCTCGGCGAAGCCGCGCACGACCTCCTCGATGACC
This sequence comes from uncultured Thermodesulfobacteriota bacterium, assembly GCA_964466355.1. GTDB lineage: Bacteria > Desulfobacterota > Desulfarculia > CAYXRH01. The sequence continues at coordinate 13,770 of CAYXRH010000035.1, forward strand.
GAAGGGGCCAGGAGCACGCCCTTGACCTTGGTGATGTCGTCGGCCCGGCCCAGGACGCCGCCCTTGACGAGCCTGAAGCTCCGGCCGCAGGGGCAAGGCTTTGCGGCCCACTCGATGATGTCCTTGGAGTCGAAGCGGACGCAGGGCTGAGCCAGGCGGTCAAAGGCGGTGATGATCATCCGACCCGGCTGGCCCGGCCGGGCTATGGGGGCCCCGGTCTCCAAGTCCTCGATCTCCACCAGGAAGAAAGCTTCGTTGACGTGCAATCCGCCGGGTTGATGATCGCACTCAAAGCTCCAGGCTCCGATCTCCGTGGCCCCGGCGTGGTCATAGACCTTGGCCCCCCAGGCGTCCTCGATGCGCTTCTTGGTGGACGGGATCGACGCCCCCGGCTCACCGGCGCAGGTGATCCGCTCAATGGACAAAGTCTCCGGGGCGAGGCCCAGACGCCGGCGGGCCACGTCGGCCATGTTGAGGACGTAGGTCGGCGTGGCCATCAGGGCCGTGGCCTTGAGCTCCTGGATTTTGAGCACCCGGGCGGCGGTGTCCAGGACGCCACCGGGGACGACCTCGCAGCCGAGTTTCTCCACGCCGTAGTGGCCGGCCCAGAAGGCGACGAAGATGTTGTAGCCAAAGGGGATGAAGACCCGATCCCGGGGCCGGTAGCCCTGGGACCAGAGGATGTAACACCAGCACTCGGACCACCACTCCCAGTCAGACCAGGCGTCGGCCTGATAGACCGCCTGCCCGGTGGTGCCCGAGGTCTGATGAAACTCGACCACTTCCTCCAGGGGCACGGCCAGCCGGTCGCCGTAAGGCGCCGGCCCCTGGTCCTGGGCGCGACGGAGCATGGCCTTGTCCACCTTGGGCATCGTTGCCACGTCGTCCCAGGAGCGGACGTCTTGAGGCTTCAGCCCCACGGAGTCATACAAATGGCGATAAAAAGGAGCCCGCTCATAGGCCCAGGTCAAGATGCGCTGGAACTTTTTGAGCTGCAATGCCTTGAGCCGCTCCAAGGGCATCTTCTCCAAAAATGGGTTCCAGTAAGGCGAATGATCGGCCCTTGACATCTAAACCCTCCGACCGTCTGAAAATGTTAAGCTCTTCGGCCTTCTCCCGAACACGGACGACCGGCGGCGCACATTTCAGGCCCGGCGCGGCGCGGCCAGCCACATGCCCAGGCACGACAATCCCGTGGCCGCCAGGGCCAGGATAAAAGCCCCCTCGTACGAGCCGGTCTGGTCAAAGATGAAGCCGGCCAGCCAAGCCCCCGAGGCGGAGCCGACGCCGACGGCGCTTTCCATGAGCCCGTAAATGAGACCGAAGCTGGGCCCGCCAAAGAGGTCCATGCCCGTGGCCATGACCACCGGGGCCGTGACCGCCCAACCGCCGCCAAAGGCGATGATGAAGACGTAGACCAGCCAAGCGCCGCCGGTCTTCTCCAACAACATCAGGGAAACGAAGCCGAGGCACAAGCAAAAACTGCCCAGGGTGTAGCTCACTTCGCGCCCGATGCGATCCGACAGCCAGCCCCACATGACGCGCCCCGCCGAGGAGAAAAGGCCCATGGCGGCGAAGCAGATCGACGCCTTCAGGGGCGCGACCCCCTGGTCGACCAGAAACCTGACGCCGTGGACCACAACGAAGTACACGCCCACCATGGCCAGGCTGGGGCAGGCCAGGAAGCCCCAGAAGCGCACCGTGGCCGCGGCCCGGTGGAGGGTCCATTCCGCCTTGCCTCGGCTTGTCTTAAGCGGCGCGGGGTCATGGCGCGCCGCGCCGTCGGGCCGCAGACCCAGATCTTCGGGTTTGTGGCGCAGGAGCAAGGCGTTGAGGGGCAGCAAAACGAGCAAGACCACGCCCCCCAGAGCCACGAAAGCCCACCGCCACCCCGCGGAGCCGACGAGGTACTGGGACAAAGGAACCAAGACAAAGATGCCCATGCCCATGCCTGAGACGGCCAGTCCACTGGCCGCGTCCCGCTTCTTCTTGAACCAGCGGGCCAGGATGGCGGTGTAGGAGATGATGGCGATGCTCGTCACTCCGGCGCCGACGACGACGCCGTAGAAGACGTAGAACTGGCTCAGGCTCTCGATGGTGGCGCAGAGAGTGAGGCCCACGAAGAGGATACCCACCCCTGGCACAATGACCCGCCGCGAGCCGAAGCGATCGATCAAGCCGCCCACCGCCGGGGCGAGCAGGGTGTAGACGATCATCGCCGCGGACTGCACCCCGGCCGCCTCAGACCGGGACCAGGCGAATTCGTCCAGGAGGGCGTTGTAGAAGACGGAGAAGCTGGTCCTGAGGCCAAACCACATCCCCAGGGAGATGAAGGCCACGCCGACGATGACCCAGCCGTAGTAAAACCTGTCGCCTCCGCTCAATCTTTTGGCCAAGTCCATCTCACTCCCTCAAGCGTGGCCGGCCCGCCGCCCTGGGGCTTCGAGGGCCAGAAAGCGACCCATTCGGGCGCGGGGGGTCAAAAATTCGGGCCAGTCAAGGACGCTCACTCCTTGACCATCCGCCCGCCCTGCATGATGAGGCAAAGGCGCTCGGGTTGGGCCAGGAGGGTGATGTCGTTTAAGGGGCTGCCCTGAACCACCACCAGGTCGGCCAGCTTGCCCGCCTCGATGAGGCCCAGTTCTTCCTCCAAGCCCAGCACCTGGGCCCCTGTTTGAGTCGCCGCCCGCAGCGCCTCCTCGGGCGAAAAGCCGACCTCGGTCATGAACCTGAGCTCGTTGAGGTTCTGGCCGTGCTGGTTGAAGGGCGTGCCCGCGTCGGTGCCCATGGCCACCTTGACCCCCAACTGGCGGGCCAATTGGACGCTTCTGAGGTGGATTGACTTGACCCGGGCCGTCTTTTTCAAGGCGAACTCGGGCACACCGTCCTCGACGCCGCGGCGCTCCATGTTGAACGGCGCGGACAGGGTCGGGATCAAGGCCACGCCGCGCTTGATCATCAACGAGATCGCCTCCTCGTCCAGGTCGACGCCGTGTTCAATGGAATCGATCCCAGCCCTGAGGGCGTTCAAGACGCCTTGGCGGCCCTGGGCGTGGGTGGCGGTCCTCCGATTGGCCTTGTGGGCCTCTTCGACGCCGGCTCGAAGCTCCTCCTCGGTGAGCTGCGGCGCGCCCGCCTCCATGCCCGGGCTCAGAACCCCGCCGGTGGCCATGAGCTTTATCAGGTCGCAGCCAGCCTTTATCTGCTCCCTGACCGCCCGCCGGACCTCGTCGGGCCCGTCGGCCTCCCGGCCGCCCAGGCTCCAGCCGTGTCCGCCGGTCATGCAGATCATCCGGCCGCTGGCCAGGATGCGGGGTCCGGGGATGAGGCCGGATTTGACGGCGTCCCTGACGGCCAGATCGACGTACTCCCGGCCGCCCATGTCGCGCACCGTGGTCACGCCGGCCAAGAGCGTCCGCCGGGCGAATTCGGCCGTCTTGAGCGCGGTCGTGGCCAGGCTCTGGCCCACGAGCGCGGCCATGGGGTTGGCGCTGCCGTCGGCGCAGAGGTGGACGTGGGCGTCAATCAAACCAGGCAAGAGCGTGCCACCCTCCATGTCCACCCGACGGGCCTTCTTGGGCAGCCGGGCGGCTCCTTTTTGGACCTTCAGGATGCGTTCGCCCTCGACCACGACGCTCGCCTTTTCCAGGATTCGGCCATCCCCGACGAACACGGTTCCCTTGACCAAGGCGATGATCATCTTCTAGCTCCCTGATTTGAGTTGCCTTTGATTTGACTTCATTTCCCGGCCCGGCGTCAATGATCTTTGAAAAAGCGGCTTGGCCAGAGCAGGCCCCGCGCCAAAGACAGACCCGTCTTCTTTAGCCCTCAAGCCTCACCGTTTTCCAGGAAAAAGCGTCACCGAACCTCAGACATCAATGATGAGACCTCGCCCGAAGCGATTCGGGCTTGACAAAGAACATACTTATGAAGTATTAATTATGATGATACAAAATGAGGCTAGATCGTCATGCCCGATCCCTTCCATGATCTGGAATTCAACTTTCCGCCCCTAGCTGACCAGGTCAAAAAGCTCCTCCGTCAGGCCATCCTCGAGGGCCGTCTCGAACCCGGCGACAAGCTGCCCACCGAGGACCAGTTGACCGAGCGCTTCGGCGTGTCCAAGACGGTCGTGCGCGAGGCTTTGGGCCACCTGGTCGCCGAGGGCCTCATCGAGAAGCGCCGCGGGGCCACGGGCGGCAGCTTCGTCGCCCAGGGCGACTCGAACAAAATCCTGGAGGTCGTGGAAGACTGCTATCGCCTCGGCGGGCTGAGGGTCGAGGAGGTCATCGAGTTCAGGCGGATCATGGAGCCGGCGGTTCTGGAGCTGGCCTGCCTGCGCCGCACCGAAGAAGACTTGGCGGCCATGCACCAGAATTTAAAAGAGACCGCCTCGGCTTTGGCGCAAGGGCGGCCGGACCGCGACAAGCAGCTCGAGTTTCACCGCCTCATCGCCGACTCCTGCCACAACCGCTTCGTCAGCGTGATCATGAACGCCACCACCAAGATCTCCCGCGAGTTCACCGTCCTCCTGCCCTTTTCTGTAGAGGACGTGCTCTTCGATTACGAGTGCAACCAACGGTCTTTAGAATGTCTGACCAACCGCCGCCAGGATGAGGCCCGGAAGGTGATGGGGGAGCACTTCGAGGGTTCGCGTCAGCTAATTGAAAAATACAGACGGCAACAACAGCTCGAGGAGAGTGAAGTTAAGCCGAATAAATAGTAATTTTCAAGTTTTCATCAATACTTGCCCTGAGGAGATCCCCATGATCATCGACGTTCACACCCATCCCCTTTGCCGAGAAGCGACGCTCACGCCCAACCTGAAAGAGGCCATGGACCGCATGTTCGCGGCCTCGCCAGATCGCGCCCGCGTGGAAGCGATGAGTTCAACCCACGCCGGCTTATTTTTTGATCGAAGCGCCGCGGACATCATCAGCGACATGGACGAGGCCGGAGTGGACAAAATCTGCATCGTGGCCATGGACATGACCACCCCATATGGAGCGGTCATGGTCACCAACGATGACGTCGCCCAGCTGGCCGAGATGCACCCTGATCGCTTCATCCCCTTTGCCAGCGTGGATCCTTCCCTGGGGCGGGCGGCAATGGATGAGCTGGCGCGGGCGGTCAAGGATCTGGGCTGCCAGGGGCTCAAGCTGGTGCCGCCGGTGCAGGGCTTTGAT
>CAYXRH010000036.1:0-18691 GCA_964466355.1 uncultured Thermodesulfobacteriota bacterium
CCTTACTAACTACCCTTATCTATAGATTACTCCTTAGAACGCTGATTGGTATGAGCCGCCTGTGAACTCAACCCCAAGAGCGTGGAAAGAAACAATTATATGGGCATAGGATTCCTCGCGCAATTTCAACCTAACCCAGGCACGAAATGTTTTAGTGTCGGCAAAATACTGGTGAGTACGGGCAGTGTGAATGATCTGTCTCCTGAACCAAAAATCATTTTTTTGTGGGAGGGGGGACCCATATTGGTCAAATTTGGGATCGTTTTTATCTTATCCGTTCTGATAAGTTATGGACTGATATCCCTTCAGACAAGGTAAAAAAACCTCCCTGGGGCATCTATTAGATCAAACCCCAGCTTTCACATACGACTTGAAGTCTACATATGCCTTACGGTTCAGCCGGAGATTGTTCCTGTATGAGAAATTGCCCACCAAGCTGATCAGCGGGTTACGGCGTTGCCACAAGCTGCTCCAAACCCTGCGCAGAATGCGCTGCATGGAATAGAAGTCCCGGTCGCAGGAGATCATCTCTCCGATAATGCCCTCCAGAGACAGATTCTTATACCGGGCCACCGGGAAGGTCAGCGTGTAATATTTCCAGTCCTCCGGGAACGTATCGAGGGCGATGCGGTCCTCCGATTTCATCTGGTCCCACAGGCGAGTGCCGGGCAGGGGAGTCAGAAACAGCGCGTTGAGATTGTCCACGCCGTACCGGCTGGCCACTTTGGCGATAAGTTTGCCGATGCCCGGTTCGTCTATGTCCAGACCGATAATAAAGGAACCCACGACCAGTATGCCGTGCCGCTGGATGCGCCGCACGGAGGCGCATAAGTCCCGGCCCTTCAGAAGGTTGAATTTCTTGCCGAGTTCCAGAAGCCCTGCCGGTGTGGGGGATTCAAGGCCGATGAAGACGCCGCTGCACCCGGCCTTCGCCGCCAACGCCAGGAGCTCTTCGTCATCGGCGAAGTTAATGGTGGCTTGGGCAACCCATTGCTTTCGCAGATTCACCTGTGCCATGGCGCGGAACAGGTCCTTGGCGCGGGCGATGTGTTCATGGCGCGTGCCGATGAGGTTGTCGTCCACCACCAGCACATGCTTTTCACGGATCAACTGGAATTCCCGCACCACATCCGCAATGGATCGCTGCCGGTAGTGGGCCCCGTTGAAGGCCGTCACGCTGCAAAAGCTGCAGTTCAATGGACAGCCGCGTGTGGTCTGAATGGCTCCACAGGCATATCCCGTGGCCAGCAAATCATGACGGGCGATCGGCACATCGCTTATCTCGGCGAGCCCTCCGTCATACCGGCGCTTCAGTCTGCCATTCCGTGCGTCCTCCAGGACCTGAAACCAGATGCCCTCCGCCTCCCCCGTGACGACCGAGTCCACACGCTCCATGACCTCCTCCAGGCACATGGTTGCGTGAATGCCGCCCATGACGACGGGTACGCCCAGACGCCGGAAGTGAGTGGCCACTTCATAGGCGCGGTTCGCCTGGGAGGTGAAAGCGGTAATGCCCACCAGGTCCGGCCGGGGCATGGCCGGATAGTCCGGCGCGCCGAGGTTCTCGTCCACGATCGAGATTTCCCACTCCGGTGGGGTCAGGCCCGCGAGAACCATGAGGCTGAGCGGTTTCCACACGCGGTAGCGGTTCCAGCGGCTCTCCTTGACTCTGACGATGCTTACAAGCGGGTTGGATGGGTTGATCAGATATAGTCGCATGCCGTGCAGTCATTCCTGGATAGGGATTTCATTTTTGTCCTTCTTTTCCTCAATGCTAGTTTAATGAATGGAAAGTCGCAATGACTATTGGTTAGGTATCAATTTTAACCTTCTTGATCCTGCTTTGAATCGCCTGGCGAACCGCCATTTCATCCTGCCGAAGAGATTCGAACCGGAATTACCTCGCACAGACTTCAGTTGGCCGTCTATGCCCTTCCGAAGCATTCAAATCCATCTCCGAACGTTCCATACGAGCCGTAGATAGCGGTTGTTGCCTCTCCTCAGGACCCTTCGGGCCACTCCGGCGGCTAAACAACCGATTTTGAGCATAGCTCGCCCCTAATGATCCCGTCAACCTCTCAATAACGACCCCAACATCAGCCAAATACCGCTTCATGGTGTCTGGTCAAGGGGAAGGCCGAGGCAGCGTGGACTTGCCATCACCGGCCATGGCAGGCCACCTTAGCCCCGACCTTGATCAGCCGCTTGATGATCCACTCGATGGAACGCCGGACCTCCTCGTCGTTGAGGGAGAAAGAGCGGAACATATGCAAGAGGTTGTAGGCGATCACGCCCATGAGCAGCCTGGCCTGGTTGGCCTCGAACCGGTGGCAGCTTGTTTTGTCCCAGCAAAGGGTGTTCTTGCCCTCCTTGATCCGATTCTCCACGTCGCCCCGGCCGTTGTAGACCTTGACTACCTCGGCCTTGGGCAGTCGTGAGTTGGTCACGATGAAGCCGACCCGGGGGCACAACTCGCCAATATACCACTCGATCTTGCAGACCACCCGGCGGAGCTTGTTCCAGATCTTGACCTGGACTCCGCTTTTGGGTCGTTGCAGTTTTAGTAACCAGCCGCAGTCTGGTAAACCCCTTGCCGGATCATCTCGACCATGGAATGCCTGACGTGAACCGGCGATCTCGGATCATCAATCTCCCGCCCAATCGAGGCCGACACCTTGAACCGCTCGTCTTCAGTGGAAAAATGGTATGCGCTGGCTGAGCGCAGATCTGGTTCTTTAAATTCACTAATTATTTAATCTGGCGTAAATTCAACAAGCCAATCAGCCCCCCGTCCGGGCGAGGAGTCTTGGGCCGGCCACCTCTTCGACGACCGCGGCGACCAGCCTCCCGGCCAGGTCTGGCGGGCCCTTAAGGAGCAGGGGCAGGTAGTGCTCGCTCACCCCTTTTAAGAGCCCTGTTTGGGCGTCCCGCCGGCCCTCGACCACGGCCTTGACGGTTCGCCCCACGAAGCGGGTCATGAACTCCAGCCGCTTGGCCTGGCCGAGGGCCCTGGCCCGCTGGGCGCGCCTGGAGATGATCTCTTGGGGAACCTGATGGTCCATAGCCGCCGCCGGGGCGCCCGGCCTTTTGGAAAAGGGAAAGACGTGAAGATAGGCCAAGGGCAGGCTCTCGATGAGCCGCAGGGTGTTTTCAAAGGCCTCTTCGCTCTCGCCCGGAAAGCCGACCATGACGTCCGCGCCCACGGCCGCCTGGGGCAGCCGCTCCTTTATGAGGCGCACTTGAGCGACGTAATCCGAGGGCCGATATGATCGGTTCATGGCCTCGAGCACGCCGCCGTCGCCGGATTGCAGGGGCAGGTGGAAATGGGGGCAGAGGCGGTTCGTTTTGGCGGCCAGGTCGAGCAGCTTTAAGTTCACCTCCCCTGGTTCCAGGGAGGACAAGCGCAGCCTGAAGCTTTCATTTGCGGACAAAAGGGCCGCGGCCAAAGCGGCCAGATCAAGGGGCGGGTCAAGGTCGCGGCCGTAGGCGCCGAGATGGATTCCGGTCAGAACCACCTCGGCGTAGCCGGCCGCGGCCAACTTTCGGGCCGCCGCGAGGGCTTTCTCAAGGGGCAGGCTGCGGCCGCGACCCCTGGCCAGCCGGACCCGACAAAAGGCGCAGGCGTTGTCGCAGCCGTCTTGAACCTTCAACAGGGCGCGGCTGCGGCGCTGCCTTATCGGCAAACCCACCTCAATGAATGTCTCTTGAGGGGGCGGACTGACGAGGCCCGAGGCCCCTTGGGTCAAAAGCTCGGCCAGGCGCGGCTGGGCGGCGTGATCCAGAACCAGATCCACCCCGGGCATGTCGGCCAAGGCTCGGCCTTCCAGGGCGGCCAGACACCCGGTGACCACGATTTTGGCCCCAGGGTTCTGGCGCACGGCCCGGCGGATGAGCTGGCGGGACTGCTTGTCCGCCCGGTGGGTCACGGTGCAGGTGTTGATGATCACCACCGCCGCTCTCCCAGGGTCCAAGAGCGGCTCAAACCCGGCCGCTGAGAGGGCCTCGGCCAGAGAGTCTGACTCGTACTGGTTGCTCCGGCAGCCCAGGGTGAGGCAGAGCAAGCCGGGCTTCACAACCGACCCTGAGGCGGACTCGGCCGCAGCCAGCCGCCGCCGAGAAGCTGATCGTCGAGGTAGAAGGCGGCCAGTTGACCCGGCGCCACGGCCTTCTGGGGCTCGGCGAAATGGATGTTGACCTTTTGGGGGGAGAGCCTCTCCAGCTCGGCCGCCAAAGGCCGGGCCCGGTAGCGCACCTGAACGCTGACCTTTTTGGGCAAGTCTTGGGGCGAAGAGAGCCAGGCGCAGCCCGCGGCCTGGGCCCGACGGCGATAGAGAGCCTCCTCGGGCCCGACGATGACCTGGTTGGCGCGGCCGTCCAGGGCGACGACGTACCAGGGCCGCTCGGCCGGCAGGCCCAATCCCCGGCGCTGGCCCACGGTGTAGTTGAAAAGCCCCTGGTGCCGACCCAGCTCGCGGCCGTCTAAACCCACGATCAGGCCCGGCCTCGGCTGGCGGCGGCGGCGGAAAAAGGCCCGGTAATCCTCGCCGCCCAAAAAACATATCTCCTGGCTCTCGGGCCGGGCGGCGGCCTGGAGGCCTCTTTCCTGGGCCAGGCCACGGACCTGGGCCTTGGTCAGACCCCCCAAGGGAAAATGAAGCCGATTCAACCAAGACCTGTCCAGCCGGGCCAGGAAATAGCTCTGCTCCTTGCCTCGCTCCGCGCCGCGGCAAAGAGCCGGCTGGCCGCCGCGATTCAAGCTCAAGCGGACGTAGTGGCCGGTGGCCAGGCCTCGCGCGCCCAGGGCCCGCCCCTTTTTTAACAGCTCCTCGAACTTGACGGCCCGGTTGCACACGGCGCAGGGGTTGGGGGTCTGGCCCCGGGCGTAGGCGTCCAAGAAAGGCTCGACGACGCGACGGCGGAAAATTTCCTTGAGATCAAGGACATGAAAGGGAACGCCCACCTCCGCGGCCGCGGCCGCGGCCGCCTGGCGGGCCCCGGGCCGCCCCAGGCCCAGATCCATGAACAGCCCGATGACCTCCTGGCCGGATTCCTTCAGCAGGGCCGCGGCCACGGTGGAGTCGACCCCGCCGGAGAGGGCCACGGCGATCATGAGACGGCGGCTCGGGCCAGCCGGCCCACCTCCATGGCCCGGGGCGGACAAGCGGTCACGCACACCTCGCAGGCCATGCACTTGTCCTGATCAAAGATGACGGCCATATGGGGCCGCTTGATCCACAGGGCGCCCGAGGGGCACACGGCGGTGCAGGCCCCGCAGTGGGAGCAGCGCTTGGGATTGCGCCGCACCTCCTGGCCGACCGTCTTGACCTGGATGTTCTTGTCCCGGAAAAATCTCACCGCCTCTTCAAAGGAGCGGCGGTGGCCCCGCAGCTCCAGGACGAGCATGCCGTCCACCCCTGGGGCGACCTCGGCCCTGAGGATGTTGAAGCTCAGGTCAAACTTCTTGATCGCCTCGGAGATGACCGGCCGCTCCGAGACCTCGGCCGGGAAGCGGAGGATGAGTATCTTGGCGAAGACGGAGGCCTCTTTGATCATGTCCTGGCCAGAGCCCGTCTGAACCCGTCCATGGCGGCGCTGATTGTGGCCTCGGAGACACAGAAGGCGATGCGGAAATACCCGGCTCGTCCGAAGCCGCGCCCGGGCACGACCAAAATCCGCTCCGCCTTTAAAAGATCGACGAACTTGACCTCGTCGGCCAAGGGGCTTTTGGGGAAGAGGTAGAACGCTCCCTGGGGCTTGACGAACTCGTAGCCCATCTGGCCGAGCCCCTGGCAGAGCAGATCGCGCCGCCTCTCGTAGATGGAGGCGTCGACGCAAGCGCCCTGGAGCCGCCCCACGGTGAGCTGGGCCAGGCTGGGGGCGTTGACGAACCCGAGGCAGCGGTTGGCCAGGACGGCCGCGCCGATGATTTGAGCGGCGTCTTCGGCCTCGGGGTGGACGGCCAGAAAGCCGATCCGCTCGCCCGGAAGGGAGAGGTCCTTGGAGTAGGACGTTCCAATCAAGGTGTGGGCATAGATCTCAAAGAGCGAGGGCACCTCGAGGCCGTCAAAGACGATCTTGCGATAGGGCTCGTCCGAGATGAGATAGAGGCGCCGGCCCAGGCGGCGCGAGGCCCGCTCCAAAATGTCGGCCAGGCCTTTGAGCTCGGCCATGGAATAGACCACGCCGGTGGGGTTGTGGGGCGAATTTAAAAGCACCGCCCGGGTCCGGGGCGTGATGGCCGCCTCGAGGGCCGCCAGATTCAGGCGGAACTTTTCGTCCGTGTCCACCGTGACCAGCTTGCCGCCGTGGTTGTCCACGTAAGTTCCGTACTCGACGAAATAGGGGGCTGGGGTGAGCATCTCCTCGCCCGGATTGAACAGCGCCTTGACGGCGCAGTTCAAGGCCCCGGCGGCGCCGGTGGTCATGCAGACGTAATCGGCGCTCAAGGCCACCCCCTGCTCCTGGGAGAGGTACGCGGCCACGGCCGCCCGGACGTGGGGCCAACCGGCGTTGGGCATGTAGCCGTGGCTCAACTTCTCGTCAGCGGCCAGGTCCCCGAGAACCTCCTTGAAGGCCTCGGGCGGCGGCACGTCCGGATTGCCCAAGGAAAAGTCGAAGACGTTCTCCGCCCCGTACTCGGCCTTGAGCCTGGCGCCCTCCTCAAACATCTTTCTGATGAACGACTGGCTTTCAAGCATGGCGGCCATCTTCTCGGCGACAGGCATGTCAGACTCCTCTGCTAAGGATTTTGATAACGTAGCTTCGCGACTAGGGAAATGTCAAGCGCCTGCCGAGGCGGCGGTGGGCTTTCCTCAAGAATCTGCCGCCCTTAAAAAGGGCCGAGCAGGCCTCCAGGGGTGGTTTAATCGCCTCCAGCCCTGAGAAAAATGAAAAATGAGGCCGAGGTCATTTGAGACCGGGCCGGCATTTGTGATATTCTTAATAAAAACTCTCTCATTCAAGGATGGACATGGCTGAGCCGTCGCCAGCAATGGCCAGCGACCTCAATCAGCTTCAAGGCAAGGTTGACCGACTTTCCAGTCTCATCGACGTCGGAGCCATCATCTCCTCGTCCCTGGACGTGGAGGAGGTGATTCGACTGGTCATGCAAAAGGCCCAGACGGTCATGGAGGCCGAAACCTGCTCCATCCTCCTCCTCAACGAGGAGATGAACACTCTGGAGTTTGAGCTGGCCCTGGACAGCGACGGCGAGACGGAGCAGACCCTCAAGGAGAAAGTCCGCCTCCAGATGGGGCAGGGCGTGGCCGGCTGGTGCGCCCAGGAGCGGCGGTCCGTCCTGGTGGCCGACGTCCGCCAGGACGAGCGTTTCTTCATCGGCGCCGACGAAGCGACCGGCTTCGTCACCCGCTCCTTGATGGCCGTGCCCTTGATCAACAAAGACCAGCTCATCGGCGTGGCCGAGGTCATCAACCCGACCAACAAGGAGACGTTTGACGAGAGCGACCTGGAGCTCTTCGAAACCTTCTGCCGCCAGGTGGCCATCGCCCTGAGCAACGCCCGCTACCACCAGGCTTATCTGGCTCAACAGCGCTTAAAAGAACAACTCGCCATCGCCGCCTCGATCCAGGAAAACTTTCTGCCCCGCCCCCTGCCCGACGAGGCCCACTGCCCCTACCACCTGGAGGCGGTCACTTTTCCGGCCCTGGAGGTGGGGGGTGACCTGTACGATTTCTTTCTGCTGCCCGGCAACCGCCTGGCCGTCCTCATCGGCGACGTCTCGGGCAAAGGCGTGGCCGCGGCCATCTACATGGCCCGCGTCGTTTCGGAGTTCAGATTTTTAGCCCGCCTGCTGCCCGACCCCGCGGCGGTGATGAGCCGGCTCAACCAGAGCTTAAGCTCGGGCAACCAGCTCGGCATGTTTGTCACGGCCGTCTACTGGCTGGTCAATCTGAGCCACGGGGTGGTGACATTTTGCAACGCCGGACATCTGCCCTCCATCTGGCGGCGACGCGGCCGGAGATCAATTCAGATGGTCAGGGAGATCGGGGGTTTGCCCTTGGGAGTCTTGGGGAACGCCGAGTACGTCTCCCACCGACTCAGCTTCGAACCGGGCGACAGCCTGGTCATGATCACCGACGGCGTGATCGAGGCCTGGAATAAAGACAAGGAACAGTACGGCTTCGAGCGGCTGACCAAACTCATTCAGGCGGCCGAGGCTGACTCGTCGGTCGTCGCCAGGGTGGTCTCTGCGGTGAGGCGACATTGCCGGGGCGAGCCGTCCCACGACGACCTGACCATGGTCGAAGTGGCCTGGTCGGGCGCGGACGAGAAATGGGCCCCCCAGGCCGCCTGCCCCACGGACGGCGAAGAGCCGGTGGAGACGATCGAGCTGGACACGAGCCTCGATCCCCGGATGCTCAGGGTCGTCAGGGACGTGGCCCGGCGCACAGCCGTCCTGGGCGGCATGGACAAGGAAGAAGCCGACGCTTTCAGGCTGGCCGTGGACGAAGCCTGCACCAACGTCCTGCGCCACGCCTACGGCGGCGACACCACCCGGAGGCTCAGGATAAACTTCTACCTCGGCCCGGACCGCTTGGTCGTGGAGCTGCACGACTTCGGGGCCGGGTTTGACCCTGAGGCCGTGCCCCCCCTGGATCACCGGAAGCTCAAGCCAGGAGGGCTGGGCTTTCATCTCATCAGATCCGTCATGGACCAATTGGATTACGTTCACTCCGAAACCATGGGCAACACCTTTAAGTTAACCAAGTACCTCTCGGGCAGGAGAAGGGCCGGTGAGCATTGAAATTTCCCGCAACGACATGGGTGGCGTGCCGGTGGTCAGGGTCAAGGGAGAGGTCGATCTCTACTCCTCGCCCCGACTCAGGCAGGCCCTCAGAAGCCTGGGCGAGCAGAAGAAGACCAAGCTGCTGATCATCGACCTGACCGAAGTGGAGTACATGGACTCCTCTGGGGTGGCCACCCTCATCGAAGCCCTCCAGAAGCTGAACCAAACCGGGGGGAGGCTCCGCCTGGCCGGATTGACCGACGCCGTGGCCCAGGTCTTGAGATTCGCCCATTTGGACAAGGTCTTTGACATCCACGCCGACGTTGAGGAGGCCTTGGAGTCGTGATCGCCGCCATCGGCCGCCGGGTGCTGAACCTCACGGCCAGCACGGCCCATCTGGCCGAGATGATCAATCAGACGGCCTACTGGCTGCTCATCGGGCCCTTCAGGCCCAAGGGCCTGCGCTGGGGCTGGACGACCAAGCAGGTCGTCCAGACCGGTCTCAACGCCGTGCCCATCGTGACCCTCATCTCCCTGGCCATCGGGGTCATCCTGGCCCTCCAGGCGGCCTATCAGCTCAGGCGGGTCGGGGCCCTGATCTACGTCGCCACCCTGGTCTCGGTCTCGGTCACCCGGGAGCTGGGACCGCTCATCACGGCCGTCATCCTCGCCGGGCGGTCCGGGTCGGCCTTTGCCGCCGAGATCGGCTCGATGAAGGTCAGTGAGGAGATCGACGCCCTCGAGACCATGGGCCTCAATGCGGTCAAATTCCTGGTCGTGCCCAAGACCTTGGGCCTGCTCATCGCCCTGCCCTGCCTGACCGTGATCGCCGACTTCGTGTCCATCAGCGGCGGATTTATGGTCGGGGTGGGCTGGCTGGGGCTCGGCTTCTCCGCCTATCTTCGTCAGACCCTGGCCTTCTTGACCACGAGCGACGTCCTCACCGGCCTGATCAAATCACTATTCTTCGCCCTGATCATCGCCCTGGTCGGCTGTTTTCAGGGCTTTTCGGTCACCGGCGGCGCCGAGGGCGTGGGCCGGCGGACGACCAGCTCGGTGGTCATCTCCATCTTTCTGGTCATCCTGGCCGACTGCTTTTTCACGGCCCTCAACTTTTTGACAGGCTAGACATGACCGAGATCAACGAAAAAACCATCATCGAAGTCGAAAATCTGGTGGCCCAGTATGGTTCGCGCCGCATCCTCGACGACGTCTCCTTGTCCATCCAACGGGGCTTGGTGACGGTCATTCTCGGCGGCTCCGGCTCGGGCAAGACGACCCTGCTGCGTCATCTCATCGGGCTCAACCGCCCGGTCAGCGGCCGCGTCCTCTTCAAAGGCCAGGACATAAACCGGGTCAACGAGAAGACCGGCATGGAGCTGCGCAAGAAGATGGGCGTGCTCTTTCAAGGCGGCGCCCTGTTCAACTCCATGACCGTGGCCGAAAACATCGCCCTGCCCTTGAAGGAGCACACTGACCTGGACAAGTCGGTCATCTCCATCGTCACCCGCATGAAGCTCGAACAGGTCGGCCTGGCCGGATTTGGAGACCTGATGCCCGAACAGCTCTCGGGCGGCATGAAAAAGCGAGCCGGCCTGGCTAGGGCCCTGGCCATGGACCCCGAGGTTCTCTTTGTGGACGAGCCCTCGGCCGGGCTGGACCCCATCACCGCCGCCGGGTTGGACCGTCTGCTCATCGACCTCAAGGAGACCTTCAAGATGACCATCGTCGTGGTCACCCACGAGCTGCCGAGCCTGTTTCTGATCGCCGACGACGTGGTCATGATAGACCAGGGCCGAGTCCTGTTCAGCGGCACCCTAAAAGAACTGAAAAATTTCGAGAACCAACGCGTCTGTCAGTTTCTGGAGCGGCAGCCAGAGGAATTAACCTATGATCCCGAGGAATATCTGCGGTCCCTCACCGGGGAGTCTTGAGCCATGGCCAAACAGGAAATAAAAGCCGGCGTCTTCACCCTGAGCGCCCTGGGCATCCTGAGCCTCTTCCTGATCTTCATCAGCGGCTACACCCCCTGGCGGCAGGACGTCGCCTACCGGACCCGGTTTCGGATGGCCATCGGCCTCAACCCCGGCTCGCCGGTGCAGATGAACGGCGTCGCCGTCGGCCAGGTCAAGAAGGTCTTTCTGGTCGACGAACTGGGCCTGGTGGAGGTCGTCTTCGGCCTCAAAAAGGAAGTCAAGCCCCGCCGAGGGGTCACGGCCGAACTGGCCAGCCAGGGGCTCATCGGCGACACCTTTCTCCTCCTGACCCAGCGGGATCCCAAAGGCGAGGTTCTGCCGCCGGGAAGCCTCATCCGGTCCATCGAAAAACTGGACATCGCCCAGGCCTTGAGCGCGGTCAGCCGCCTGGCCGCCAACGCCGAAACGTCCTTGGACAAGATCACCGGACGCATGGACGCCATCCTGAGCGACATTCAGCGCGTCGTCAACGCCGAGCGGATGGATCACCTGGCCCGCAAATGGGGTCAGTGGGAGGGCCGGATCACCGACACCCTGGAGAGCATGGCCGCCATGTCGGCCCGCATGGACAAGATGATGGTCGACCTGAAGGGGATCGTCGATCAGGTCGAGGTGGCCTTGAAGGAAGATCAGAAAGAGGTCAAGGACATCCTCGACTCCGTCCAGACCCAATTGGAGGTCACCGGCGGCGCGATCATTCGCCTCAGGCGGACCCTGGAGGCGGCCATCGTGGACACCCAGGCCAAAGCGGCCCAGCTCATAGACCAAGGCCAGACGGCCCTGGATGAGGATCAGGCCAAGGTGTCGGCCATCCTCGATTCGAGCCAGAAAATTGTAGACAACGTGGACAAGGTCTCCCAAAAGACGACCAGGGCGGCCGACATCTCCCTGGAGGAGATCGTGGCCATAACCCAGAACCTGGCCGAGGCCAGCCGTCACCTGCTGGCCTTGAGCCTGCGCCTGCGCGATGAGCCGAGCCTCATCTTGCGCCAGGCCGGGACCAAGTGAGGGGGATGGAGATGAAGAGGATATTCCTTGTGGGCCTGTCGCTCATCTGGCTGGCCGGCTGCGCCGCCGCCCCCCTGCCGACCTACTTCCGGGTCGATTTCAACATCAACCCCGAGAACCCCTCACCGCCCCCCCTGCCCCTGAGCTTGAGCGTGCCCCCCCTGGAGTCCTCGGAGCCGCTGGCCAGGCCGAACATTCTGGTGAGGACCTCCAAGCGGTCCCTGGAGCAGTACCAGTATCAGCTCTGGGAGGTTACGCCGGTCAAGACCGCCTCGCACCACCTCACCGCGGCCTTCAAGGCCTCGGGGCTTTTTCGGCGGATCGACGAGCGCCGCCTGGCCACCGGGAACGACCTCGTCTTGAACGGCCGCCTGACCCGTTTCGAGGCGGTCCAGATGGCTGAAGCCTCGGCGGCCGAGGTGGGTCTGTGGGTCGAGCTCTCCACGGCCAGGGACGGCCGGATCCTGTGGTCCGGGCTGGTGACCCGGAACGTCAGGGCCGCCAACGCGACCATGGAGGCCCTGGCTGAGGCCATGAGCCAGGCCCTGAAGCAGTGCGTTGACGAGGTGGTGGCCAAGACCGGCCAGGCGGCCAAGAGCCTCTGAATTTTCGCAAACCATCCCCCTTCGCGAAAATAAATAGCCGCGGCCAGTTTTGCTCTGTCGGGCGCCTCGGCGAAGGTTTGGAGGCTAGGGAAGCCGGAGCCGGGAAAAAGGGAGGTGGAAAGAAGGCGACCTCTGGGGCGGCGCCATGTGATATAATTTTTCAAAAGGGGGTGTGGTCATGGCCAAAAAACGTGGCGTCATTTTTCACGCCGTGGCAACAGCCGGCCTGAGCGTGATCCTGGCCTTGTTCTTTGCCGCGGGCTTTAAAGGCCAGGCCTCGGCCTGCGAGTGCAAGTTGACCATAAAGGGCGCCGTGGCCACGCCCGGCTCGGCCCAGGGGGTCCACGCCTCTGTTGGCCTCGCCTTTGTGGCTGACGATGACTCGGGCCTCCAGGTCATAGACGCGGCCGATCCCACCCAGCCGGCCATCGTCGGCTCGTACCTTCCCGAAGGGTATCTGGTCAGGGTCAACAACGTGTTTTCGGCGGACTCCCTAGTCTACGCCACCTCCACCGCGCCCTACGGCCGCCACAGCCTCAACTACCTTTACCTCATCGACGCCTCTGACCCGACGCAGCCGCAAGGGTGGGGCGCTTACTACACCGGCCTGGAGCAGGTAACGGCCCTTCAGGTCTCGGGCTCTTACGTCTACCTGGTCAACCTGGGGACGCTTTACTCGGCCGGCGAGTTCCAGATAATCAACGCCTCTGACCCGCACAACATCAGCCTCAGCGGCCAGCTCACCTCCTCGGATCAGTTCGGCTATTTCACCGGCGTCCGTCTCTCAGAGGGTCACGCCTTCGTGACCGAGAAAAACGATTCCGCCGGGCACGGCTTGAGGGTCGTGGACACCTCTGACCCGACCAGCCCCCGGCTGGTCGGCTCCCTGGCCACGGACGGCATCCCCTTGGGCCTGGCCCTGTCTGGGTCCCATGCCTTTGTGGCGACCTACCGGGCCTCTGGTCTGGCCGGGCTGGACGTCGTCGACGTCTCTGACCCCGCCGCGCCGGTGCTCCTGGGCCGCACGGATTTGTGCCCCATTGATTGTTCAAAACTCTCCCTGGACGTCTCGGGCCGCTTCGTCTATCTGGCCCTGGGCTCTGAGGCCGGCCTCCAGGTCGTGGACGTGATCGACCCCAGCCGGCCCATCCTGGCCAGCTCCCTGGACACCGGCGGCGAGGCCCTCCAGATTCAAATCGCCCCGGCGCTGGGCTTCGTGGCCGACGGTCAGGCCGGAGTGACCATCGTGGACATCTCGACCTGTCTTGAGGAATAAAGCGGTTTTTTAAAGACCCAGCCCCTACTTCCGCCAGAACTCGGGCATCAGGAGAATGATGACGGTGTAGATCTCCAGGCGGCCCAGAAGCATGCACCCGATGAGGATCCATTTGCCGACCAAGGGGATGGCGGCGTAGTTGTCGCTCGGCCCGACCATGCCCAGACCGGGGCCGATGTTGCCGATGGTCGCCATCACGGCGGCGTAAGAGGTCGTCAGGTCCAAACCCAGGGCCCCCAGGGCCAAGAAGCCGCACATGAACAGAACCAGATAAAGACCCAAGAAGCCCCAGACCTTGTTCAAAACCTCATCCGGCACGGCGCGGCCGCCCAGTTTGACGGCGTAGACGGCCCGGGGATGGATGAGCCGCCTCAGCTCCCGATGGGCGTGCTTGAGGAGCAGAAGGAGACGCAGAACCTTGACCCCGCCGCCGGTGGATCCGGCCGAGGCGCCCAAAAACATGCAAAACAGCAGGATCACTTTGGGCAAGGTCGGCCAGGCCTCGAAGTCGGCCGTGGCGTAGCCAGTGGTGGTGATGATGGACGTGACCTGAAAGAGGCCGTGGCGCAGGCACAGCCAGAACGAATCAAAGACTCGGCTGAGATAGAGGTCGGCGACGACGATGACCCCGAAGCCAATGACCAGGGCGGCGTAGAACCTCCACTCCGGGTCCTTGATGTAGCTCTGCGGCCGGCCCAGCAGGGCGTGGTGGTGAAGGGAGAAATTGACCCCGGCCAGAAACATGAAGATGATGACCACGTATTGGTGGTAGGCCCCGAAG
This sequence comes from uncultured Thermodesulfobacteriota bacterium, assembly GCA_964466355.1. Lineage (GTDB taxonomy): Bacteria > Desulfobacterota > Desulfarculia > CAYXRH01. The sequence continues at coordinate 14,393 of CAYXRH010000036.1, forward strand.
GCGCCGATGGAGGCGTTGCGAGTGGAGAAGCCGCCGGTGGCCAGAGTGCCGAAGGTGTGGCAGACCGATTCGAAAAGATCCATCCCCCCCAGCCAGAGCAGAGCGACCTCTCCGGCCGAAATGATGACGTAGACCTTCCACAAGGTCCGGGCCGTATCAGCCACCCGGGGCTGGAGGCGGTCGACCACCGGCGAGGGCACTTCGGCCTTGTAGAGCTCCATGCCGCCCACGCCCAAAAAAGGCAGAACGGCCACCGAGAGAACAATGATGCCCATTCCGCCCAGCCAGTGGGTCAGGGAGCGCCACAGCAGGAGGCCCCGGGGCACGACCTCGATGTCCGTCAGGACCGAGGCCCCGGTGGTGGTGAAGCCGGAGATGGCTTCAAAATAGCTGTCCGTCAAGCCGTCGAAGGTCCCGCCGAGGAGAAAAGGCAAGGCCCCGAAGAGGCCGGCCGAGACCCAGCTCAAGCTGACCACAGCCACGCCCTCCCGGTGGCTGAGGTTTATGCGCTCTCGGGGTTTGAAAGCGAAGAGCAGAAAGGCGCCCGCGCCCAAGGTGACTAAAAACGCCTTTATCAGCGGCCCGGCCGAGCCGTCGGCGTAGTAGAGGCCGACGAAAAAAGGGGCGAGCATGGTCGCCGCCAGGCAGATCAGCAGCATGCCCACGGCGAACAAGGCCACCGAAACGCGCAATCAACACACCCCCGCCAGCGAGACGCTCAGAGGTTACAATACAAAACCATCTTCCCGCAAGTCTGCCCCGCCCAAGGCCAAAGATGAGGATGGGGCTTTGGTGGACTCAATGTCTTGACGCGGCGGGATGACGCGGTTAGACTGGTGGCCCCGAAGGAGCTTGAGCTCGAAATAGAAAAGTGATGAATCCGATTTTTTGGCCTTATTGGGCGGGGAGCGCGTTGGCCTACGGGTTGATCGCCGCTCCCATGTGGGCTGTGTTGCGCCTCCTGGGCGTCGGCAGGGAGGAGTATTCCCAGCGCCTGGGCATTTATCCTCATCTGCAAAGACCCAAGCCTCGCCCCGCCCGGCGGGTCTGGCTTCACGCCGCTTCCCTGGGCGAGGTCAGGCTGGCCTTCGGCCTCCTTCAAGCTCTCCACCAAGCCCGGCCCGAGCTGTCCCTGGTTCTGTCCACCGGCACCAAGGCCGGCCGCTCGGAAGCAGACCGCCTCGCCCGCGGCCTGGCCGAGGTGATTTACTTCCCCTTTGACTCTCCCGTGTGCGTCCGCAAAGCCTTGCGGGCCATCCGACCCGAGATGATCGTCCTCCTGGAGACCGAACTGTGGCCCATCTTTCTTGAGCTGGCCCTCAAAAACGGCGTCAAGGTCGCCCTGATCAACGGCCGCATCTCTGATCGAACCTCCGCGGCCTACCGCTACCTGGCGCCTGGATTCAGACCCATTTTGAAGCGATTGTCTTTGGTCGGCGCCATCAGCGCCATTGACGCTTCGAGGCTGAGGCACTTGGGCGTGCCGGTCGATCGCCTCATCGTCACCGGCAACGCCAAGATGGACAGCCTCATCTCGCAAGCTGATCCGGCCGCCGCCGCCCGGCTGGCCGCGGCCCTCGACCTGGACGAACGGGCGGTCTGGGTGGCTGGTTCGATCCGCCCGGCCGAGGAGCCGGTCATCATCAACGCCTTTCGGCGGGTCAGAAAGGCCCTGCCTGAGGCCGTCCTGGTCATCGCCCCGCGCCACTTGAGAAGGGTCAAGAGCTTGAGCCAGCTCCTGAGCCGGGCCGGATTGGACCACCAGCTCCGCAGCCTCATCAACGGACGGCAAAGCCGGGTGGCCCCGGTGATTATTCTGGACACCATGGGCGAGCTCTTCGGCCTCTACCGCTCGGCCCGGGTGGCCCTGTCCGGAGGCAGCCTGGTCCCCCTGGGCGGTCAAAACCCCTTGGAGCCGGCCTTTTGGGGGGTGCCGGTTCTGTTCGGGCCGCACATGGACGATTTCGCTGAAGCTTCCACCCGCCTTCTCGAAAGCGGCGGGGCGCGCCTGGTCAGCGCCGAGGATCTGGCCGACCAAGTCATCGACCTCATGACCGACCGCGGACTCAACGAACGCATGGGCCGCGCCGCCCGTCTGTCCTGCCAGGAACAGCTCGGCGCGGTGGAGCGAAGCGTCGAGATCATCCTCCAGGCTTTAGACCAGAAAGGCTGAGTGGTGGAGGCCGTTTTAGCCCTCGAAGACGGCAGCCTGTTCCGCGGCCGGTCCTTCACCGGTCCGGGCAAGGCGGTGGCTGAGGTCTGCTTCAACACCTCCATGTCAGGCTACCAGGAGGTTCTGACCGACCCCTCCTACAAGCTCCAGATGGTGGCCATGACCTATCCTCTCATCGGCAACTACGGCGTCAACCCCGAGGACATGGAGTCGGCCCGGATTCAGGTGGAGGCTTTTTTAGTCAAAGAATATCAGCCTTTTTACTCCAATTGGCGGGCCAAGGAATCCTTGGCCGATTTTCTTAAAAGGCACCATGTCCTGGGGGTGGAGGGGCTGGACACCCGCCGCCTGACCCGCGTTTTGAGAATCCACGGCGCCATGAAAGGCGTCGTCTCGACCGAGACCCAAGACCCCCAGGCCCTCATCCGCCAGGCTCAAAAGTGGCCTGGCCTGGATGACGTGGACGCCGTCGTCCTGGTGACCTGCCCCCAGGCCTTCCGCTGGGATGACGGCCGCTCCGGCGAGGAGGTCGACTTGAGCCGGGGCGCCCAAGTGTGGAGGGGAGGACGGCGATTCAAGGTGGCCGCCTTTGATTTTGGCATCAAATACAACATTCTGCGCCACCTGGAGAGGATCAACGCCGAGGTGATCGTCCTGCCCGCCGCCACCCCGGCCGAGACGGTCCTGGCCCTCGAGCCCGACGGGGTCTTCCTGTCCAACGGTCCGGGCGATCCCGCGCCCTTGAAGTACGCCATCGACACGGTGCGAAAGCTCATCGGCCGCCGGCCCATCTTCGGCATCTGCCTGGGGCAGCAGCTTTTGGGGCTGGCCCTGGGCGGACGAACCTACAAGCTCAAGTTTGGACACCGCGGCGCCAACCAGCCGGTCAAGGACCTGACCACCGGCCAGGTCGAAATCACGGCTCAGAATCACGGCTACTGCGTTGATTTGAACTCCCTGGACCCCCGCGCGGTGGAGCTGACCCACATCAACCTCAACGACGACACCCTGGAAGGCTTCCGCCACCGCCAGCTCCCTCTCTTCTGCGTCCAGTACCACCCCGAGAACTCGCCCGGCCCTCACGACGCCAACTATCTCTTTGACCGGTTCGCGGAATTAATGTCTCAGAGTGCATGAGGTGATCAAATGAGGATTTTCAAGTGGCTCGTGGGCGTAATCTGCTCCTTGATCATCATCATCGCCGGCGGAGGATATCTGCTCCTCCGCGCCACCCTGCCCGACTACCAGGGCCAGGCCGAGGGGCCGGTCGAGGCCGAGGTGCGGATCGTGCGGGACGATCACGGCGTGGCCTACGTCCTGGCCCAAAACGAGCGCGACGCCTTCGTGGCCCTCGGCTACGCCATGGCCCAGGATCGATTGTGGCAAATGGACATGTTCCGCCGGGCGGCCAAGGGCCAGCTGTCCGAAATCCTGGGGCCTGACCTGGTGGAGGTGGACAAGCTCTTCCTGGCCTTGAGCGCGGTCAAAAGCCTCGAGGAGCACTACGCCGAGCTGCCCGAGGAGATCAAGGCCCTTTTCGAGGCCTTCAGCGCCGGGGTGAACCTCTTCCTCAAGACCGGCCCCCTGCCCCTGGAGTGCCGGCTTTTGGGTTACAAGCCCGCCCAGTGGCGTCCGGCCGACTCGGCCGGGATGAACCTCATCCTGGCCTGGGACTTGAACCTGGCCTGGCAGATCGATCTGGTGGCCGCGGCCGTGGCCGCCAAGCTCGGCCCCGAGGCGGTCAAGGAGTTTTTCCCGGCCTACGCCAGCGACGCGCCGACCATCGTGCCGCCGGGAGGGTTTTTCGCCGAGGCCGGTCTGGATTTCCTGGCCCTCGGCCGTCGGGCCAAGCGGTTTTTATACGGCGGATCGACCCCAGGGTCAAACTCCTGGGCCCTCTCGGGCCAGAAGACGACCACTGGCCGGCCCATCCTGTGCAACGACCCCCACCTGGGCTTCCGCCAACCGCCCATCTGGTGGGAGGCGGCCATCCTGGCCGGCGACTTGAACGTCAGCGGCGTCTTTGCGCCGGGCAGCCCCTTCTGCGTCATCGGGCACACGCCCCATCTGGCCTGGGGCCTGACCAACGTCATGGCCGACGACGCCGATTTCTTCATCGAACGGCT
>CAYXRH010000037.1:0-18566 GCA_964466355.1 uncultured Thermodesulfobacteriota bacterium
TTTGCCCCCGGAGCCGGTGTACTTCACCAGACAGGGCCCGTGGCCCAACCAGGCCGCGTTTCGCTTTTCGTGCACCTCGGGGTAGTCAGGGTCAAAGGCCGCACTCACGTCGGCCGAGAGGGCCTTGGAGTTGTACAGGACCGTCTGGACGGCCCAGGCCGAAGGCTTCTCGCCGCTGGCGGCCAGCAGCCGGCCGACGACCTGCTCCAAAAAGCGCGACCGGGCCGAGGTGTTGCCGTCAGAACCGGTCTCCTCCTTGTCGACGAAGATGCACACCCCTGGCCGGTGAGGCTTCCGAAGGGCCGCGGCGGCCTTGAAAGAGGTGAAGGCGCAGACGCGGTCGTCATGACCGTAGGCCCCGATCAAAGCTCGGTCAAAGCCCACGTCGCGGGGCTTTTCAGCCGGCACCGCCTCCAATTCGGCTGAAATCAGGTCAGCCTCGATCAAGCCGTAGCGCTGGTTCAAGATCTGAAGAAGGTTCAGCTTGAACCGCTCCTTGGCCTTTGACCTGAGCGCCGGCTGGGAGCCGACGATGAGGTTGAGCTTCTCGCCCTCAAAGGCCTCGCTGACCTTTTTGTCCATCTGGACCTTGCGGGCCAGGTGGGGCAGCAAGTCGGCCACGGTGAAGACCGGATCACCGGGCCCCAGGCCGATGTCTATCTCCACGCTCTCACCGTCGGCCTTGACGACCACGCCGGTGAGAGCCAAAGGCCGGGCCAGCCACTGGTATTTCTTGATGCCGCCGTAATACTGGGTCTTCAAAAAGACCACCTCCGCCTCCTCGTAGAGGGGCTGGGCCTTCATGTCCAGTCTGGGGCAGTCGATGTGGCTGCCGATGATGCGCAGGCCTTCAATGACAGGGGCCTGGCCCAGCCAGGCCACGGCGCCGGCCTTGCCCCGGTTGAGCATGACTAGGCGCCCGGATGGCCGCCCGTCCGCTTTGAACCCGGCCTTGTGGGCCTCGGCCTCGATCCAGGTGGCCACCCGGCGTTCGGAGCGGCGCTCGTCCAGAAAGGATTTGTATTCTTCGCTCAAAGCATCTATTTTTTTAATCTCGCTCCGGGCCAGCTTGTCCCAGACGATGCTCGACTCCAGGGCCAACTGGGCCCACGGGTCGGTCTTTTTCTTTCGAGTCTCGGCGGCGGCCATCTCCCCTCCTTTTTAAACGATGCCGTACAACAGGTTTTTGAATCTTTTCGTGGTCTCCTGAGGCACTCTGCGGCCGATGCGGGCCATGAAGACGTTCTCCGGCCTGAGGCAGACGTTGGGCTCGTTGGTCGGATATCGCTCAAACTGGTACGGCCTGAGCATGTTCATGAGCATCTGACGGTACTCGTTGGCCGTCAACCCGGTCCCTTCCAAATCCCAGGTCCACGAGTAGCCGACCATGTAGGCGATCATGTCCTCGATTATCTCATTGGTCAGACCGAGGTGCAAAAGCCTTTGGCCCAGCCTGGAGCGACGACAGCGGCGCGAGACCTCCAGGCCGGCGATCTCGTACATAGTCCCAGGCCCCAGGCGGCCCCAGAAATCGCCTCGCTCCGGCTCTCTGAAAACGCAATATCCGACGATTTTATTCTTGGAATTCAAACCCAAAACAACGTTGGCTGTCTCACCCTCGGCCATGTCAGCCAAACCCTCGGGCGTGGTGAACAAGGACCGGTACGAAGGAAACCGGCCCAGACCGTCGTCCATCTCGCAGCCGGCCGCGAAGGCCCGCGTGCACCAGTCCACGATGAGGATGGGGCCGCCAGGCGTCCCGAACGTCTCGCGGACGCGATCCTGGGCTCTGATCATATCAGACTCTCAGAAAGCGTCCCCGGTCTGGTTGATTGGCTCAGAAATCATCCCAGCCTGGATGGAGGCGTTTGAGCATGATCTTTAAATCGTGATACTGGCCCTCCGGCGACTTGGCGTAGCGGGGCAGGGTCGCGGCTTCAAAGAAGTCGAGGTGACGGACCCCTTTCACGGCCGCGTCCTCGGGTCCGACCACGAAACGGGCTTCGAGGCGCTCCAGGCCAAAGGCCACGGCGCGGTTGATCAACTCCAGGAGCATCCAGGTGCCCAGCCGTCGGCCGCGAAACTCTGGATCGACCAGAATCTCCAGCCGGCCTAAGTGCTTGAAGCAGCCGAAGTTGGACTTCAACAGATTGGCTTGGGCCACCAGCCGGTCGTCCACCTCGGCCACCACGGGCCAGACGCGATCCAGATCAATGGTCTCGACCAGGCGTCGGACCACCTCAGGGTCAGAGATGTCTTCGCGGTGGTACCAGCGCTCCTTTTCGGGGATGCGGCCGAAGAAGGCTCTCAGCTTTTCCCGGTCCGAGGCCTGAAGAAGCCTCAGCACGACCTCCTGGCCGTCTTTTAAAATGACCTGCTTGAAGTACTCCTGCGGCATGGGGTCCTCCCACCCCTTCAATCCAAGGGTCTCGCCACCCCCCTGGTCAGCAGATGCGCGGCAGCAGCTCGCCCAGGGGCAGATCGACCACGCGCCGTCCGCCGATCCGAGTCTCCATGACCACCCGCCCCGGTTTCAAGGAAATATCAAGCCCTGAATCAGGCCCGCCGCCGACGCGGCCGATGAGAGCGGCCTCCTGGCCGAGCGGGTGAGCCCGCAAGGCGGCCAGGGCCTCCTCGGCCGCCGCGGCCGCGACCACGGCGACCAGCTTTCCTTCGTTGGCCAAGTGGATCGGCTCCAAACCGAGGATTTCGCAGGCCGCGGCCACGGCTGACTTTAACGGCACGGCCTCTTCGAACAACATGATCCCCACGCTGGAGGCAACGGCGATCTCGTTCACGGCGGCGGCCAAGCCGCCCCGGGTGGGGTCGCGGAGGCAGTGCAGGTCCTGGCCCACCGCGGCGATGAGCTCCTCGACCAAGTGATTCAGCGCCGCGCTGTCCGAGACCAGGGCCCCCTTCAAATCCAGACCATGGCGGCCGGCCATGACCGCCACGGCGTGCTCGCCGATGCCGCCAGAGAGGAGCACCGCGTCGCCTGGTCGGGCCAGATGGACGCTGATGCGCCGCCCTTCAGGGATGACGCCCGCCCCGGCGGTAGTGATGAAAATCTTGTCCGCCGCGCCCCGGGGCACGACCTTGGTGTCCCCGGCGGCCACGACCACCCCGGCCGCCTCGGCCGCCCGGGCCATGGAGGCCACGATTGCCTTTAGATCTTCAAGGGGCAGCCCCTCTTCGAGGATGAACCCGGCCGTGAGGGCGAGGGGCCTGGCGCCGCGCATGGCCAGATCGTTGATGGTGCCGTGGACGGCCAGGGAGCCGATGTCGCCGCCCGGGAAAAAGGGCGGGTCGATGACGTAGCCGTCCGTGGTCAGAGCGAGGCGTCCTGGCCCGAAATCCAGATCAGCCGCGTCCTCCAAGGCGTTGAGAGCCGGATTGGCCAAGCGAGTGACAAAGATTTCCTCGATCAGGCCGCGGGTCGCCCGGCCGCCGCTGCCGTGATCCAAAAGAATTCGATCCTGGGGCATCTCAGCCTCGAAGCTTATCGCTCCCCACAATCAGGGAGGCCATAGTAGCATCCTCAAAATTGAGAGTGTTGAAAAAACTCTCTCCACCGCCCCGGTCCAATCCGGCACAATACATCCGCTCACCTTCTTTGGTTTGGGCCGCTTAGGCGAGCACGTCGCGGGTTATACGCCGCCATCAACGGTCTTTTGAGGGTCATTGGGTCGTCACCTCAAAGGCGAGACCAGACTCGGCGAGCCTTGACACGCCTCGGATGGCGGTGATAGGCTAACCGCCTAATAAACTCAAAACCTTTTTAAAAATGGATCAGCAAGCTCAGAATAAAGGCTTGGCCGAGGCGATCGAGATCGTCGCCGGAGCTGAAAAATTGACCGCCCTCACCGGCGCGGGCATCTCGGTCGAGTCGGGCATTCCGGCCTTTCGGGGCGCCCAAGGCCTGTGGGACAGGTTCGACCCCATGGAGTACGCCCATCTTGAGGCTTTCAAGGCCAACCCAAAGAAGGTCTGGGGCATGCTCAAGGAGCTGGACCAGATCATCGCCCGGGCCAAGCCCAACCCCGGCCATGTGGCCCTGGCCGAGCTGGAGCGCATGGGCCGCCTGGAGACGATCATCACCCAAAACGTGGACAACCTGCACCAGGCGGCCGGATCAAAGAGGGTCATCGAATTCCACGGCAACGGCTCCTCCCTCGAATGTCTTTGCTGCGCGCGAATTTTCAACCGTCAGGAGGTGGATCTGAGCGACCTGCCGCCGCGGTGCGGCTGCGGCGGGGTTTTGAAGCCGCAAGTCATCTTTATCGGTGAAATCATTCCAGAACACACCCTGGCCGAGGCCATCAGCGCCGTGGCCGAATGCCAGGCCATGCTCGTCATCGGCACCTCCGCGGTCATGGCCCCGGCCAGTCTGATGCCGGCCTTGGCCGCCCGCTCTGGCGCAAAGGTCATCGAGGTGAACGTGTCATCAACTGAGTTGACCGGGGGAGTGGCTGACATCACCCTCCTCGGCCCGGCCGGCCAAATTCTGCCGGCCTTGGTCAAAGGGGTCGGCCAGGCCCTGACTTCACAGAATTGACACACAACATGTTGTGTCCTTGATGCTGTCCGGAACAATTCCTTCATTGACTTCCGGCCGGTGAAGAGATATCATGGCTCAAATCGAATTAGCGCGGGTATGACATGCTTTACGTCTGGTGGCTCCCCTCCTTCACGGTCCAGTCCGCTTTTGGTGGCAACAGCGGCCTGATCGACCTCGTCTCTGGCGCCAGCCCCATCGTCATCTTCACCCTCCTGCTGCTCCTTTTTTTCTCAGTGACCACCTGGGCGATCATTTTCATCAAGTGGCGCCAAATTCGGACCTCACGGCAGCAGACGGCCTCTTTTTTAGACGCCTTCTGGACCGCCAAGAGCCTCTCCCAGATCCAGAGCCAGCTCGGCTCTTATGTTGGTTCGCCGGTGGCCGAGATGTTTCGGGTCGGCTACGGCGAGCTCAACAGGCTCAGCAAGGCCACCGGCGGCCTTGATCAGGGCTGGATGGCCGAAGGCATTGGCCTCGGCGGTCTGGAGAACTTGAGGCGTTCATTGACCAGAGCCGCCCGAGTGGAGATGACCAGGCTGAGCCATTCGCTGACTTTTCTGGCCACCACCGGCAACATCGCTCCCTTTGTGGGGCTTTTCGGGACTGTGGTCGGCATCATGAATGCGTTTCGGGGCATCGGGCTCCAGGGCTCCGCATCCCTGGCCACGGTGGCGCCGGGAATCTCAGAGGCCCTGGTGGCCACGGCGGCCGGACTGGCGGCGGCCATCCCGGCGGTCATCGCCTACAACCACTTTTTGAGCCGCGTCAGGGTCCTGGACGAGGAAATGAACGCTTTCAGCGCCGACTTTTTGAACCTGGTCGAACGGGACGTCTTGCGCAAAGCTCAAGCCAAACGCTCGGCTTGAGATAATCGGGTGCCTCAAGAATGCAAGTTGGAGGTGAACGAGACAGGCTAGCCTCAGAGATCAACGTCACGCCCTTGGTTGACGTCATGCTCGTCCTGCTGATCATCTTCATGGTCGCCGCGCCGATGCTGGTCCAGGGAATCGACGTCAATCTGCCCCAGGCCACGGCCAAGGCTCTGGACTCTCGCCACGAACGCCTGGTGGTCACCTTGACCGCTGACGAAAAGATCTTCCTAGACAACGTGGAGGTGAACGAGTCCAATCTGAGCCACAAGATCAAAGCCGTTTTGGCCAACCGGGCTGACCAACAGGTTTACCTTCGGGCTGACGGGCGGGTGCCTTATGGCTTTGTGGTCAGGATCATGTCCGCCCTCAAACAAGCCGGCGTGGATCGGCTGGGGATGGTCACGGAGCCAGTGACCGAGACGCCGGGTCAGGAGGAGGCGGAGAATAAAAAGAGATGAGTGGCCTGGCCACCGGCTTCATGGACCCTGCGGTGGACAGCCATCGAGTGCTGACCTATGGCTTGATCTCCTTGGGTCTCCACCTCGTCTTCTTGATGGGCTTGATTCTGTGGCCGGGTTTCGGGGGCGAACGGGAGTTTGTGGGGCCGATCTACACCGTGGACCTGGTCGGTCCGCTAGGCCCTCCGCCGCCACCAGCGGCGGGCCCGACCAAGTCCCCTGCCCCCAGCGCGGTTGAGGCTGAGGCCAAACCGAGCCAGGCGGTCAAGGTCAAGGCGCCTCCACCGGCCGAGCTGATTCCCTTGGGCAAGGAAAAAGCCGAGGCCAAGGAGAAATTGGAGCCAATGGTCAAACTGGGCACCCCCAAGGAGTCGAGCAAGACCAAGAAAATCAACCCCGAGAAGGAGATAGACAAAGCCTTGGCCCGCATCGAAGAGCGCTTGAGTGAACAGCGGAAATCCCAGGCCGCTGAAAATGAGGCTCAGGAGGCCGCGGAGAGGCATCTCGCTCAGGCCTTGGAGAGGACCAGACAGCGAGTGGCTGCCGGCGCCTACGGCTCTGGTGGAGGCTCAGCCAAGGGGAATAACCGTTACGCCTTGTATTACACTCAGATCTGGACCAGGATCAGATCCAACTGGACCCTGCCCGAGGAATGGCAGGAGGGCGAGTTGGAAGCCGTGTTGGTGATCACGGTTCAACCCAGCGGGGAGATAACAAACGTCAGGTTTGAAAAGCGCTCCGGCCATCCCCGCTTTGATCAATCGGCCCTGTGGGCCGTGGAGCGATCAAACCCGCTGCCACCCCTGCCTCCGGGTCTGAGCGGAAGCGACCAGGAGATCGGAATCAGGTTCCGACCGGAGGGATGATGCTGCGTTGGCCGGCCAAAATTTTGATCGTCATGGTGGGGCTGTGGGGGCTCGCCGACGCTTCGGCGTGGGCTAGGGTCTACATTGACATCAACGCCCCCTACGCGCGCCAGTTCCCCGTGGCCGTGCCAGCGATGAAGGCTTTGGGCCAAGGCACGGGCCATGAGGTCGCCCAGGAGCTGAGCGAGGTCCTCCAGAGCGACCTCGAGTTCTGTGGCCTGTTCCGTCTTTTGGATCCCCAGGGCTTCCTGGAGGACCCCCAGAGGGCGGGCCTCACCGCGGCTGAGACCGACTTCCAGTCCTGGAGCATGATTGGCGCCGAGTTTTTGATCAAGGGCGGGTTTAATTCCGACGGCCAGATGTTCACCTGCGAGCTTCGTTTCTTTGACGTCAGCCGTTCCCAACTCCTGGTGGGCAAGCGCTACAGCGGCACCGTGGCCGATTACCGGCTCATGGCCCACAAGTTCGCCGACGAGATCATGGCCCAGGTGACCGGAGAAAAAGGCGTCTTTCAGACCCGAATCGCCTTCGTGTCCACGACCACTGGCCACAAGGAGATATTCGTCTCTGATTTCGACGGCCACGGCGTCAAGCAGATGACCCGCTTTCGCTCCATCTCCCTCGATCCGACCTGGGCGCCCGACGGACAGTCGCTGGCCTTCACCTCCTACAAGGACGGCCAGCCGTTTCTCTACACCCTCGACTTGGCCACGGGCAAGGTGCACCGGCTTCTGGCCTTCAAGGGGCTGAACATCACCCCGGCTTACAGCCCCAGAGGCGACGAGATGGTCGTGACCCTGTCCAAGGACGGCGATCCTGAACTGTACCTGACCACCAGGACGGGGCAGGTGATCAAGAGACTGACGAATTCGCGCGACATCGATGTCTCGGCCAATTTCTCCCCTGATGGCGGCCACCTCGCTTTTGTCTCCAACCGCCACGGCAGCCCCCAGGTTTTTATTCTCGATCTGGCTACGGGACAGAGCAGACGATTGACCTACGAAGGCCAGTACAACACTTCCCCGTGCTGGTCGCCGCGGGGTGATCGGATCGCTTACGTGGGCATGGAAGGGAATCAGTTCAACATCTACACCATCGCTCCCGATGGGACTGACCGGCAGCAGCTGACCTTGGATCAAGGCGACAACGAACACCCCTATTGGTCGGCTGACGGCCGCATGCTGGTCTTTAGTTCGACCAGAGAGGGCGATTCGGCACTTTATGTCATGACTGCCAACGGCGGACATGTTAAAAGGATTACCAGAATGAGAGGCAAACAGACGAGCCCGAGCTGGTCGGGCCGGCTGTGGAACTAATCCGATTACGTAATTGAGGCTAATGGAGGTGGACAGAGCATGACTAAAAAAGCGTTCATCGGAGTGATGGTGATGGTCTTTGCCGTGGCCGGCCTTGGCTTGCTCTCTGGCTGCGCCAAGAAAGAGGTGCGAACCGACATGCCGGCTCCTGAGGTGAAGAAAGAGGTCAAGGCCGAGGCGGCCGAAGCCGGCCTGACCGAGGCCCAACTCAGGGAGCAGCGCCTCAAAGAAGAGCTGGCCCGGAAAAGGATGATGTTCCTCAACGAGATGGTCCACTTCGACTTTGACAAGTCCGACATCCGACCCGACGCCGCCGAGGTTCTGAAGCGCAAAGCGGCCTGGCTCAAGGAAAACGCGGCCGTCAAGGTCATCATCGAAGGGCATTGTGACGAGCGAGGCACCGACGCCTACAACCTGGCCCTGGGCGAGCGCCGGGCGACTTCGGCCAAAAAATACCTCGCCGCCCTAGGCATCGACCCTGGCCGGTTGGACACCATCTCCTACGGCGAGGAGCGGCCCTTGGATCCTGCTCACAACGAGGAAGCCTGGGCCAAGAACAGACGCGCTCAGTTCGTCATCAAGTAGCCTTGCGACATAGAGGAGCCGGAGCGCAAGGCTTTGGCTCCTCCCCATTTCAAGAAGGCGGGGTTTGAATGCCGCTTCGAACGGTGGGGTTTTTTTTAACGCTGTTGTGCCTGGCTGGTCCGGTCCACGCTACCGCCCCGGTGGAGGAGAGACTCGACAAGCTGGAGCAGCAACTGGTCGAGATCCGTCTCATTCGGGAGAACTTGGCCGAGCAGACGGCCGCGGTTTCGCGCCTCGAAACCGAGGTGGCCGGACTCAAGGGCCTGGTCGAGGAGTTGAAACACAAACTGGAGCAAGCCGACCGGAGCGAGGAATTGGCCAAGAGAATCGCCCGGCTGGAGGCCCAGTTGGCTTCGGCTCCTCCTTCAGCCCCAGCCGAAGGCCAAACCGCCACCTCCTCCAAGATGGCCAAGCCGCCCACCGAAGACGAGGCCTTTCAACAGGCCAAGGAGCTTTTTAAAAAGGGCCAGATGGAGCAGGCTCGCCAAGCCCTTGAGAAATTCATCGTCCAGTTTCCAGCCTCAAACATGGTCCCGGCGGCCAAGTTCTGGATCGGTGAGACTTATTATTACCAAAAGCGTTTCGAAGAGGCGATCCTGGAATATCAAAAGGTCATTCAGGACCATCCCAAGGCCGAAAAAGTCCCCAGCGCCCTGTTGAAGCAGGCCTTCACCTTCGCTGAATTGGGCGACACGACCAGCGCCCGTCTGATCCTTCAGCGTCTGATCGAAGAATACCCCGAGACCCAACAGGCGACGATCGCCAAAAAGAAGCTGGCTGTGTTGAAAAAATAAGCCCCCCGACCGAGAGAATGAATCCAGTTCGAATCCTGAAACGCCACTTCTGGGGCCAGGAGCAGATTTATCTGCTCGCCCTGGCGATGATAATCGGCCTCCTGGGCGGTTACGGCGCCGTGGGGTTCCGCTTTCTGATCAGCTTCTTTCAACAACTGTGCTACGGCTCCGGAGGCGAAATCCTGACCGCCCTCGAGGGCCTGTCTTGGCTCCGCCGCCTCCTGGTGCCCACCGCCGCCGGGGCGGTGGCGGGGCCGCTGATCTATTTCCTGGCCCGGGAGGCCAAAGGTCACGGGGTGCCCGAGGTCATGGAGGCGGTGGCCCTCAAAGGGGGAGTGATCCGCAAGCGGGTGGTGATCATAAAATCATTGGCCTCGGCCCTGTCCATCGCTTCCGGCGGTTCGGTGGGCCGCGAAGGGCCCATCGTCCAAATCGGCTCGGCCATCGGCTCTTCACTGGGCCAGATTCTCAAGCTTTCGCCCAACCGTATGAGAGTCGTCGTCGCCTGCGGCGCCGCGGCCGGCATCGCCGCCACCTTCAACGCCCCGGTGGCGGGCATGATGTTCGCCCTGGAGATAATCCTGGGCGAGTTCGCCATCACCACCTTTTCCCCCATCGTCCTCTCCGCGGTCATGGCCACGGCCATCTCGCGCTATTACCTGGGCGATTATCCGGCCTTCATTGTGCCTCACTACGAGCTCATCTCGGCCTGGGAGCTGTTTTTTCACGCTGGCTTGGGCCTCGCCGCCGGGCTGGTGGCCGTGGGCTTCACCACCGTCCTTTACAAAACCGAAGACCTCTTTGACGCCTGGCCCATCCCTGACTGGCTCAAGACCCCGGCCACTGGTCTGTTCCTGGGGATGTTGGGCGTGTTCTTCCCCTGGGTTCTCGGCATTGGCTACGAGGGCATAAACATGGCCCTTTTTGAACAGATGAGCTGGTGGCTGATGCTCGCCTTGGTCGGGGTCAAAATTTTGGCCACCTCCATGACCATCGGCGGCGGGATGTCCGGCGGCATATTCGCTCCGTCCTTGTTTTTGGGGGCCATGCTCGGCGGCGCCTACGGTCACATCCTCCACGGCCTTTCGCCGACCCTGACCGCCAAAGCCGGAGCTTACGCCATCGTGGGCATGGGCGCCGTCGTGGCCGGGACGACCCACGGGCCTTTGACCGCCTTTCTGATTCTGTTTGAAATGACCGGCGGCTACAAGATCATCCTTCCCCTGATGATCGCCTGCATCATCTCGACCCTCGTCGCCAGCCAGATCAGACAGGAGTCCATTTACACCCTCAAGCTCTTGAGGCGCGGGATCAACATCAGGGCCGGCAAAGAGATGAACCTGCTCCGCTCCATGAGCGTGGGCCAGGCCATGCGCACAGAGGTCGAAACTCTGCCCGAGGACATGCGCCTCAGAGATTTCATGAAACTCCTCGTGCACTCCAAGCACTCTTCTTTCCCGGTGGTCGATCACACCGGCCGGCTGGCCGGAATCTTGTCCTACGCCGACTACAGCGAGCACGCCTTTGAGGAGTCGCTTCAAGACGTCGTCGTGGTCAAGGACATGGCCACCAAGAACGTCGAGACCGTGTGCCCCCATGACGACCTGGAGCTGGCCTTGACGCGGATATCAGCCAAAGATTACGCCACCTTGCCTGTCATCGCCTCGCCCGAGGACCGCCGCCTGGTGGGCATCATCTCGCGGCGGGACATCACCTCGGCCTACTCGCGTCAGATCTTAAAAAGCGCCCTGCCCCGATGAGCTCTTCTGACCGCCTAAACGGCTTGTTTTTCAAAGATCAGGCCTTAACCTTTAGGAGCGGGTTTAAACGTGATCGTTTTGGATGACATCTGGATCACCCTGAGTGAGGTCGACGTCCTGGCCCAGGCGGCCGCGTCCGCCCCTCCGGACGAGAACCTGGCCAGAGCCCTGGAGGCCTTTCATCGCGCCAGAGAAGCCAAGGGGGTCTTTGCTTTCATCGAGCCGGCCCAAAGCCCCCTGGCTCTACCAGGGGCCGAGGCCGGGGTCGTGGCCGTGGCGGCCACCTTGGGGGCCAAAGTGGAGGCTCTTGAGGGGCGGCCTTGGATGGCGGCCTGCCTCAAGGCCGGCCTGTTCCAACTAGAGGCGTTCATCCATTACCGGGTTCTCAAACGCCTCGCCCCCCGCCGCCTTTGCCCCGGATTTCCGATCGTGCCCGGCGGCGCCTTGGCGCCGCAGCTAAAACCGACGGACGTCTTGGACTTGCTCCCTAAAAACCCCAGCGGCGTGAGAGCCGAAAAGGGACGGCTCTGGCCGACCTGGTCCCTGGCCTACCTCTATCCCGTGTCCGCCAAAATTGACGAGGTCAGAACAAACCCCTGCGCCGCCTGCCACAAAGACTGCGCCCTCCGCCGCCTCGTCTGAAGAACCCGGCCTGATTCTTTGATCTTGCGCTTAAGAGGCGCGCAATTCCTTTGACAATGTCTAAAAATCTTCTATTTAATAAAGTCCGTTGTTTCAGGGGTTTTGAATTTGTCTTGAGGAGCGGCTCTCAGAGGAGATTGTCCATGGACGAGATCAAGGTCGGTCTCATCGGCTTTGGCACCATCGGGGCCGGGGTGGCCCACATTTTTTTTCAGCACGATCATCGACTCGACCACACCCTGGGCGCGCGGCTGCGCCTGGTCCGCATCGCCGACGTGGATCTGACCACCGATCGAGGCGTCGAGGTTCCGGCCGGGGTTCTGACCGGCTCTCCGGAGGCAGTCTTGGATGACCCCCAGATCAAAATCGTGGTCGAGCTGGTCGGCGGCCTGGAAGCGGCCCGGGATTTCATACTCCGGGCCGTGGAGGCGGGCAAGCAAGTCGTCACGGCCAACAAGGCCCTGCTGGCCCTTCACGGCAACGAAATCTTCTCCCGGGCCGAGGCCGCCCAGGTGGGCGTGTTCTACGAGGGCGCCGTGGCCGGCGGCATCCCCATCATCCGCTCCCTCAGGGAGGGCCTGGCCGCCAACCGGATCCTCTCCCTGTGCGGCATATTAAACGGCACCTCCAACTACATCCTGACCCGCATGACCGAGAAGGGGGAGCCTTACGCCCAGGCCCTGGCCCAGGCCCAGGCCGAAGGCCTGGCCGAGGCTGACCCGAGCCTGGACGTGAGGGGTCTGGACGCGGCCCACAAGCTGGCCATCCTGATCTCGTTGGCCTTTGGCGGCCCCCTGCAGTTTGACCGACTGCCCATCGAGGGCATCTCAGACATCGAAGCGCCGGACATCGGCTTTGCCCGGGAATTCGGCTACGTCATCAAGCTCCTGGCCATCGCCCATCGGGTGGGGGACAGGGTCGACGCCCGAGTCCATCCGGCCATGCTGCCCCAGTCCCACGTCCTGGCCGCGGTCAACGGCGCCTTCAACGCCATCCACCTCAGGGCCGACCAGGTGGGCGAGGTCCTCTTCTACGGCCTCGGGGCCGGCCGCAAGCCGACCGCCTCGGCCGTGGTCGGCGACATCATCGAGGCGGCCAGGAACGTTCTCACCGGCGTGGGGCTGCGGGTGCCCAACCTGGGCGACCCCCAGCGCCTCTCCCAAAACCTGAGCCTGAGCCCCTTGGACGAGCTGACGGCCCGTTATTACATCCGCTTCAACGCCCTGGACAAGCCGGGCGTGTTGAGCAAGGTCTCCGGAGTGCTGGCCGAGCACGACATCTCCATCGAGTCGGTCATCCAAAAAGGCCGCGGCGAGGCCTCGGTGCCGGTGATCATGTTGACCCACCGGGCCAAGGAGGCCCACCTTCGCGCGGCCATGGCCAAGCTCAACGACCTGGAGGTCCTGTCCCGGAGGCCGGTCAGATACAGAATCGAGGACGAGCCTTGAAATACGTCATCCTCGTCGGCGACGGCCTGGGCGACTACCCTCGCCCTGAGCTGGGCGGCCAAACCCCCTTGGCCGCGGCCCGGACCCCGAACCTGGACGCCCTGGCCAAAACCAGCCTGGTCGGCCGGGCCCAGACCATACCCCCGGGCATGGAGCCGGGCAGCGACGTGGCCAACATGTCCTTGTTGGGCTACGATCCCTTGGCGCACCACACTGGCCGCGCCCCGCTGGAGGCGGCCAGCCTGGGCCTTGATCTAAGCCCTGATGAGGTCGCTTTCCGCTGCAACCTGGTGGTTTTGAGCGAGGACGGCGCCGGTCAAATGACCATGACTGACTACTGCTCCGGCCACATCAGCACCCCCCAGGCCCGGCCCTTGATCGAGGCCCTTCAAAAAGCCCTCGGCTCCGCGGCCTTCGGTTTTCACCTCGGCACCTCGTACCGGCACGTTCTCGTCTGGACCAAGGGGCGGGCGGACATCCCCCTCACCCCGCCCCACGATCTCTCCGGCCAGGTGGTCAACGCCCATCTGGAAAGGCTCAAAAAAGACGCGGCGGTTCTTTATGAGCTCACCCGCCGCTCCTGGGACGTCCTGGCCAGCCTCACCCCTGAAAAACGCCTCAAGGTCGAGCCGACCTCCATCTGGCTGTGGGGCCAGGGCCGGCCGCCAAAGTTGACACCCATTCCAGAGCGGTTCGGGCTCCGCGGCGCCGTGATCTCGGCCGTGGACCTGCTCAAGGGTCTGGCCGTGTACGCCGGGCTCAAGCCCGTGGCCGTGCCCGGCGCGAGCGGCTGGCTGGACACCAACTACGCGGGCAAGGTCAGGGCCGGGCTCAGAATCCTGGCCGAGGACGATCTGCTCTATCTCCACGTCGAAGCGCCGGACGAGGCCGGCCACTCCGGCCTTCTGGCCCACAAGCTCCAGGCCATCGAAGACTTCGACGCCCACGTGGTCGGACCCTTGCTCCACGGACTCGCGCCGGCCCGGCCCTTCCGCCTGCTCGTCGCCTGCGACCACTACACCCCTCTCTCGGTCATGACGCACACCCCGGAGCCGGTGCCGATGATGCTCTACGACAGCCGGCGGCCCTTGGGCCGAGCCGAGGCCTTCAGCGAAGCTCAGGCCGCTAAGGGGCCTTACTTGGGTCCGGCCCACCTCATGATCGAACGGCTCTTGGAGCGAGACTGAGAGCCCCTCTTGATCTGATTTGAAGCAGCCTCATGGTTGAGTCGGGGGTTTGAGAACTTGAGAATTTAGGAGGGTTTGCATGATGTCCCAGACCGAGGATCACCTGAAGGAGGCCTTTGCCGGCGAATCCCAGGCCAACCGCAAGTACCTGGCCTTTGCCGTCAAGGCCGAGCGCGAGGGGTTTGCCCAGGCGGCCCGGCTGTTTCGGGCCGCGGCCGAGGCGGAGACGATCCACGCCCACAACCACTTGAAGGCTCTCAAGGCCATCAGAACCACCCGGGAGAACCTTCAAGAGGCCGTGGCCGGCGAGACCCACGAGTTCAAAAAAATGTACCCCCGCATGATCGAGACCGCCCAGAGGGAAGGCCACGACCGAGCCGAGAGGTCGTTTCGCTTCGCCAACGAGGTCGAAAAAGTCCACGCCGCGCTCTACCAGAAGCTGCTCGACAACCTCGAAGGCGACGTGGGGGACTTTGCCTATTTTGTCTGCCCCGGCTGCGGTCACACCGCGGAAAAGGAGCCGCCCCAGGTCTGTCCGGTCTGCGGCGCCCAGGGCAAGACCTACCGCCGCGTTGACTGACGCTTTTTTAAGCCGGGCCTGGTTTAGAGCGGCCCATCGGCCGTCTCTGAAAAACCTATAAAAGACTAGGCCAGCAGCCGGACCGCCTCGCGCATCAGCCGCCCGATCTCCAGACCGCGCGGGCAGGCCTTTTCCGCGGCGGAGAAATCCATCTCCGCCCACCCGGCGCGGCCTGAGCTGGCCAGTCGGGCCCACAGGCTTTGGGCCGCCTCAGGCTCGTGGTAGCCGCGCCAGTACATCAAACAGCGCATCACCTCGCTCACCGGAACCGGCGCCCCCAAAGCCTCCTCACAGATGCGGCCGCAACCGAGACAGAAGCTCGAGGCGGTCAATTCGGCGCGGCGCGCCAGCCAGTCCAATTCAGCCGCCGAGAGGCGCGTCTTGTCCGCGGCCGCGGCGGCGTTCTCTTTGAGCAGGCGCAGATTGGGCATCTGGGAGCAGATGCTGGCGATGCGGGCGTCCTGCCAGACGGCCTTGAGTCTGGCCTGGGCCTGGCTAAACCCCTGGCTTAAAAACCGGGCCGTGAGGTCGTCGTCCGCTGAGCCGCCTCTGGCCCGATCGGCGTAGCCAGGGGCCAAGGTCTTCATGGCCGTCAGGCCGACGCCTTTGGCGGCGCAGACCTCCAAGGCCGCCTGCATGTCCCTGTCCCTCAGAAGACGGAAATTGTAGGCGGTCATGACGCCGTCGATCCAACCCAACCCGGCCGCTTTTTTAAGGCAGGCGGCCATGTTGGCGTGGATGCTGAAGCCGAAGAGCTTGATCTTGCCGGCCGCCTTGGTCCCCTCGGCCCAGCGGGCGTGGTCCCGGGTCAGGTCGTCGGGATCATTGACGGCGTGAATGAAAAACAGGTCCACGTAGCTGGTCTGCAACCGTTTCAGGGATTGCTCCAGTTGGCCGCTCAGGGCCCGCGGATCAAAAGTCCAGGCCTTGGTGACTAAAAAGATCCTCGCTCTGACGTCCGGATTTCTTTGCAGAAACCGGCCGATGCCTCTCTCGCTGCGGCCGTTCAGGTAGCTCTCGGCCGTGTCCCAATAGGTCACCCCCAGGTTGAGGGCCTGCTGGAGGACGATCTGGTTGTTGAGGGTGTCAAAAATGCCGCCCAGGGAGAGGACGGAGACCTGGCGCCCGGTGCGGCCGAAATCTCTCCGGGGCACGACCTCGCCCCCGCTGGCCAGGCCTGGGCCGCTCCAAGAGCCCAAAAGGCCGCCGAGGCCCATTGCGCCGCTGGTGAGCAGGAAATCCCGACGGGAGGGGTTTCTTTTAATCAACTTGTCAGTCATGCCCTGGTCCTTATTCAAGAATGGTTCTCTGGTCTCAGTATGGCCCTCGGCCAAAATTTGGCCACGCCATCACAAAAACAAAGACCTTTTCCGAGATCGGCTCTCCCCTTCGGCCGTGACGCGGATGGCCGGCACGACGTTCACCGGGCACTCATGCTCGCAGATTCCGCAGCCAATGCAAGCCTCGGGATCAACAAAGGGCCGCTGGAGCCTGACCTGGATCTCCAATTCATCGCCCGGCGAGGGAGTCCAACTCCCAGGCTCAACCGCGGCCAGGTTCAAGGAGTCGGCCGCGGCGGCGATGATGAGCCTGGGCGGCTCGCCAAGGGCGCTCAAAAGACGAGCGTAGTAATCGCCGCTCGCCAGGCGAGACGGCGATCTTAGGGGCGGGCCTCGAAAGAAGACCTTCTGGCCGTGGCTGTGGGCCACGGTTCGGCGGCCATCCCAGATGGCGACGAACTCCACCCGGGTGAAGATGGCCTTGGGGCTCAGGGGGCAGTTCTCCTGGCAGACGATGCACGGCCGGTCAAAGGCCCAGGGCAGGCAGCGGCCTCGGTCCACGAAGGCCGTGCCGAGGCGCACCGGGCCGGCCGAGTTGAATCGGCCTTGACCCAGCTTCTCCTCGAGGCTCAAGGGCCTGATGGCCGCGCTGGGGCAGACTTGCCCGCAGGCAACGCAGTTGAGCTGGCAGCCGCTGGTGCCGAGACGGAAGTTGAGCACCGGGCTCCAAAGCCCCTCAGGCCCTGCCTCTGAGGCGGCCGGCTGGATGACGTTGCTCGGACAGACCCGCATACACTGCGAGCACTTGAGGCATCGGGCCAGAAACTCCTCTTCGGCCGCGGCCCCAGGAGGGCGAATCAGACGCGGGTTTTGGCCCAGCCCGACGGGTCCGCTGAGCCGGAGCAAGGGCAAGGCGGCCAGGCCCGCCGCGGCGGTGACGAGGAAGCCCCGCCGGGACAGATCCGGGGCAATGGTCTCGCCCCCGGCCGAGACCTGGGCGCGGAAGCCGATCCGCCCCTGGGGGCAGGTCTCCAGGCAATTGAAGCAGAGCACGCATTCTTCGGAGCGGATGCGGCCGTGGGGCTCGCAGGCCCCCGGACACCCGGCCTGGCAGATGGCGCCGTCCTGACAGTTGGCCTCTGACCTGCCCAAACGCCACACCGCCCAGCGGCCCATCAGCCCGAGCAGGGCCCCCAGAGGGCAGATGAAACGGCAGTAAAACCGCGGCGCCCACAGATTGAGAAGCACCATTGCGGCGAAGAGGCCGCCGACGAGCCAGCCGGTCTGATAAAATCGCTGGCCAGTCCACAACTGCCGGGCCGGCGCGTCGACCAAGGGCAGCAGAACCAGATTCACCACGCGGTGGACGAGGGGCAGGGGATCGAGAAGCCCGGTCTGAAGCGAGGCCGCGACCACCCGGTCCACGGGCCAGATCAGGCCCAAGACCAGCCAGAGTCCGACCAGCCAGATCGTCGTCGCGCCGGCCCTCAAAAAACCTCCTCTCGCCCTGGCCAGGACCCACCAGGACAGGGCGATCAAGGCCGCGGCCAAGACCGAGCGGGCCATCAAGGACAGAGCATCAAAAGAATGGGCCAATCGGCTCAGCGCTCCGCCGGCGGCGGCGGTCAGGAGGAAGACGAGGACGTAATATTTTATGACCTGGCCAGGATGGCGTTGATTGGCCTTGATCTTTTGGGACAACCTCTTTTGCCGCCAGGCCAGATGGCTCACCAGATGATTCAGCGACCCCAGGGGGCAGATCCAGCCGCACCACGCCCGCCCCAGAAAGATGGTCAAGACCACCGTCGCCCCGGCCCAGGCCAATTCGTCGTGGAGCCTGAAGGTCGTCAGGAGGCTGCCCAAGGCGACCAGGGGGTCGAGCTGGAGAAGCCAGTTGATGGGCCAGCCCCGAAGCTGCCACCAGGCCTCGCCCACTGAGGCGCTCAGGCCAAACCAGATCAAAAGAGCCCCAAAGAAGAGCTGCGAGATCCTTCGGGCAGAGACGATGCGCATCTCTCAGCTTGCCTGATTCCTGAAAGGCTCGAGGGACTCAAAGTCCAGCCGGCCCAGACCAGCCCCGGCCACTGCGGTCAAATAGGGCAAATCAGCCGTTGTCAGGCCCAGCAACGTGGCCCCCAAGGCGTCGGCCGCCACCTGGTCGGTGCTGACGATCATGGTCTCGGGCGGGACCGATTCAGTCAGCCAGACGCTGCCGCCGAT
>CAYXRH010000038.1:0-2678 GCA_964466355.1 uncultured Thermodesulfobacteriota bacterium
GGGTGGCCCACATCGGCGTGCTCAAGGCCCTGGAGAGGGCCGGCGTCAAGATATTTTGCCTGACCGGCTCCAGCATCGGCGCCTTGGTCGGGGCGGCTTACGCCTCCTCGGACGGGGCCGTGGAGCTGGAAGAGCGCCTCAAGGAGTTCATCGGCAGCGAGTCATACAACCAGGCCGTCAACGTCTTGAGGCGGAGCGTGCCGCCCGACAGGCCCGAAGGCTTTTACCAGCGCCTGGAGACCTGGCTCAAGAGGACCTACGTCACGGCCAAGGTGGTCTCCCGGACGGCCATCTTGGATCGCGAGGTGTTCCAGAGGGTCATCGAGCACTTCGTCCCCCCGGTCCAAATCCAAGACCTGGCCATCCCTTTCTGCGCCGTGGGCACAGACGTCTGCTCCGGCCGGGCGGTGCTCTTCTCCTCAGGGTCGCTGCGGGAGGCCGTGTACGCCAGCGTGGCCATTCCGGGGATGGTTGAAGGCCTGGTCCGGGATGACCTCTCGATCGTGGACGGCGGGGTGGTGCACATGGTTCCGGCGCTGCCGACCCGGCGCTTGGGCGCCGAGGCGGTCCTGGCCGTGGACGTGGACAAGGCCATCGAGAACGATCCCAGATGCACCAGCGGCCTGGACCTTCTGCTGCGAATCGAGGACGTGCAGAGCTATTACCTCAAGGCCTTGGAGCTGCGCCACGCCGACCTGGTCCTCAGGCCCGAGGTCGGGCACATCCGCTGGTCGGACTTCGAGCCGGTGGAGGAGATGATCCGGGCCGGCGAGGCGGCGGTCGAGGCGCGCCTGGAGGACATCCGAGCCCTGGCCCGCAGACGGAAAAAACCGTGGAGAGCGATCAGATGCCCGACCCCGCCCCTGGAGTGGATCGAAATCTGAGCCAAAGCCGACGTTTGGGGCCGGGTCGGCTTTTCGGCGTTGTGTTTGGCCAGAACCTTGCCTTTTTTAAAGAAGTGGACAGGCGGAGGGAAAAATGATCTTTTATCTTTATCTGGCCGCTTTCGTCATCGGCGCGGGCTTGCATCTGGCCTTGGACAAGAAGCCCCGCGCCGCTTCTCGCGTTGTTGAAATCCTTCTCCTTTATCTGCTGGTCGTCTTCGTCGGCGCCGGCGGCCTCCTGGCCGCCTACGCCCACACCTTCAGGGCCGCCGAGACGGCCCGCTACATCGGCTGGGCACCGGGCAGCCCTTTTCAGTTCGAGATAGCCATGGCCAACCTGACCATGGGCGTCCTGGGTCTGCTGTGCATTTGGCGGCGGGGCGGCTTCTGGCTGGCCACCGGCCTGGCCTCGGCCACCTTTGGCTTCGGGGTGGCTTACGGACACATCGTCCAGATGATCCAGGTGGGCAACTACGCCCCCGGAAACGTGGGGCCGGTGCTGTGGCTGAGCGACACGAGCGTGCCGGCGCTGATTCTGATTCTCCTGTGGCTCCGTCACCGGCTCAGCGCCGCCGCTCAAGAGACCTGAGCCCGACGATCAGCCCAGGCCAAAGCGGCCCTTCAAGTTCACTGGGCCGTGGCCCCGCCGTCGATGGTGAACTCGGCCCCGGTGATCCAGCGCGACTCATCCGAAGCGAGAAAGAGGTCCAGGTAGGCCACGTCAATTGGCTCTCCAAAGCGGCCCAAGGGATGGAAAGGCTTCATCCTGGCCCAGTACTGCTCGGGCGTGACGCCGTAGCCGGCCGCCTCCTTCTCGGTCATCGAGGTCCACACGTAGGCCGGGTGGACCGAGTTGACGCGGATGTTGTAGCCCCGGGCGGCGCAGGAGAGGGCGGCCGACTTGGTCAGAATCGTCACCGCCCCTTTGGAGGCGCAGTAGGCGAAGAGCTCCGGCTCGGCCACCTGGCCGTCGATGGAGGAGCGGTTGATGATGGAGCAGGGTTCGTTATTGGTCTTCATGGTCATGATGGCCGACTTGGTGCCCAAAAAGACCCCGGTGGCGTTGACGGCCATGATCCTGTTCCAGATGTCCATGGTCGTGGACTCGATGTCGGCGATGGCCGACACGCCGGCGTTGTTGACCAGGACGTTGAGCTTGTCGTAGCGCTCAATCGTGGCCGCCATGAGGGCTCGCCACTCTTCCTCGCTGGTGACGTCCAGCTTGAAGAAGAACCCCTCGCCGCCTCGGCCGGCGATGGCCGCGGCGACCCGTTCGCCCAGGGTCTGATTGATGTCGGCCACGACCAGCCTGGCCCCCTCGGCGGCGAAAAGCTCGGCCGTGGCCCGGCCGATGCCCTCGGCCCCGCCGGTGACGATGGCCACCTTGCCTTCGAGTCTGCCCATGCTTCCTCCTGAAAACAATTTTTTGGTTCCTGACCTTAGGCCGCCCTCGGTTTCCAAGTCAAGGCGCCCGGATTTCGAGGCGCGGAGCACATGATGATAAGATGACAGTACGTGAGCATCCGAGAAAGCCGCGGCAGGCGGGCCGAGAGGGCGGCTTTTCAACGCTCTCACCCTTATTCTTGACCTGACCAGCCTTCTCTGGTCCAATGGTCTTATCCGGCTCGGGAGCGGGTCGAGCCCCCTTAATCGGTCAATCCAAGCCAGCCGGGAGAACGGCAAATTTTTTAAAATTTAGGAGGCGCCATGAAAAAGATGTGGTTGTTACTTTTGGCCGCAATTCTCGTCGCCGCACCGGCCGCGTGGGCCGAAGAGCCGGTCAGGGGAGGTCAG